>CAZOTB010000097.1:17391-24028 GCA_964582645.1 uncultured Verrucomicrobiota bacterium | reverse complement strand
ATTTCGGCGGGTGGCCGCGAGCGTAAGCGAGCGGAGAGCCACACGCTTACGCTCGCGGCTGCGTTCACCGGCTTTTCGTTTTACGCTGCGGCGGACGGGAGTAACATGATCGCGAACCTTGAAACGGAGTAAGCAAGAGCGTTGAAGCTGGGGATTTTTGGAGGGACGTTCAACCCGATTCATCTCGGCCATCTCCTCATTGCGCAGGATGCCCTCGAGGCGTTCGGACTGTCGAAAGTGCTGTTCATTCCCGCCGCCACGCCGCCGCACAAACGGGGTGAGTATCTCGCGCCCGATCGGCATCGGCTTGCCATGGTGAAACTGGCCACGCGTGATAATCCGAGGTTCGCCGTGAGCGACATCGAACTGCGCCGGGGCGGTGTGTCATACACGGTTGACACCATGCGGACGCTGCGGAAACTTCACCCGCGAGCGGAGTTGTTTCTGTTGATCGGCTCGGACAGCCTGAACGAGTTCCACACCTGGCGCAGCGCTGCTGAACTGGCGCGACTCTGCCGGGTCATCGCGGTGTTGCGCCCGGGGGAGAAGCGGTTTCGATTCGAGAATCGACGGCTTCCCGGCTTGCGTCCACTGACGTTGCAGGCGCATCCCTTTGCGGTGTCGTCCACGGAAATCCGGGAACGAGTGCGGAAAGGACAATCGGTGCGGTATCTGGTGCCGGTAGCGGTTCAAAGTTACATCGAAAAACACGGTTTGTATCGAAAAGTTAGAAAGGGGAATCTGTAGTCATCAAACCAATAAGCCTCGCCAAAGCCTGTCGGAAGCTGGCCGACGGCAAAAAGGCAACCAACATCAACATCCTCGACCTGCGTGGCCTGTCCACGATGGCGGATTTCTTCGTCATCTGCTCCGCCACGAGCGAGCCGCACCTCAAAGCCATCGTCAACGAGATCGAACTCAAGCTCAGGGAAAAGGGGGTCCGCGCCGCACATATTGACGGTCGTCCTGTCAGCAACTGGATGGTCATGGACTACGTGGATGTCATTGTCCACGTCATGCGCGACAACCTGCGCGAGTTCTACGGCCTCGAACGGCTCTGGGGCGACGCCAAGAAGGTCAAATAGGGAAAATCCGAAATCCGACACAAACTCGGAATCCGAATGAAGGACACGAGAAAGCAACCTGCCGGGCCCACGGGGGCGTTTGTGTCATTTCCGCATTTTGAGAATTCGGATTTGTTTCGGATTTCGGATTTCGGATTTGGATTTTGCTGACCATGGAGGCGCCGTCATTCCAACAGTGGCTCTCGAACACAACCAACAAGTCTATCCAACTCGTCATCACCGAGAATCGTTCGATACTGCTTTCGTTCAAGCAACGCCCTGACGGCGGCCTCACTGTCCGAGCCCATCGGATGTTCCTCGACGCCCCGGGCGAGATTCACGAGGCGCTGGCGAACTGGATTCGCGGTCCTCGAGCAAAGGCGAGGGAGGTCATTCGCCGTTTCATCCGCAGTTACCGGCCCCCCGAACAAGCGGAACTTCCCCTCGACGGACAAACCCCAATGTGGGAGCCCCGACTGCGGCCTCGGGGCGACCGGGTGCATCTCCGCCCCATCGGGCGGCTCTATGATTTGGACGAGCTGCGCCATTCAATCAACGCCCAGTACTTCGACGGCAAGCTCACCTGCACCATCACCTGGGGACGCCGGACGCGCAGCCGGGCGCGCCGCCATTTCACTTTCGGCACCTACTCGCACACACAGAACCTCGTGCGCATTCACCCGCGCCTGGACGCGCCGGATGTGCCACGGTATTTCGTCGAGTTCATCGTCTATCACGAGATGCTCCACGCCGCGCGGGGGCAGGAAGGCGAACGGAACGGCCGCCGGGTCATTCACTCGAAGGAATTCCGCGCCGACGAGCGGAAGTTCGCGCAGTACCGGGAAGCGATCGAGTGGGAGAAGAAGAACCTCGGCAAATTTCTGGGTGCTACTGTGGACGGTGGGAAGGCCAGTCGCGTTGGCATATACGATGTGGTATAGACCATACCCTGGCCACGGCCAAAGTGTTCATGAATGGTCGAAGCCAGGCCATTCGCTTGCCTCGCGAGTTTCGTGTGGGTCCGGAGGAAGTGTTTCTGAAGAAAACATCGGCTGGATTTCTCGTCATCGAGCGTGATCCGTGGGAGCTCTTCGAGGAAGGTTGCCGCGAACGGTCCGATGAGTTCATGGCTGCCCGACGGCAGCCACCGTTGGAACGCAGGAACTGGCGCCGATGATCTAGATGCTCGACACCGACACCTTCATTTTCATGGTGCGCGGTCTGAAGTTGAGTTCGACCCACAATGAGCGGGAGAAGCAGCGGCAGCGCCTGGCGGCCCGAATCCAACAGCGGGCGCGCCCCTGTCAGGCCAACGGTGACGACGTGGGGCTCTCGGCAATCACTGTCGCCCAACTGGAATCTGGGGCGCGCAACAGCGGCGACTACGCAAGCGGGATCGTGGCGGTGCGCAAAGTGTTGACTCCTTTCCAGATGTGGGATTTCGACGCCACCGAGGCGGCCGAGCATTCCGGAGTCGTGCGGCATGGTCTGGAGACGGGGGCGCCACCATTGGCGCCATGGATCTTCTGATTGCGGGCCATGCGCGAGCACTTGGCGCAGTTCTCGTCACCAACAACACCACCCATTTCTCTCGCGTGAAGGGTCTTGCCTGCGAGAACTGGTCGGCTTGATGGGTTTCGTTCGACACTCCCCTCCGCGTGTCCGCGGACGAGATTGAACAGACCTATCCCATTGCCTGCTGAAGTTCGTAGGACAGGATGCTCAAGGCGTACACCGCGGCGGTTTCGCTGCGCAGAATGAGGGGGCCGAGCGTGAGCGGACGAAACCCAGCGCTGCGCGCGTCGGCGAGTTCCGCAGGCGTGAAATCGCCCTCGGGGCCGATCACGATCGTCGCTTGCCGGGGACGCGCGCCGTGTTCTTCGCGATACTCGGCGAGGAGACGCGGCAGTGGGAGCGAATCGGGCTGAAGCGAACCGATGAGGTTGAGATGCTTGCGGTTTGCGGAGCGGAAGAACTCGCCCGGCTTCTGGGGCGGCTCGACGGCCGGCAACCAGTTGGCGCCGCATTGTTTGGCGGCTTCGATGGTGATCTGTCGCCAGCGTTCGAGCTTGGTGCCGATCTCGTCCGCTTCGAGCTGCACCACGGTGCGCGCGGAAAGGATGGGCGCGATCCGTTGGACGCCGAGCTCGGTGGCCTTCTGCAAAATGAAATCCATGTTCCGCGCCTTGGGCACCGCCTGGGCCAGCGTCAGGTGATACGGCAGCGGCGGCGTGGCTGAACGCTGCAACACCTTGAGGGTGGCGCGCGACTTCTCCAGCTTCGCCACGGTGCAGATCACCTCCTGGCCCTCGCCGTCGAACACTGTCACACGGTCGCCTTCCTTCGCGCGAAGCACATTTGCCAGATGATGCGCCTCGGCGCCGGTGAGCACGAGTGACGCGGACCTTGCTTGCTCGGGAGGCAGGTGGAAGCGGTGCATGGGGATGGTGATTGGTGATTGGTGATTGGTGATTGGTTGTTTGGAACTCTTGGAATCCGAATCTTGAGTAACGAATCACCGATAACCAGTAACGAATAACGGCTCAACTAAACATCCTCCGCACCTTCTCGAAAAAGGACTTGCTCATCGGGTTGGTGTCGGCGCTGCACGATTCGGCGAACTCCAGCAGCTTCTTGCGCTGGGTCGAGTTCAGGTGCGTCGGCACTTCGACGAGCACGCGCACGTGCTGATCGCCGCGACCATAGCCCTGCACGTTTGTCACGCCCTTGCCTTTCAGTCGGAACACCGTCCCGCTCTGCGTGCCCGGCGGCACTTTGACCGATGCGGTGCGGATCCGTTTCTCCGAGCCATCGAGGGTGGGCACTTCGACCTCGCCACCGAGCGCCGCAGTGGCGAAGCTGACCGGGACCTCGCAAAGTAGGTCGTCCCCATTTCGAACGAACAACTCGTGCGGTCGCACGTGGAGCACGATGTACAAATCACCCGGCGGCCCCCCGCGATGACCGCTCTCGCCGTTGCCCGCGCTGCGTAACCGCGATCCGTTGTCCACGCCGGCAGGGATGCGCACCTTGATCTTGCTCTGTCGCTCGACGCGTCCTTCGCCCCGGCATTGGTGACAGGGTTTCTCGACCATCCGCCCCGCGCCCTGGCAACGCGGACAGGTCTGCGCCATGGTAAAAAAGCCGCGCGAGGTCACGATCTGGCCGCGCCCGCCGCACGCGCTGCAATTCTTGAGTCCGCTGCCCGGGGCCGCGCCGGTGCCGTCACACTCTCCGCATTGATCGAGCTTCGAGATGTTGATTTCCTTTTCCGCGCCAAACACGGCCTCCTCGAACGTAATCTCCATCTCATACCGCAGGTCCGAACCGCGCTGCGGGCCGCCCGTGCGTCCCCGTCGTCCACCCGCTTCTTCGCCGCCGAAGAACTCCTCGAAGATGCTGCCGCCGGCAGCGCCACCGAAGACTTCGCGGAAAACCTCGAACGGATCGTGGAACCCTCCGGCACCGCCGCCAGGATACGCGCCCGCGGTCCGACCCGCGCCCGAGAATGCCTGGTGGCCAAACTGATCGTAGGCGCCGCGTTTCTGGGCGTCGCTCAACACCTCGTAGGCCTCGCCGATCTCCTTAAACTTCTCCTCGGCCGATTTATCGCCGGGGTTTTTGTCCGGGTGATACTTGAGCGCGAGCTTGCGATACGCCTTCTTGATATCGTCCTCGGTGGCGTCGCGGTTCACGCCGAGGACTTCGTAATAGTCACGCTTGGCCATGGGGGAGAGTGGAGAGTGGAGTGTCGAGAGTCGGGAGCCGGCGACACGTCATTGTTTCTTTTCCTCGACCGGAGCGGGCACAGAGAGTTCGGGCTTTTTCGAAACGATCACCGTGGCGGCCCGAAGCAGGCGCTCCTTGAATTTGTAGCCCTTCCGCACTTGTTGAATCACCGTGCCGTCCTCGTGCTCGGCGGACTCGACCTGCTGAATCGCCTCGTGGAGATTCGGATCGAATTTTTTGTTCAATGCAGCGATCTCCTCGACGCCGGCGTCGCGCAACACGCCCTGGAGCTGGTTCTGCAGCATCTTGATCCCGTCCACCATTGCCTTGCCGCCGTTGACCTTCTCGGCGCTGGCGACCGCGAGCTCGAAGTTGTCGAGGACGCCGAGCAGCTTCTGAAAAATCCGCTCATTGGCGGTCAGTTCAATGTATTGTCGCTCCTGTGCCTGCCGTTTCCGGTAGTTATCGAACTCGGCCCGGGACCGCAGGAACTGATCGTAGTACTTCTCCGCCTCGGCAGCTTTCGCCTTCAAGGTCTCCAGTTCGGCGGCGTCGATTTTGGTTTTCTTGCCATGGTCGTGCGGGTGCGCCTCGTGGCCGGGCGGAGGCGGCGCCTGGGTCGGCGTCTCGGGGGCTGGCCCCGTGTCCACGACCGCGCTGGGGACCGGCTCGGGCTGCTCGGATGATTCCTGTTTGGGTTGTTTCTGCATGGAAATTGAATCACGGGACGGAACACTCCATTCCGTCGCTTCGGCGGCAACTCTACGGGCAGGAGGGAATTTTGCAAGCGCCCGCTCTGTCATCGCCCCGGCAACTGTTCGGAAGTAGCCGAGCCACCGCGACTCAGATGATCTTGGTCTTCTCTTCCTCTTCCTTGAACTCGGGGTCGAGCTGTTTGACGGCGTCTTTCTCGCTATCGAGGACTTTGAAATCGGCGGTGTGTCCGAGCACCTCGATCATGTTCAGGATTTTGTCCGACAGGCTCGCGAGGAGGACCTCGCCCTTTTCGTCGCGCACTTGTCGGCAGTACTCGGCGAGAGACTCGATCGCGGTGGTGCTCATGTGGTCGAGGTCGTTGCACTCCATGACAATCTTGCGTTGGCCGTCGGCGCGGCAGCGGTTCAGCGTAACCTGCAACTGGTTGAAGGTATAATCGTCGAGCGGCCCGATCAGGCGGAGGACCTGCACCTCGCCCTTGGTCTGGCGTTGCACTTCGAATTCCCTGAGCGGTTTCATGTTGCCTTGATCACCACCAACGTCATGTCGTCGTGTTGCGGATGCGTACCGATGAACCGTTTGATGCGCTCGCAGACGTTGCCCAGGATTTCCTGGCTCGACCCGCCTGCGGCGACACGCAACGCTTCCTGGAATTGCTCGCGTCCAAACTCCTGCCCCTGCGCGTCCATCGCCTCGGTAATGCCATCCGTGTAGAACGCCACAACATCGTTGGCGGCCAACGAAATCGTGGTTTCCTCGATAGCCAAATCAAAGTGCTCGCCGTTGTCAATTCCTAACGCCATGCCCTTCGGGAACACGGCCTCGACCGCGTGCGTTGCCGCGCGCACCACCAGCGCGGGCTCGTGTCCCGCGCGCGCGACGGACAGCGTGCGCTTCGCGGTGTCGAGAATCGCGTACGACATGCTGATAAACATATCGGCTTTCATGTCGCCGGACAGAAGTCGGTTCACTTCTTTCATCACCGAGGACGCGTTGCGGTAGGAGGTCGCCTTGCTGCGCGTCACACTCCGGCACATGACCATCATGAGCGCGCCGGGCACGCCTTTGCCCGACACGTCGGCGATGCCGATGGCGAGGCGGTGTTCGTCAATCGGGTAGAAATCGTA
>CAZOTB010000097.1:0-17381 GCA_964582645.1 uncultured Verrucomicrobiota bacterium | reverse complement strand
GTTCGAGTGGAAGCCGTTGGAGGGAACGCCGACCAGCGCGTCGCCGACCTGGGCCTCGCCCTCGAGCACGTCGCCTTTCTCGGCGAGGCCGACGCAGGTGCCCGCGAGGTCGAACCCCTTGACCTTCGGCGGAGCGGGCGGCAACAGCAATGTCTGGATGTCGCGCGCGATCTGGAGGTCGCGATCCATGCGCGTCTTCTCCTGCTGGAGCTGGTGGAACTTGCTGTGGAACAACGCCAGCGTGGCCTGGTCGGCGAGCGAGGTGAAGACGCTCAACTCGCCCTCGGTGTACGGCGCGGGGCCGCTCTTGTTGACGATGGCCATCACGCCGAGCGTCTCGTTGCGCAACAGCAGCGGCACCGCCATCATCGTCTCGATCCGCCAGATCGGATCGTCGAACTTCGGCACGCGCGGATCGTTTGCGCCATTCGTGATGAGCACCGGCTCGGCGGAGTGCGCGACGCCGCCGATGATTCCCTCCCCCACCTTCTGCGGCTCGGCCTTGATGGCCTGTTCGAGGAAACGCGACTTGCTCGCCACCTTCGCGCTGGCTGTTGTCTGCGGCAGTGGATGGGGCGGCGGGAACGCGCCGACGACGACCGCGGCGGTAAGGAGTTTCTTCTGTTCGTCGAGCAGGAAGATCGCGCCCGACTGGGCACCCATCGTGCGAACGGCGCACCGCAGGACCATGTCGAGGAACTCACCCTGGCCGACGTTCTCGGTTGATACCGCCTCGCCCATGTCGTGCAGGAAATCGAACACGATCTTCTTTTCCTGCATGAGCGAGTCGCGCTGGTTCTGGAGTTGAATCGCCTGCTTGCGCAACGAAAAATAGAGCCAGGCGATCACGCCGAGCGCGACAAAGAACACGACCGTGACGAATGGCCCGGGGATCACGGCGCTTCAACTCCGCGGTTTGTCCGGCTTGGAGGCCTTGATTCGTTCGAGGTCTTCTTTGAGGAAGGTGATGACGTCCTTGAATCGGCAGACATTTCGTTCGTCGGCTTTGATCAAGGCTTCGTGCGCCGCCAGCATCCCTTCGGCCTTGGCCTCCATCGAGACGTTCGCCTCGGGCAACGATTTCAGTTCGCTCTCGCACACACACACCGCGGGCGATCCGTTCTCGAACTGGAAAAACTGCTCGATTCCGAGCGTCTGGAACAACTCCTTGTTGCGAGCGTTGGCATCGAGGATCGTGATGCGCGCGGGACAGACCCGTTTGAGTTGCAGGGAAACGCCGACGAGCATCCCGAGAAACGTGCTGTCCATGTACGTACAGCGGCTCAGGTCGAGGCGGAAGGTGCGGTAGCCGCCTTCGATCATGCCGGACAGGAACTCGCGCAGCGAAGGGCTGTTCAGGTGCGTACCTTTGCCCTCGACGCGGACGCACACGCGGTCATCGAGCGTGCCGACTTGAATCTCACTTCCTGACTCCTTCATACGAGGTTTCGAGGGCGGCGGAATATACAAGCAATCGCCGCGCGTCACCAGTCAACTTTTGCCGACAGTTTCTGCCCGAACTTATTCATGAAAAACACCTGGCGATTCTCCCGGCCGTACTCGTGCAACAACCGGGTGATCTTCACGTCGTAGCAACAATACTCCGCGATTTCAACCAGCTTGCCCTCCCGGTACCAGCGGATCGCTTGCAGGCCATCGGCGACCTTCTCCGCACCGAGCGTTGCCTGCGCGGCCCCGTCCAAGGATGGGCGGAATGGCGCGCCTTTTGCAATCTCGACCATCAAGTCGAGTGTAGGGATTTGGCCAAGGTCGAGAGGAGTGTAGCCGTGCAACACCTCATAATCGAAGTTCACGATGTTGAAACCCACCACCAGGTCTGCGCGGAAAAGCGTCTTGATCAAATCCTGCACGCGGCGTTCGTCGAAGATGCGATATTCGTTCTCCGCGCTGCTGTACGTGACACCGATGGACATCCCCATGTCCTTCTTGTGATTCCAGCCTCCCACCTCGTCGGCGGAACGCTGTGTTTCGAGGTCAAAATAGACAATGTTCTTCATCCCAACGATGCGCCTGGCGTCGTGCTGGTCTAGTGGAGTAGCGAACCGCGCCAGCCACGGCAAGGCTTTTGTGCGAATGCGAAAACGCCCAGTTCATCCGGACGTTGAACCTGGAACCGCGATTTGGAGAGACCAAGGCTGCGAGTGCACTTGAGCTATCTTGCGTCCACTAGAGTGGCGTGTCGTTGCCAGCCGCCTGCAGAATCCGAGAAAACCCGCTCAGCAGCCCAAGGCCTCCACCGGCATGCGAAACAGGGTTGAAATCGAGGTTTTTCTTCGCCTTGGATTGAAAAAACGTCGAAAAAGGCCAAAAATGCGCCAAAAAGATCATGTTTTTTTTCTTGCGGGCATTTGGAGTCGCGTGCTAGTTCTCGCTCTTAGTTGTGCCCGAGGTGTCGTTTTCCTTAGGACACTTGGATTGTAACCACGCCCTGCTCAACAGCAGCAGTCGCGGACAGTCTGGGTTTCTCGGGGGGGACATGCATCGCGGGTGGGAACAAAAAACAAGCCCCGTTGGACGGGGGACAACCTAACGTGGAGGAAGAACTGTTCATGAACAGAAAGAAGTTGTTGGTAACAGGGTTGTGCACGGCTGCGATCGTCGGCCTTGGTTCAGTGGGTGCATCCGCTGAAGAAAAGATCGCTCCCAAGACGTTGGAATTCTTGGAAGCGACCACGATCAGCGGTTATGTGCAAGCGTCATACGTGCTCAACGTGGATGGCGGCGCTGCAGACAACAACCGAAGGAACGGCAGAGACCCTGGATACACCAGTGGGACCTATGTGAACCATTGGCGTGCATTCGACAATGATGAAGGGTTCACACTCAACGCCATCAAGCTCGTGCTTGAGAAGCCGCTGGGTGAAGGTGACTGGGCGGCCGGATATCGCGTGGACCTGCTGTTTGGCGACGACGCGACCCAGTTAAACCGCGCCGAAGGGTCGAGTGGACCGTTCTTCGACGCAGACGATGACAACCCCGAGGAGCAAGGGATGGGGTTGTATCTCGAACAAGGCTACGTGGCGTTTCGAGTACCAGTCGGAAACGGGATTGACTTCAAGTTCGGTCGGTTCGTGGCGCTGTCCGGCTACGAAGTGATCGAAGGCCCGGCCAACTTGAACTTCTCGCGTGGTCTGTTGTTCACCTTTGCGGAGCCGCTGGGGTACACCGGCATATTGGCGGCCCATCGGTGGAACGACACGTTTGACACACAGATCGGTCTGGTCAACGGCTGGAATAGCTGGAGCGAAGACGACAACGTGAGCCCGGCGCTGATCACCCGGCAGGGATTCCGGAACTCAAGCGGGACCTTCTCGCTGGGTGTCTCGACCTTCCTCGGTGACGCCCGCACGTCGGATACGGCGTTCGGCGGCATCGGCACGTCGGCTTCGACGCTCCGCTATGTCAATGGAGTGATGAACTGGAAGCCCACCGAGAAGGTGCTCATTGGTGCGGATTCGGTCTTCGGCGTGCAGCAGAAGGCTGTGAACAACCACCATACCGAGCAGTTCTGGGGCGTTGGCGCCTACGGCAAGGTCCAGGCGACCGAGAAGGTGTACCTGGCAGGACGTGCAGAGTACCTGCATGCCCGACACGGCGCCATCTTCGGCATCAATCGTTCCGGATTCGATCCGAACATTGTCGGAGATCCCGGTGCTGGTTCTTCGCCCAAGCCGGTGAATACGTGGGAAGTGACAGGCACGATCGGCATTGACGTCTGGAAAAACCTGCTCATGCGGTTTGAAGGACGCGTGGACCAGGCCAGTGCGCCCGGACCTGCTGCTGATAGCCCCTTCCATCCCCAAGGGACGCAAGTCACCTTGTCGGCTGACGCTTCCTATTCGTTCTAAGGCAGCGACAGCTCGAAGGGTCGAGGTTTAACCGAAACGCCCCTCGGAGAAATGCGAGGGGCGTTTTGTTTTCGGAAGTAGCCACGAGCGTGAGCGCGTGGATTGAGAATCCGCTCGCTCACGCTCGCGGCTACGGTGACAATGTCTTCGCCTGCCCGAATCGGCGGGCAAACGCAGCGATGGTCGAAGGTGTGACCTTCCCCTCCTGCGTCGCGAGTTGAATGGCCAGGTTGCCCAGGGAAGTCGCCTCCGTCGGTCCGACCAGCACCTTCAATCCGGTCCGTTCCTGCGTCAGGCGGTTCAACAATTGGTTTTGCGAACCGCCGCCGATGATGTGCATACGCGTCAGACGTTTGCCGGTGATCCGCGTTAAATCGCGCACCAACACACCATACTCGGCGGCGAGGCTCTCGAGGATCAACCGCGTCATCGCCCCCACGTCTTTCACCGGCGCACCGCCCTTGCGCTTCAATTGAGCGTTGATGCGCGCAGGCATATCCCCCGGCTTGAGCAGTGCGGGATCGTTCACATCCAGCAATGTCCTGGGCGTCGGGGACTTCTGGGCCATCGCCGTCAACTCGGCATAGCCCAGCTTCCTGCCTTGCGCCTCCCAGATACGACGCGACTCCTGCAATAACCAGAGGCCGACGACGTTCTTCAGGTAACGAATGCCGCCGCCCGCGCCGCCTTCGTTGGTCAGGTTGGCGGCAGCGCCTTCTTGGGTGATGCACGGTTTCGGCAGCACGGTACCGATCAGCGACCACGTGCCCGAACTGATAAATGCCCAATCCTCGCCCGTCGAAGGAATGCCGGCCACGGCGGCGCCGGTGTCGTGGCTGGCGGTGGCGATCACCTGCGTGTTCCTCAATCCAGTCGCCTCCGCGACGTCCTTGCGAAGCTTCCCAAGCTTGGTACCCGAAGCCACCACGGGCGGACACAGTCGGGCCGGGATGCCGAACGCCCGGAGCAGCGGCTTCGACCAATCGCCTGTCCGCGCGTCGAGCATCTGGCTCGTGCTGGCCAGGGTGTATTCGCATACCCGCTCGCCACTGAGCAGCCACAGGAAGAACTCCGCGATCATCAGGAAACCCGACGAGGCTTCGAGCAACGCGGGATTGCCCCACTTCGCCGCGAGCATCTGCGGGAAGGTGTTGATGCTCATGAACTGGATGCCGGTAATGTCGTAGATCCGTTCGCGCGGCATGATACGGAACGCCTTTTCATAGATTCCGTCTGTCCGGCTGTCTCGGTAGCAATACGGCAAGCCGAGCAGTTCGCCCTTCTTGTCGAGCCAGGCGAAATCCACGCCCCAACTGTCCACGCTGATGCTGTCCACCTTGCCGCCCGTTTCCTTTGCGGCGACGGTGAGTCCTTTCAGGATCTGTGCCCAGAGCTCGACGACGTTCCAACGGAAGGACCCGTTCCAGCGCAAGGGGCCGTTGGGGAAGCGATAGATCTCGCGCGTGGTGAGCTTCCGACCGTTCCAGGTTGCAAGGATCAGGCGGCCACTCTCGGCGCCGAGATCCACAGCGATCAGATTCTTCGTTGCCATGGTGACGGAGTGTTGCAACCCGCGCCCAAATTAGCAAGCGCGCGGCAGTGTGAAGAAAAACCGACTGCCCTTTGCGATCTCGCTCTCCGCCCAGACCCGTCCACCATGGGCTTGGACGATATGTTTGACGATCGCCAGCCCCAGTCCGGTGCCGCCCAACTCACGGCTGCGCGCCTTGTCCACGCGATAGAACCGCTCGAATACCCGCGGCAGATGTTCCGCGGCGATGCCGGGGCCGTTGTCGGCCACGCCAACCTCGACTTCGTTGCCTTTGACGCCCGCCGTCACGGTGACGCGTCCACCCGGCGCGGTGTATTTCACGGCGTTATCGAGCAGGTTGAAGAAGACCTGATGCAACCGCTGGGGATCGCCTCGGACGGGCGGGATGGCGTCACCGATGTCCATGGAGACGGAAATGGATTTCTGGGTCGCCTGCGCCGCCAGCTCCTCGATGACGGAGGTGGCAATCGCGCGCAACGAGACCGCAGCCAGGTCCAGTCGCGTCTGCTGGGACTCGAGCGCGGAAATCGTCAACAGATCGTCAATCAGGCTTTCGAGCCGGCGACTGTGCTTTTCGATCGTCCGGAGAAACTGCTTCGCGTCCTGCTCCTCGACCGGCTGCTCGTCGAGCAACGTTTCGACGTAGCCTTTGATGATCGAAAGCGGCGTCCGCAACTCGTGGCTGACGTTCGCCACGAATTCCTTGCGCAGGTTTTCGAGTTGTTTGATCCGGGTGATGTCGTGAAACACCACCACCGTCCCGGCGTGCGAGCCGTCGCTGCCGCGGAGGCTGGCTGCATCCACGTCGAAGATGCGCTCGACCGGCGTGAGGAATGAAATCTCTCGTCCTGCGGTCCTGCCGCCGTTTCGGGCCTGTTCTGCCATCTCCTGCAGGTGAACATTGCGAACCGCCTCGATGATTGTTCTCCCTATCGCTTCGTCGCCAATCTGGAACTGCTGGCGGAACGCCTCATTCATCAAGCGCACCTTGCCTGCGGCGTCCACGACCAGGACGCCTTCGGTCATGCTTGCGAGCACGGCGGCCAGTTCGTTTTTTTCGGCGGCCAGTTCGCGGAGTCGCGCTTGAAGCTGGGCGGACATGTCGTTGAGCGCGGTGCCCAGTTGGGCCAGTTCATCGCCCGTTTCAATCCGAAGGCTGTGGGGAAAAGTCCCGCGCGCGATCTGTCCTGCCGCAGCGCTCATCTGCAGGATCGGGCTGGTCACGCGACGCGTGAGCACCAACATGACCGGGAGCGCAACAAGCCCCACGCCTACCACGGCCACGGCGACCACGCGCCGCACGTGCGACGTGGTCGCGGCAATCTCGTGCAACGGCAATGCCACGCGCACAAACCCAAGAAGCCGCTGCCCCTGCTGTGCCGGGACCGCGACGTACAACAGGTCCACGTCCACGCTGGTGCTGTGGCCTTTCGAGATGCCGGCGCTGCCGCGGAGCGCCGCCTGCACCTCGGGCCGTTGGAGATGATTTTCGATGGTCGAGAGCTGACCGGCAGGTTTGTCCGATTCCCCCAACACCGCGCCGTTGGGAGCAATCACGGTGACTCGCAAGCCCGTCTGTTCGGAGAGACGGTGCGCAAGGGGGTTGATTTCGCTCGTTCGCGATGGGTCGGAGAGAATCGGCAGGAAGGCTTCACGCGCGAGGAACGCGTCCCGCTCGAACTCGGTGCGGATGCGCTGTTCGAGAAACGGCGGCAGCGCGTATCCGATCCACACGTACGCCACCACCAAGAGCCCGGCGATGAGTGCGGCAAGTCCGCAGAACCATTTCCAGTGCAGCGCGAGTTTCAAGTTTTCTCGGCAAGACGGTATCCGACGCCGCGCACGGTTTCAACGAGACCGGCCGCCTTGCCCAGCTTCTCGCGCAGCCGACGGACATGCGTGTCCACGGTGCGCGTGTCGGTGTCGGGCGAATAGTCCCACACGTCCTGGAGCAACCTCTCCCGCGACTGAACGCGTCCTTGTCGTTCCAGGAGCGTCACCAGCAGCTTGAACTCGGTCGCGGTCAGATCGAGCGCCTTGCCTTTGACGGTGGCCTCGTGCCGGGCGGTATCCACGGTCAACTCGCCGCGCCTGAAAACTTCGGTCGGTTTCGCCTCGCCCCTGGCCCGGCGCAGGATGGATTTCACGCGCAACACGACCTCCCGCGGACTGAACGGCTTGGTCACGTAATCATCGGCGCCCAATTCCAGTCCCACGAGGCGATCCACCTCCTCGGCCTTCGCGGTGAGCATGAGCACGGGGATGGCCGCCGTTTTCGGGTCGGCTTTGAGTCGTTTGCAGACCTCGGTGCCGTCCATTCCCGGCAGCATGAGATCGAGGACGATCAGCGACGGTTGCTGCTCCTGCGCCTTCTGCAATGCCGACGACCCGTCGCGCGCCGCAAGGGTACGGTAGCCTGCTCGTTGCAGGTTGAAAACAACGAGATCGAGCACATCCTGCTCGTCATCCACGACGAGAATCGTATCTGCCATGCGCCCATGTTTTATCGGAAAGGACACAGCCAGGCAACGGTTGTGTGACGAGAAGGTGACGAGTGGGATCGCCGGCGTCAGGCGCCGAGCGCATGGGAGCCCATGCGCGCGGCGATGGCGCTGCCGAGGATGCCGGCATCGTCGCCCAGACCGGAGTCGAGGATGCGCACCCGTTCGGCGCTGGCGGCCATGACGTGAGCGCGCGCGGCTTTGGCGATGCGGGGCAACAGTTTGTCTCCCAGCGCCTCGATCAAGCCGCCACCGAGGATCACGGCCTGCGGATTGAGCACGTTGATCAGGTTCGCCGCGCCGATGCCGAGGTACTCGCACGCATCGTCTATTACCTCGCGCACGAGTTTGTCGCCTTCGCGGTATGCCTCGGCGAGGATCCGGCTGCGAATGCGCGACGTGTCGCCGTCGCACAGATCGCGCACGACCGTCTTCCGTCCCTTCTCCATGGCCGCGACAATGCGCCGCACAATCGCGCTGCGGCTGGCCACCGCTTCGAGGCAACCGCGATTGCCGCAGCCGCACTTCGGGCCGTCGTGCGCCACCACGACCATGTGGCCGATCTCGCCGCCCATGCCGTGAATGCCGCGGTAGGATTCTCCGCGCAACACCAGTCCGCCGCCGATGCCGGTGCCGATGAACATGCACACATAATCCCGCAACTGCCGTCCTGCTCCGAGGTGTTGCACCGCCATGGTGCCGGCCTGAACGTCGTTGACGACGACGACGGGGATATGCAGTTTATTCCCCAGTTGCGGGGCGAGCGACACATCGTGCCAGTTGAGGTTGGGAGCCACGCGCACAAACCCGCGCGAGGAATCCACCATGCCCGGCACGCCGACTCCGAGCGCGGCTACCGACGCATGCGGGACCGCGGCGCTGGCCAGGGCTTCGCTGACGCAGTCGGCCACGCGGTCCATCACGCCTTTCGGCCCGAGCTGGGGCTGGGTGCTCTTCTTTTCCCGGGCCAGGATGTTCAGGTATGGATCGAACACCGCGGACAAAATCTTTGTGCCGCCCAGGTCCACCCCGACGAGGAATGTCCGGGCCGAAGTGCGTGGGTGGGTCGTCTGGCGACCTTTGATGGCCACGCGGATTAACGGGCGTTTGCTCATCGTGTTGTTCCCTGGGACACAGTATCATCGGTCCTCAGACCAACACCAGCAACTTGTTCAGCCTGCCGCCCCTACTCCTGGTCGTCCGATCGTCGCAAGAGAACCTTGACGCGGTGCAGCAACTCCGGCATCTCGAACGGCTTGCCCATGTAATCGTTCGCGCCGCCCTCGAGCCCGGTGACCATGTCCTCGCGGGTCGCCATGGCGCTGAGAATCAGGATCGGGACGCGTCGGATCAACGGGCTGGCTTTGACCAGCCGGCAGACCTCGAGCCCGTGGAGTTGCGGCAGCATCAGGTCGAGAATGACGAGGTCCGGCTTGCTCTCGACGATGTCGTTAAGCGCGGTCAATCCGTCGGGCGCGACCTCCGCGCGGTACCCGTGTCGCCGCAGGTGGTACTGCAGAAGCCGCGCGGTATCGGGTTCGTCCTCGGCGATCAACACGAACCGTTCTCGATCCAGGGTCTGATTCATGGCCTGCAGGAAAGCGCACCCGAGCGACGGTTGCGTCTCCGTTCTGTGACAGTTCGGCAACAAGCCAGTTCCCTGCTCCCGCGGCCGTTGCGGAATCCTGACACATCCGTTACTCCTTCGTCACATTATTGGAGAAATCTCGGTGATCTTCTGGTAGGTTTCGGGACAGTTCGATCATGTAAGGCCATGAGTCAGGACGCAAAACCATCCGTTTCCGCCGTTGCCGGCCCCACCCGTGTGGTGGCGGTGATTGACATCGGCGCGACCGCGATCCGTCTGCGCATTGACGAGATCGGGGCGGACGGATCGTTGCGTTCCCTGGAATCACTCCAGCGCGCGGTGCAGCTCGGCAAAGACACGTTCACTACGGGTCACATCGAGCCGTCGTCCATCGAGGAATGCGTCAAGACGCTGCAATCGTTCCGTCGCGTGATGGCCGAGTATGGCGTGATCAAACCCGAGAACATCCGCGCGGTGGCCACCAGCGCCGTGCGCGAGGCGGAAAATCGCGATGCGTTCCTTGACCGGGTTTATATGGCGACCCAGATCAACGTCGAGGCGATTGAAGGCGCCGAGGAGAACCGGCTCACATACATCGCGGTGCACGACATTTATCATGAGCATCCAAAGCTGCGGAGCAGCGATTCGGCGATCATCGAGGTCGGCGGCGGCAGTACGGAAATGATTTTTCTGCGCGAAGGACGAGTCACGTTCGCCCGGAACTCCCGGCTCGGCTCGCTGCGCATGCGGCAGACGCTCGAAACCTACCGTGCCCCAGCGGAACGCGCCCGCGCCGTCCTCGACCAATACATCAAACGCAGCGTGGACCAGCTTTATTGGAGCGTGGCCGTCGAGGAAGTGCCTTACCTGGTGGCGATGTCCGGCGACGCCCGCTTTGCTGCCTCCCTCGTTTCGCCTCAGTGGGAACGGGAAAAATTCAAGCGAATGGATCTGCGGACGTTCACGAACATCACCGACCGGCTGGTGTCGGTGTCGGTGGACGAGCTCGTCCGCAAATATCGCATCCCGTATCAGGAGGCGGAAACGGTCGGCCCGGCCTTGCTGGTGTACGAGCACATAGCGCGGGCGTTTCACGTGAAGGAGATCCTCGTGGCGCAGGCGTCGCTGCGGGACGGGCTGCTGAAGGAATCGGCGGTGCGCGGCGCCTGGACGTTCGAGTTCGCCGAGCAAGCCGTGCACGCGGCGATGTTGCTGGCGCGGAAGTTCAACGCCGACCAGGAGCATTCGCTCCACGTGGCCGACATGAGCGTGCGGCTGTTCCGCGAACTGCAACCGGAGCATGGTCTGGAAGAACGCTTCGAGTTGCTCCTGCGAATCGCGGCCTTGCTGCACGAAGTGGGGACGTTCCTCAGCGACCAGAGTCATCACAAGCATTCGATGTACATCATCCAGCACAGCGAGTTGTTCGGCCTGACGAAGAAGGACACGACGTTGATCGCCCTCCTGGCCCGGTATCACCGGCGTGCTACGCCCAAGCCGTACCACGAGGAGTACGCCACGCTCGACCGGGAGAGCCGGCTGACCGTGTCCAAGCTGGCCGCGATTCTGCGCGTGGCCGACGCGCTCGACCGTAACCACGCGCAACAGTTGCGACAGGTGACGTTCTCCCGAACGGATGGCGTGTTCTTGATTACGGCACAGGAAACGACCGACCTGACGCTCGAACAGCTCGCGCTCAAAGAGAAGGGCGACCTGTTCGAACAGGTGTTCGGCCTGAAACCGCGACTGCGGGGCGCGTTCGGAACGGAAGGGATCATTGCGAATGGCTAAGTCCCGACCGCCGCTGCTAAACCGCGAGTTGAGCTGGCTCGAGTTTAACACTCGCGTGCTCGAGGAGGCGCGCGACGATTCGGTGCCGCTGCTCGAGCGGCTGAAATTCCTCGCCATCAGCGCATCGAACCTGGACGAGTTCTTCATGGTGCGCGTGGGCGGCTTGCAGCAACTGCTCGAAGCCGGTCAAAACACGACGGGCGCAGATGGATTGACCACCGCCCAGCAACTGGCCGAGATCGGCAAACGCACCCGGGCGCTCGTGGCGGAGCAGTACCACTGCCTCTTCAAACAGCTCGAACCCGAACTGTCCCGGGAAGGCATCCAACGCACATGCATCGCCGATTTGTCGGTGCAACAACGCCATCATCTCGAACAGGTGTTCGAGCGCGACATCTATCCTGTGATCACTCCCGTCGCGGTGGATTCGACCGCAACGTTCCCATTGCTGCCCGGGCTGGGAGTCAATCTGCTCGTGCGAATCAAACCCTCGAGAACCGCGCCGAAGAAGACGCGATTCGCCGTGGTGCGCCTCCCGAAAAGTCTGTCGCGGTTCATTCCCGTGCCCGACTCGAAAGGGTTTCAGTACGTTTTGCTCGGTGAAGTCATTGGCGAGTTTGTCGAGCGGCTGTTCCCCGGCGAGCCGGTGCTCGAGTGCATTCCTTTTCGCATCACGCGCAACGCCGACATGTCCGCGCGCGAAGACCTTGCCGGCGACCTGCTCGCCCAGATGCGCGAAGTGCTCGACGAACGCCGCCGCGGCGGCTGCGTGCGGCTCGAGGTGGACGAGCGCATTTCCGCGCCGAGCCTCCAGTTCCTGTGCAGCGGGTTGCACATCGTCGAGGAACAAGTCCAGCGCGCGCCGAGCCCGCTCGACCTGACCGCGTACTGGGGGATCGTGCGGCTGGATGGTTTCGAGAAGCTTCGCAACAAGCCGTGGCCGCCACAGCCTTCGCCCGCGGTGCCGCCGGGTGCATCGTTGTTCGAAGTGATCGCGCGGCGGGACGTGTTGCTGTTCCATCCGTACGAGAGCTTCGAGCCGGTTGTGCGGTTCGTCGAGCAGGCCGCCGACGATCCGAACGTCCTCTCGATCAAACAAATCCTCTACCGCACCAACGAGAACAGCCGCATCGTCGCCGCACTGGCGCGGGCCGCGAGCAAGGGAAAGCAGGTGACGGTGCTGGTCGAGTTGAAAGCGCGATTTGACGAGGCGCGCAACATCGAGTGGGCCGAGTCGCTTGAACAGGCAGGCGTCCACGTCATCTACGGGCTCAAATGGCTCAAGGTCCACGCCAAGGTCTGCATCGTGGTGCGACGCGAGCCGACCGGCATCCGACGTTACATTCATTTCGGCACCGGCAACTACAACGAAGTCACGGCCACCATTTACAGCGACGTGGGTCTGTTGACCTGTCACGAAGACCTCGCCGCCGACGCCACCGCGTTCTTCAACGCGATCTCGGGCTACTCGCAGCCGATCCAGTATCGGCGACTTGAAGCCGCGCCGCACGGGTTGAAGCCCCGGCTGCTCGACCTGATCGAGAGCGAAATCCAGCGTTGCCAACAGGGACAGGATGCGCGGATCATGGCCAAGCTCAATGCGCTGGTGCATCGCGAGGTGATCGAGGCGCTGTACCGGGCATCGAAAGCGGGCGTGAAGATTGACTTGAACATTCGCGGCATCTGCTGTCTGCGGCCGGGCGTGCCGGGTCTGAGCGAGAACATCCGCGTCACGAGCATCGTGGACCGGTTTCTCGAACACGCGCGGGTGTTTTATTTCCATCACGGCGGCGAATCGCTGGTGTTCCTCTCGAGCGCCGATTGGATGCCGCGCAACCTCGATCGCCGCGTCGAGTTGCTTGTGCCGGTCGAGGACATGGCGTGTCGAAACCGGCTGATCGCGATCCTGGAAACGTCCATGCAGGACAACGTGAAGGCCCGTCGGTTGTTGCCCGACGGACGCTACGAGCGGCTGAAACCGCCCGGCCCCGGCAAAGCCATCCGCGCCCAGGAGGTCTTTTACCGGCAGGCGCGCGAGGCCGCCGACCAGGCGCAGGACAACCGGCACATGGTCTTCGAGCCGCGACTGCCGGCCAGCGCCGCGAACAAATGAAGTCGCAGTCACCTCCAGCCACTCGCTCACGCTCGCAGCCACCGACTCAATACCTGTCCGTGGACGAGTTGTGCGCCAAGTATGACAACGAAGACGTTCACACCGAACACGTCACGGCGTTGGCGCTTCGACTGTTTGACCTGACGCGAGTGCGACTCGGACTTCCCTCCAGCGACCGCGCTCTACTCGAAGCCGCCTGCCGGCTCCACGATATCGGCTACAACGCCAACCCGCGACGCCACGCTGATGTCAGCGCGGAGATTGTGCTGCGCGAAGGATTGCGTGGATTTCGCGATGCGCAATGCGCTTCCATTGCCGCAGCCATTCCGTTCCATTCGGGAAGACGAAAGCCGAACCAGCCGCATCCGTTGCTCGAGCAGGTGAACGATCCGCAGCGCGCCCTGCGACTGGCGGCCTTCCTGCGGGTCGCCGACGGTCTCGACCACTGTCACCTTCAGGACACGACGATCCTCAGCGTCCGGCACATGAAGCGGGCCATCGGCGTCAACGTCCGCTGCGCCCATTTCCCGTACAACGTCGTCATCGCGAATCGAAAGGCGGATCTGTGGCGTGCCTGCTTTCCCGTGGCGATCCAGTTCAAGCTGCTGGTCACGAAGAAGACCGCGCGCCCGAGCCTGGTCGTGCCCGGCTTGCCGGTCCGGGAAGCTGCGCGACGATTGCTCTTTCTTTACTTTCGCACCGTGCTGAAAAACGTGGACGGAGCGCTCGAAGGAAAAGCCAGCGAGCCGTTGCACGATGTCCGCGTGGCGATTCGGCGGTTCCGCATGGTTCTCCGCGCGTTCCGCAAGCCGCTTACCGGCACCGCTGCCGAACAAATTGATCAGGACCTCAAGCGACTGAACGACGCGCTCGGGCCCGCGCGCGACCTGGACGTGTGGGTGGACTTTCTCACCCGCGACGAGGTGCGCAAGCAACTGGCCGACAATCGTCGCTGGGGGAAATTCGTCGCGCACCAGCAATCATTGCAGCGGCTGCAACTCGTCACCGTGCATCGTCATCTCGGCGGCGCGGCGTTCGGCCGGCTGCGTCTGTGCATCGGACGCTTCCTTCGAACTGAGCTGCCCCGTGCGATCAAGACCCAACCATCCGGCTCGCTTGAAAAACTCGCGCGTGGCTCCCTGCGCAAGGCGTTGCGGCGCGCGTCCAAGCTCGCCCGGCTCCGCCACTCGCAATCGCCCGAAGACCTGCATCGGCTGCGGATCGCATTTCGCCGGGTGCGTTATCTGGGCGGCTTTTTCGCATCCGTCCTCGGTCCGCCCTTCGACAAACTGACCCGCCGGGTGCATGATGTCGAACAAACGCTCGGCCGAATCCACGACGCCGATGTGTCGCTCGCCCGGGTGTTGCGGGAAGGCCCCTCGCCGCCCCGGCTGTTGGTTCGGGATCTGGAACAACGCCGCGCCGAAGCCGTGGCGCATCTGGCCGTCGCATGGCGTCGCATGAAGCAGCCCGCCCTGCAACGGGAAATCCGACGCCGGCTGTAGTCGTCCTTCAGTTCGCGGGCGAGTTGTGGATGCACCGATTGGAAGGCCGGTGCAGGATTTGGGCGCAAGATTTCGGCTTGCAAACCCGGTCTTGTCCTCGTAGATTGCGCGGCCTTTTAAGGAAACCATGAAAGCGGAAATTCATCCCGAGTACGTCGAGGCCACGATCCATTGCGCCTGTGGCAACACGATCCATACGCGCTCGACCAAGAAAGCCATGCACGTCGGTATCTGCTGGAAGTGCCATCCGTTTTTCACGGGACAGCAGAAGTTCGTGGACACCGCCGGCCGCGTCGAACGCTTCCAGCGCCGATACGCCAAGAAGTAGCTGCCGTCCTCCGAGCGCAGTGAGCCAGTCCGGCTTCTGCGCTCTTTTTGTTTTCACGCAGCTTTACCATTCTCCAGTAACCAATAACCAATAACCCATGGCCGTTGCATGGACGTTCTTAATCACATCGAAAGCTTTCGCAGGCGCTTCGCCGAGGTCGAACAGATGCTCAGCGACCCGAACGTGTTTGCCGATCAGAAACGCGGCTCGGAGCTGGCGAAGGAACACGCCCGGCTGAAGGAAACGCTTGCCGCTGCGGACGAACACGCCCGGGTACGCGCCCAGATCACCGACAACGAGAAGTTGCTCGCCGGCGAGAAAGACGCCGCGATGCGGGAGTTGATCGAGCACGACCTCGCCACGCTTCGCAAGCGCGAGACCGATCTGTACCGCGAGCTCGAGCGCGCCGTCCTCCCGCCCGACCCGAACGACAGCCGCAACACGATCGTCGAAATCCGCGCGGGGGCCGGAGGCGAGGAGTCGGCGTTGTTCGCCGCCGACCTCTACCGGATGTACACCAAGTACGCCGAGACGCAGGGCTGGAAGGTCGAGACGATGGACTTGAGCACCTCCGAGCGGGGCGGGCTCAAGGAGGTTGTGTTCTCCGTGCTCGGCACAAACGTGTTCCGCAAGCTGCGCTACGAGAGCGGCGTCCACCGCGTCCAGCGTGTGCCGGCCACCGAGGCGAGCGGGCGCATTCATACTTCCACGGTCACCGTTGCGATTCTGCCGGAAGCGGAGGAAGTGGATGTGGAACTGAAGCCCGACGATCTTGATATCACCGTTTGTCGCGCCAGCGGCCCCGGCGGGCAGGGCGTCAACACGACCGATTCCGCCGTGCAGATCGTGCACAAGCCGACGGGCGTGACGGTTCGTTGTGCCGATGAACGTTCCCAGCAGAAGAACAAAGTCAAAGCCATGCGCGTGTTGCGTTCCCGCATCCTCGAAGCGCGCCAGTCGGAGGAAGCCGCCAAGTACGCCGCGCAACGCAAGTCGCAGGTCGGCACTGGCGAACGCAACGAGCGCATCCGCACCTACAACTTCCCGCAGAACCGCGTCACCGACCATCGCATCAACTTGACCATCCAGAACCTGCCGCAGGTGATGGAGGGCGAGATCGAGGAGTTGATCAGCGCGTTGATGGCGAAGGACTATGAAGATCGGCTGGCGGCGCTGAAGTGATCTTGCCTTCGCCGGGCTGAATTCCCCCGCCCGACTCCTTGACAAGCCGTTGCTTGGAGACTTTGCTTGGCGGTGGTGACTGCGGAATCAAACCACAAATCGCCGATGGATCGCCGAACCTTCCTCAAGGCGACCGCGTTTTCTTCCGTGGCGATCGTTGCCGGGTGCAACACCGGGCAGCAAGGGGACCAAACCGTGAATGCCAATGTCCGGTCCAGCAATCCAGCCAAACTCCCGCGCCGCGCGTTCGGCAGCGCCCGCGTCCCACTTTCCGCCATCGGATTCGGGGGCATTCTGGTGACTGATGCGCCCCAAGAGCAGGCCAACCGCTTGGTGGCCGAAGCAGTCGAACGCGGTGTCAATTACTTCGATGTCGCTCCCACCTACGGCGATGCCGAACTCAAACTCGGGCCAGCGCTGCGACCGTATCGAAAGGATGTCTTCCTCGCCTGCAAGACGACGGAGCGTACTCGGGAAGCAGCAGAGAAGGAATTCAAGCGCTCGCTCGAGCGACTCCACACGGACCATTTCGACCTCTATCAATTGCACGGCATCAAGGACGTCGAGAAGGATGTGGACGCCGCGTTTGCGAAAGGCGGCGCAATGGAGGTCTTGCTCGAAGCGAAGCAAGCCGGGCAGGTGCGTCATATCGGATTCTCCGCCCACTCAACCGAGGCAGCGTTCGCGGCGATGGACCGGTACGATTTCGACTCGGTGCTGTTCCCGATCAACTTCGCCATGTTCTACAAAGGCAACTTCGGCCCGGCAGTCATCGAGAGGGCGAAGGCGAAAGGCGTCACGATCCTCGCGTTGAAGATGCTGGCCCGGCAAAGCTGGCCGAAGAACGATCCGGACCGGAGGAAATACCAGAAGTGCTGGTATCAACCGGTCACCGATTCGCGCGAGGCTGAACTGGCCGTGCGGTTCACGCTCAGCCAACCTGTCGCCGCGT
>CAZOTB010000096.1:0-24064 GCA_964582645.1 uncultured Verrucomicrobiota bacterium | reverse complement strand
TTCGTTCTGCGAGGAATCAGTCGGCTGTGGAGCGGCTCGTCCGCCTGAGGCGGACAACAAAAAAGCCTTCGCTCCCGCAACGGAAGCGAAGGCTCACTCGACAACACGGCTGACCCTCATCCTTCTCTTCTGCGGAGAAGTTTTCCCCGACACTCCCGGGGTATGAGCACGCGCGGGCCGATATCCTGACTTCTGGCGTGTGCCTACTTTTCCGCCTTCCCGCTCCTGAACAACAGAGCAGTGGCTTCTGGAATTTCGTAGCCAGTCACAGTGGCGCAACCGTTCCCGAGTTTCACGGGATTCCCTGTTCGTAACCGCGTTCCAACGCGGTTCACCGGCGCGTGAGGTGACGGTTGAGAACCCGGCTGCCACCGGCTCTTTCTCAACCGATCAAAGAACTATGCGCTTTTTACCGCCGGGGATCGGCGAATGACAAGAGCAAATTTGGAGCATGACAGCCTTCCGGCTTGCGCGGTTCGCTTGGGTGATGTTTCCCTGTGCTCTTTGAGGTGACTTTTCAGGCTGCGTTTCATAGCATCTCGGAATAGCAGTGATTGAAGCCACATGAGGAAACGAACGATTCTCATCACAGGCTCCTCCGGGTTGATCGGTTCGGAAGTGTGCGTTTTCTTCCATGAACAAGGTGCGAGCGTTCACGGAATTGATAACAATCAGCGGGCCGTGTTCTTCGGTGCGCAGGGAGATACCCGCTGGAACCAGGAACGCCTGGCGAAGACCTTGCCCCGCTTCCATCACCACGAACTCGATATCCGTGACCGGCAAGGCATTCTCGATCTCGTCAAGGCACTGCGCCCGCACGGGATCATTCATGCCGCGGCCCAGCCTTCCCACGATCGCGCGGCGGCGATTCCGTTCGATGACTTCGATACGAACGCGGTCGGCACTCTCAATTTGCTCGAAGCAGCACGGCAGTTCTGCCCCGGCTCGCCGTTCATCTTCATGTCCACCAACAAGGTGTACGGCGACCGGCCCAACGCGATCCCGCTGAAGGAACTACCCACCCGCTGGGACTACGCCGACCCGGCGTATGAGCACGGCATCCCTGAAACCTTCCCGATTGACCAATCCAAGCACTCACTCTTTGGCGCGTCGAAGGTCGCGGCCGACGTGCTGGTGCAGGAATACGGTCGCTATTTTGGAATGCCGACCTGCTGCCTGCGCGGAGGGTGTCTGACGGGCCCGAACCACTCGGGCGTCGAGTTGCACGGCTTTCTGAGTTACCTGGTGAAGTGCAACCTCGAAGGCCGCGAGTACAAGATTTTTGGCTACAAGGGCAAACAGGTCCGCGACAACATTCATTCGCTGGATGTAGCTCGGTTCATGTATGAGTTTTTCCAGAAGCCACGCTGCGGCGAGGTCTATAACCTCGGCGGCGGCAAGGCCAATACCTGCTCCGTTCTCGAAGCGTTCCAAATCACAGAAGGCTTGACGGGCAGGAAACAAGTGCACACCTACGTTGAGCAGGCGCGCCTCGGCGACCACATCTGTTACTACAGCGACCTGCGCAAGATGCGAAGCCATTACCCCGGTTGGGACATCACCGTTTCTTTGCCCCAGACGATTGAGCAAATCGTGCAGGCATGGAAAGCCCGCGCATGAATCCCGCGCAGTCGAGACTGAGAGCCGCTCACGCTGCTCGTCAGTGTAACACCGAGCTCGCCCCAGGCGCACAGTCGGTCCGATTCCATCCGTACTTGGAGCATGCAATCGGTTTGTGATCACCAAGCAGGTGAGGATGCCTGCATTGGACGGAACAACAATCTGTCGAGCACAGGCCGCATCCACGGTCGCATCTTGCCACGGGGAACCACTGATCCAGCGACGGGCTTGACGGGCCGCGACCTTCGACGATCCCACAGAACAACCCATCCCACTGCCGCCACGCAATAGAGGTACGGCAGCAACCGCAGCCGGTAGCGCTGCATGCCGTCTCCAGCTTGGGCAATGGAACTGACGGAGGCGAAATACAGGATCGTCCCGAGTAATACCACACAAGCCGGCCAGTTGCGGTGTCGCATCAGAAGATAGCCCCCCACCAGCGCAGCCGGAATCGTCACAAGCCAATACGCCGCGTTCCAACCGAAGCCGACGAACTTGCAAAACGAAATCTTCGCCACCGCTTCCCGGAACTGCCCAAACTCACCACGCAGCAAACCCTTGAACGCACGCAGCATCGTCGTCCGCAGGCTCTCCTCTTTTGCATCCAGGCGTTGCGCCTCCGCGAACCGACAGATCTCCGCATAGGGAAGCGGCATCACCGTCATCTTCAGAAAGCTGGCCGACGCGGCGCGCACGAAGGCCCGGGTGTCGTTTCCAAGCATTTCCATCGCAACGTGACTTTGCGTCTCAAGGAAGCGGGGAAAATACTTCTGGCGCAGCTCTGCATCGCTCCAATCGGGTCGTTCAATGCCGTAGCGTTCCCGGAACACCTCGTCCACCTGCCGGTGCGCCTCCGTGGCCAACTCGGCGTAGCTCTTGTCCGAACGCTTCGTGGCCCGCACGCGCGCGGCCGTTTGCACAAGCGTGTGTTCCTTCGGCACGACCACCCACACGCCGAAGACGATCTTGTTGCGAAGCTGCCACACGCCGGTCGTGAGGAGTGATGCCACGAGCAGCAGCGCTGCCCAACGAACTTTCTTGCGCGCAGGGATCCCGTCCCAACTCGCAATGACGGCGATCGGGATGATCACGTAATAGATCGTGCTCCCGTGCGCAAGCGTCGCCACCCCGAGCGTCGCCCCGCACACCCACAGCCAGACTTGCTTTTTTTGGGCCAGGAACATGAGCAATGTCACCGTGCTCATCAAGAAGAGACAGATTGAAAACGTCTCGGCCATGACCTTGTTCGAGTACGCGATGAGCACTTGGTCGCACGCCATCAGGCCGCCCGCGACGATCCCGGCACGGTGACCGAACCACATTGCTGCCATCCAGTAGGTGAGGCTGCACCCCAACGCGCCGAGCACGAGTTGCGGGAGCAAGATCGCTGCGATCCGCTCGCCGCCTATGGCGTAGCACGCGGCGATGAAGCCCGGGTACCCTGGCGGGCGCAGACAATACGGTACCGCCTTGCCGCCACTGTCCACCGAATATGTTCCATGCCGCGTGAGTGATGTGGCCGGTTGAAGGTATTGGCCGGAGTCGTGCCAGAAGAAAGCGGGGTTGGTTCCGGATGCGTCCATGTGCGCCATTCCCACGAGGAAAACGGCGACTCTCAGCACCAGCGCCACGGCAAACACCCAGAGCATCGGTTTCCATGTGCAACGGAACTGCGCGCAGTCGTGGGGAAAGGATGATGCCGCGTTCCCGTTCATGATGGCGCAACCGTGTGCGCTTGCTCGGTGCCGGCTTCCCGCCGGGGCAGTGCCGTCCATCCCACGGCGGCCACGCAGTACAAATAGGGTAACATGCGCAGCCGGTACCGTTGCATCCCGTCGCCGGCTTTGATGAGCGAGAGAGTGACGACGAAATACGCTACGGTGCCGAGCAGGAGCACGAATCCGATCCAATGACGCTGACGCAGTGTCCAGACCACGCCGAACAACGAAGCGGGGACGACCAGCATCCAATAAGCAATATTCCAGGTGAACCCGAAGAGCTTGCAGAACGACACCTCCCGCACTGCCCTTGCGAATGCGCCGGGTTCACCTCGCACGAGTTTCTTCAGTGCCGCCATCATGCGTGATCGGAGACCCGGTCCAGTCGAGTCCAGTTCCTGAGTGGCAGCGAACCGGCACAGCTCGGCATAGGGCAGCGGCAAGACGGTGAGTTTCAGAAGGCCATCGGCAGCGAGCTTGGCGTACGTGCCGGCATGTTCTCGCAGCACGCGTTTGGATTCATCGGTCTGGAGATTGTTGAACTGGCGGAAGTATCGGCGCCGAAGCTCGGCATCGGCCCAATTTGGCACCGGCAGGCCATACCGCTCCTCAAAAATGCGTCGGACGCGTTGCGTGTGCGCATCGCGCGCTTCCTGGCGGTCGAGGCCGGGTTGTTCCGCCCAGAGGACGTCGGCGGCAGTGGTCATCAGTGTATGTCCGCCCGGAGCCAATTCGGCGATGCCAAACACGAGTTGATTTCTCACCTGCCACGGCACCGTCGTGACAAACCATCCTGCCAGGAACAGGGCAATCCCGACCAGCTTTTGTTTCCACGATAGGCCGCCCCAGATCGCGAGAAACGTAACCGGCACGACCCAGTACAGAACCGTCCCACCGTGGGCCAGCGTCGCCACGCCCAGACAAATCCCACCCAGCAGGAGTGCGCCAAGCCGCGCTCGGGCAAACGACAGCACCAGACAGACTGTGGACAGCAAGAAAAAGAAACCGGCGAACGTTTCCGTCATGACCTTGTTCGAGTAGGCAATCAACGATTGATCGAACGCCATCAGCCATCCCGCGATCAGGCCGACCCGGTGCTGATACACCATCGCGCCGATCCAGTACGCCAGGCTGCAGGTGAGTGCGGAAAGGAACAGTTGCGGAACCAGAATAGCAAGGGTGCGTTCACCTCCGATCGCCTGGCACAACGCGATGAAGACCGGATATGCCGGGGGACGAATGAAATACGGCGCCCGTTCATCGCCGGATTGCACTGTGTACGATCCGTCGAGGAGCAGTGAGCGGGCCGGTTCGAGATATTGTCCGGAGTCGTACCAGAAGAATGCCGGGTTGGATCCTTGGTCATCGGCGTTGGCAACCCCGACCAAAAACACCGCGAACCGACACACCAGTGCAACCGCAAAGATCCAAAGCATCGGTTTCCATGCACGCCGAATGTCAGCGTACTCGGTTGGAAACGAGACTGGGGTGTTCGCGTTCACCGTTTGGGTGACATCGGAGAATTGAGCTGATACTTGCCGGCCAGCGCGTTGCGTCGGATCTGCAGCAACTCCGTCGCGGAGGAAAGCATGTCAGTGCCCAATCGCACTTTCGTGGCGGTATCGTTGCGCCAGACGACGGGGACTTCCTTGATCTTGAACCCGAGCCGATGCGCGAGGAAGAGAACCTCGGAGTCGTAGCCCCACCGCTCGATCAGGGAGCGGCTGAACACCGCCTGCGCCACGTCGCCGCGGAAGAGTTTGAAACCGCACGTGAAATCCATCACGGGCGTGGCGAGGAACCATTTCGAGGCGTAGGAGTAAACCAAGCCCATCTTCTGGCGGAGGAACGGCTGGCGCACTTCGACCTGCGCACCCTTGATCTTGCGCGAACCGATCACGACCTCGAACCCCTGCTGCGTCCACGGCCAAAGCTTGTTGAACTCCTCCATTGGCGTGGACAGATCGGCGTCGGTCAACAACCGCCATTGTCCGCGCGCTGCCAACATGCCGTGTTTGACCGCGTAGCCTTTGCCGTGGTTCGCCCCGCCGGGGTTGAGCCGCACCGCTGGGTGTTTGTCCGCGTAACGATGCACCAGCGACGCGGTCCCGTCGGTCGAGCCGTCGTCGTGCACGACGATCTCCCACTCGCGCTTTGTTCGTTGCAGAAACTCGATGATGACATCGAAGGTGCGCCCGAGACGTTTCTCTTCGTTGTAGGCAGGAATGACGACGCTCAGTTCCATGTTGAAAACGCACTCGTCGCCGATAGAATCGCATCCATTGAATAGCGCCATACCTACAGGTTCTTGCGGCAAACTGCAACTCTCCTGAAACCATCGCCACGCCCATGTTCACTGGCATCGTCGAAGAAGCAGGACGCGTCGAACGAATCCGCAAGAGACCGCGTTCGACCGAGCTTCACGTCCGCGCGCGGAAAGTCGTGCGCGGGCTGCGTGTCGGCAGCAGCCTCGCCGTGAACGGCGCGTGTCTCACCGTGGTGGGACTCCGCCGGGGGGTGCTGCGGTTCGATGTACTCGACGAAACACTCCGCCGAACCAATCTTGCGTTCGCGAAACCGGGCAGTCTGGTAAACCTCGAGCGTCCGTTGCGCGCCGATGCCCGGCTCGACGGCCATTTCGTGCTCGGTCATGTGGACGCCCGCGGCACCGTGCGGCGCTTCGAGCGTGCCGGTACCGACTACGTGCTCGACGTCAACGCTCCGCGCGCGCTGATGAAGTACATCATCGAAAAGGGTTCTGTGGCCGTGGATGGCATCAGCCTGACCGTGGCGAAGGTGAGCCGGGACTGGTTTCGGATCTGGATCATTCCTCACACGTTCGCAGTGACGAACCTCGCGACGCGCCGGCCCGGCGACGCCGTGAACCTCGAAGCAGATGTGCTCGGAAAGTACGTGGAGCGGATGCTGCAACGCCGTACGCCCAAAGCGCGAGCGCAGTAGGTCTGCAAGCCCTACAAACTCTGCAGCAACTTCTCGTGAACCCCGTCGAATTTGCCGTTCGAGAAGACCGCCACCAGGTCGTGCGGCTTGAGCTGCGGCCGCAGGGTGGCGACCAGCTCCCGCACGTCAGGCTTGAAATAGGCGGGTCGCCCGGTCGCGGTGATGTCGGCGACAAGCTTGTCGGGGTTGAGTCGTTCGCTTTCCTTCAATTCGTGCAGGCGATCCACTTTGCCGATGAACACGCCGTCGGCCAGGGATAGCGCTTCGGCGAGTTCGCGCTGAAAGAAATGCCGGCGCGTGGTGTTGCTGCGCGGCTCGAACAACGCCCAGAGTCGTCGGCCGGGATACTTCGCGCGGATGGCCCTGATGGTTTCGCGGATGGCGGTCGGGTGATGAGCGAAATCATCGAGCACGGTCACGCCGTTGATTTCTCCGCGGACTTCAAGCCTGCGCTTGACGTTGCGAAAGGTGGCAAACGCGGCGTTGATCTTGTCGGCGGAGACGCCACAGAGCGACGCGATGACGACGACGGCGAGGGCATTGCGAACGTTGAACTCTCCCGAAAGCGAAACGTGGAAGTCTGAATTCATAACGCGGAACGCTGACCCCGCCGGTGTCTGCTTCAGATCGGTCGCGCGCCACTGGTTGTTCTCGCCCAGGCCGAAGGTCTCGACGCGGCAGTGAGCATTTCGCATCACATCGAGCACGTTCGGATCGTCACCGTTGGCGAGCACGATGCCGTTGCGGGGGACCACTGCGATCAGTTGACGAAAGCTGCGTTTGATTGCCTCGACGCTGTCGAAAATGTCGGCGTGGTCGAACTCAATGTTGTTGAGCACGGCGATGTGCGGCTCGTAGTGGACGAACTTGCTGCGCTTGTCGAAGAACGCGGTGTCGTATTCGTCGCCTTCGATAATGAACGGCGCGCCGCGTCCAAGTCGCGCGCCGTGGCCGAAGTTGAGCGGAATGCCGCCGACGAGAAAGCCGGGATCGAGTCCCGCCTGATCAAACACCCACGCCGCGAGTGAGGTGGTGGTGGTTTTGCCATGCGTGCCGGCAATGACGATGGATTGCCTGCCCGGCAGGAGAAACCGTCGGATGACCTCGGGCAGCGAGCAATAATCCCAGCGCTGTTCGAGGATGAGTTCGGCTTCCGGGTTGCCGCGACGGACTGCGTTGCCGACGACCACAAGATCGGGACGGTGGGCGAGATTGTCCTCTGAGAAGCCGGCCATGATTGTGATCCCGCGCTCTTGCAGGAATGTGCTCATCGGCGGATAAACGTTCTCGTCCGAGCCGGTGACCTGGTGACCAAGTTCCTTGAGCACGACCGCGATCGAGGCCATGGCGGTGCCGCAGAGGCCGATGAAATGGATGGATTTGGTGTTGCCTTTGGAATCCACAACCGCACATTACGCCGATTGCGGAGAGGGATGCAACGGCAGAAACAAATCCTCCACGTCGCGGACTACTCGCTCGACGCCACGCTCGATTCGGGGCAGGTCTTCCGCTGGCGCCGCGGCGCCGACAGAAGCTGGACCGGCGTGATCGCCCGGCGCGTTGTGAGGTTGCGACAGGAAGGAGAGCGGATCGAGATCGAGACGGACGATCTCGCGGAGGTTGCCCGCTACTTCCAGTGGAACGCGAGCCTGCGCGAGATCGTCGCCGCTTTCCCTCGGGATGCGCATCTCGACGCGGCAGTCAAAGCATGTTGGGGGCTCCGGATTCTCAAACAGGAGCCCTGGGAATGTCTGGCGTCCTTCATCGCCTCCTCGACGAAGCAGATCGTGCAGATCAAGCAGATCGTGGAAAATCTGAGCCGCGAACTCGGATCGCGAATCGGGCATTGCGAATCCTTCCGTTTTCCCACGGTCGAGGCGGTGGCTTCGAGCACGCACGACGTGCTGTGGAACTGCCAGCTCGGTTTCCGCGCAAAGTATCTGCTCAATTCCGCGCGGATGATCGCGGAGGGGAAACTGGATCTCGCCAGGGTGGACTCGATGAGTTGCGAGGACGCCCGCGAGTATCTCTGTCAACTTCCGGGCGTCGGCGAGAAAATTGCCAACTGCGTCCTGCTCTTTGGCTATGGCAAACACGATGCGTTCCCGATTGATGTGTGGGTCGAGCGCTGCCTGCGGCAGATGTATTTTCGTGGCAAGCAGAAAGTCACGTCGAGGCGATTGCGCGAGTTTACCCAAGCCTACTTCGGGCGTTACGCCGGCTACGCTCAGCAGTACCTCTTTCACTACGTGCGCACGCAAAGAGGGCGACCTGAAATCTCTTGAATGAGAACAGTTGGGTGGGTATGGTTTGTCCCGATGAAAGCCCGGAGGCTCACGTTCACCCTTTCCGTCTGCTCGTTCGCAGTAGTGTTGTCGGGCTGCGAGACGTTCGACACCATGGCCAGCGGCGGTGCCTCGTCGCAGGCACAGGCGCAAACGCAGTACTCGTATCTGGAGGAACGAATCCGCAACCTCGATCAGCGGCTCGAGGGACTGGCGCAGAATTATTCCACTCTTCAACGCGACCTCGCCGACGTCCAGGCACGGCTCAACAACCTGCAGAGCGGCTCCGTCGGTCAGGCCAGCGCGTCGGAGTTGCAGGCGCTTCGCACCCAGGTTCAAAACCTCGAGGTGCAACGGGAGAAGGACAAGCAGATCATCCTCGATCAGTTGGCGAAGGAGATCGCAGGGCTCGCCTCGTCGCGCAGCGCGCGTTCGCCGTCGGGATCGAGCGGCGGCAACGAAGTTGGTTACGAGTACACCGTCAAACAAGGCGACACGCTCGCCGCGATCGCAAAGACCTACGGCACGACCGTGACCGCGATCAAGAAGGCGAACAATCTCTCGAGCGACGTGCTTCGCATCGGACAGAGGTTGTTCATCCCGAAATCGTAGAAACCATACCGGATGGACGCGAACGACCAGTGGTATCTCAAGAAGTACGACGACGGAAGCGTGTTCGGGCCCGTCGAGGTGGAGACGCTTGTGGGCTGGGCGTCCAAGGGGGAAATCTCGCCCTACGACATGCTCTCGCGCGACGCCGTGAAATGGATGGCCGCGCCCGAGTTGCCGCAACTCGACATGAACTGGATCGTCGAGTTCCCGGACGGCGAAGCCTATGGGCCGACATGCATCCCCGCGATCCGCGCCTTTCTCGATGACGGCCAGCTCCGGCCCGACAACTCGATCCGCAACGCGACCACGGGCGACAGTTGCCTCATCGCCGAGCACCCCGATTTCCAAGAATACATTCCTGCGGGTTCGAGCGACAAAACAGCAGGGACAGACGCCGCGGTCGAAGAAGCCATGTCGGAGGAACTGGAGCAGTTGCGTCAACGCGTGACGGAACTCGAAGAGACGAACGAGGCCACCAAGGCGAGCCACGAAGCGATAATCCAGGATCTGACCGAGCAACTGGCCACCGCGCAATCCGAGCTCGAGCAACTCCAGCGGTCAAACCAGTCAACAAAGGCGGAGAAGGAGGTTTCGAGCAATCAGATGCGCGCCGAGTTGGCGCAGGTGCGCGAACAGTTCGAGTTGCTCTCCGACCTGAATGGTCAGCTTCGCAAAAACCACGAGGAAGCGCTCGCTGAGCTCAATGAGCGGGTCGAGGCCGCGCTGGCGATGCTCGATAACGACCTGCAGCGCGAGGTCGAACTGAACCGGCAAGTGGCCGAGGCCGCCCAGCGCGAGTCGCAATACCGCGCGCAGATCGTCGAGCTTGAGAAGGAACTGGTGAAGTCGCAGCAGGCGCAAGCGGGACTCCTCGAGAAATTTGCCAAGCTCAACGAGAAGCTGGAGAAGTATCTCGGCAAGGGGGAGTGAGGTTTCGGGGTTCAGCGGTTCAGCGGTTCAGGAAACCCTAAACTGTAAATCTACAGTTTCAGTTCCATCTTCACCTTCGGCTTCTCCTTCGTCAGTTCGATGTCGGCAAGCTGTTCCTCGAACTGATGCGTCATTGTTTTCGCCTGGCCGCGCTCCGCCTCCTCACGCCAGAGGAAAAACATGTTGTCCTGTAACCACGCGACGCCGGACTTGCGAAGAACCTGCACGTCGTACCGGCGGATTAATGTGTTCGAATGCGCGCTGCCGGTCGGGTTGTCGTACCACACCTTGCTGCGCTCGTTGAACACGAACGCGATCGCCCGCTTGCTCCCGCCCTGGATGCTCCAGATGGTTTTGTTGTCGAAGAACTGCTCCTGCTTGCGAACTTCCTCCTCGAATGCCTTGCGGTCGTCGCCCGTGAGATCCGTGCCGACGTACACCTCGTCGGGGTACCGCATCCCCTCGATGATGTGGGTACCGCATTTGAGCACCAGGCCATAGGTGCCGAGCGGCAGGTCGGCGACGCGAATGCGCTTCCCGTTGGTCACCGTTCCTTCAATGTGTTTGCCGAGTTGCAACTCGACCGCCCAGACGCGGTCGGCGGATGGTTTGCCGGTGATGGTGGCTTCGATTTCACCGGTCGGCTCCGCAATGGCTTGGATTGCCAAAACAAGCCATGTCGAGAGAACTGCGATTCCACGGTACCGATTCATACTGCGTTGGACGATAGAGCCGCGACCTTGTTCGCGCAAACGAATTGGTTGCTCCTTCACAAACCTTGACGCACGTTTTCGCAAAGTTATAGTCGGCGCAATCTGTATGAAATCCTCGCTCGTCTCCGTGCTGGTGTGGTGTCTTGTGCCTTGGTGGAACGCTCTTGCGGAGACGAACGTCGTCGCCGTCTCGACCAACGCGCCCTTCAGCAAATCTTCGCTGACCATTGAGGAGAGCGTGGATTACGCGGTGCGCCACAACACCCAGGTGCTCAAGGCCAAGGAAGAAATTCGCCGAAACTACGGGGTGATCATCGAGACGCGCGGCGAACTGTTGCCGCAACTGAACGCCACGGGCCTGCTCACCAAGCGCGAGCCGCAGACCACGGAATTTTTCGGCAACACGCAGAATTTCGACGGCAACGTCCGTCTTTCCCAGATCATCTACGCCGGCGGGCAACTGTGGGGTTCCACCAAAATCGCGTACATCAATCGCGAGGTCGCTGTGTATGGATTCGAACGCATCGTCGCCGACACGATCCTGGACGTACGCAGCCGGTTCTACGACGTGCTGTACAACGAACAACTCATCCAGGTGCGCGAAGCGTCCATTCATTACCTCGACGAGCAACTCCAGACCACCAAGCGGCGCTTCGAGGCCGGCACCGTGCCGAAGTTCGACGTGCTCCAGGCCGAGGTCGCTCTCGCCAATGCGCGTCCGCCGCTGATTCAGGCGCGCAACGATCTCCGTATCGCCAAACTGCGGGTCGCCAATTTGCTGGCGATTGATACCGACATCCACAGTGTCGAGGGATTCCCCTACGTGCTCATCGGCGAACTCCAATACATCCCCTACGACCCGAGCGTGACCGAATCCATCGAGACGGGATTGAAGAACCGGGTCGAAATCAAGGAACTGGCCAAGCTGGTCGAGGCCCGCAAGGAAGCAGTGCACGTGGCGTACGGCGGGTACAAACCGCGGCTCGAAATCTACGGCCAATACGGCGCCCGCAGCCCCAGTATCGGCGACAGCAAAAAGATCGTGGTCGGCGGCGTCACCAACGTGACGCGGGGCACGACTTCGGACCTCGACCCCTCGATTCGCGGATGGTCCGCCGGGGCGCAATTGACCTGGGACGTGTTCGATGGATTCTCCACTCATGGCCGGGTCGTACAGGCCAAGGCGTTGCTGGATTCGGCCAAACTCGACCTCGAAGATAAAAAACGAGAAATCGCGCTCCTCATCCGCGCCGCCCACTCGAAGCTGCAGGAAACGCGCGAGACCATCGAGTCCCAGAAGAAGGTGCTCGAACAGGCGGAAGAAAGTTTGCGTTTGTCGCAGGCACGCTTTAGCGTCGGTGCGGGCACGCAGTTGGACGTCCTCCAGTCGCAAACGGCGCTGACCGATGCCCGCACAACCTATACAAGGGCGCTCTATGAGTGGAACGTCGCCGTCGCCGGACTCGAACGCGCCATGGGCGTCAACACCCGTGTCGCCAACCTCGACGAGCTGCGCCGCACACCCTGAGCCGCCGTTCCTGACATTCGACGCGCTCTCCGCGCTGCCGTTTGTGCGGCATGCGTTCACGCTGCGGTTGCCGGGCGTTCCGCACGTAGCCGCGAGCGTCAGCGAGTGGCCGGCCGCTGAACCCAATCCGCAGAGCACGCCACTCGCTGACGCTGGTGGCTACGTGAACCATGGCAAAATCGCCCGCTACCACGAAGAGGTGCTCCACGCTCTCGGCACGACCCGCACTTCGCTGGCCACGGCCAATCAAGTCCACGGCAGCCAGATCGTCGTGGTCCGCACCCGGCCCCGCCTCCCGATCCCGCACACCGATGGGTTGCTGACCAAAGTCGCGGGGCTGCCGCTCGGCGTGTACGTCGCCGACTGCTGCGCCGTGTTTCTCGTGGATCGCAAGACGCCCGCCATCGGCCTCCTCCATTCCGGCAAGCACGGGACGCGACAGAACATCGCCGGCGAGTCCGTCGCCTCGATGCAACGCGCGTTCGGCACCGATCCGCGCGACGTGCTGGCGGTCTTGAGCCCCTGCGTCGGGCCCTGTCATTACGAGATGGATATTCCGACGCTTATCGAGGAACAACTCCGAGCTGCCGGCGTGTGCGACATCGCCAACCCGCGCATCTGTACCGCTTGCGATCTCCATCGGTTTTATTCCTACCGGGCCGAGAAGGGCCAGACCGGCCGCATGCTTGCCGCGATGATGCTGATTTAGAATCTACACAAGGAGGTGCCTGCCGACGCCTATTCCCTTCTTTTCACTCCGCATTCGCCGTGATAGGGTTCAAAGGCAACAGCGGCGCGATGAAAATGGAGACCATCAACCGTTCGGCCGAAAGCAGCTTTGGGTTCACGCTGAACGGCAGGGACCATCGCGTGGAGAACGTCTCGCCACACACCCCGCTCCTCGAATACCTCCGCTCGATTGGCCTCACCGGAAGCAAGGAGGGATGCAACGAAGGCGATTGCGGTGCATGCACGGTGTTGCTCGACGGTCGCGCGGCCAACAGTTGCATCACGCTGCTGCCGATGGTCGCCGGGCGCGAGATCATGACCGTCGAAGGCGTGGCCGACGACGCGCTGCATCCCGTGCAGCAATGCATGGTCGAGCATTACGGCTCCCAATGCGGCTACTGCACCCCCGGGTTCATCGTCTCGATGCTCGAAGGATTTCATCGCCGCGATTGCCGGGAGCACTGGCGGATCAGTGATCAACTCTGCGGCAACCTCTGCCGCTGCACCGGCTACCGGCCGATCCGCGATGCCATGATCGAGGCGTTGCAGCAAACAGGCGGCGAACGGCTCGGGAAGCTGTTGCGCAAGCCGCAGTCCCCACCGGCCCCCCTCGCCTACGAGACGGATGCTCAGCGGTTCTTCCGTCCGACGAAGCTCGATGAATTGTTTGCCTTGATGGAACGCCACCCGGAGGCGCGGCTCGTGGCGGGCGCGACCGAGATCGGCGTCGAGATCAACAAGAAGTTCCAGCGCTTTTCTGTGCTCATCTCCACCGAAGCCGTGGAGGAGTTGACGGGGATTACTCGCACCGACGACGAATGGCGCATCGGCGGCGCCGCGACCTTGACGCAGATTGAGGAAGCGATCGCTGACGAATATCCGTCCCTGAGGAAGATGCTGCTGGTGTTTGCCTCCCGGCAGATTCGCAACCGTGCCACGATGGCCGGCAATCTCGTGACCGCGTCGCCCCTCGGTGACTGCGCGCCGGTATTGTTGTCGCTCGACGCCAAGGTGCTGCTCCAGTCGGCGAGCGGCCAGCGAATTGTTCCGCTCGACGAGTTTTTTGTCGCGTACCGAAAAACAGCGATGCGCAGGGGCGAGATTCTGGCTGCGATCGTCGTGCCGAGGCATCCGTCGGGACGGTGTGAGTTCTACAAGGTCTCGAAGCGGCGTGAACTCGACATCAGCATTGTCGCCGCCGCATTTCGCGTGGACCTGGATGCAGCCGGGACGGTGCGTGAGGCGCGGCTGGCCTACGGCGGCGTTGCTCCAATGCCGGTGCGCGCGCGCAAAACCGAGCAAGCGCTGGTTGGCAAGCCATGGACATTGCAGACGATTGGTCAGATCCGACCGATCCTGGAAGCCGAGTTCACTCCCATCAGTGACTTGCGCGGCAGCGCGGGATACCGCCGCGGGTTGATCGTGAGCTTGTTCGAGAAGTTCTTCACGGAGGAACAGAGCCTGGCCCAAGACAGGCCGTTGACGTTCGAGCCCAGCAATCCCTGGCCCGTCGCGAACGAAACGAAAGCTCTCAAGCACGACAGCGGAGTCGGACACGTTACCGGCAGCGCGCTGTACGTGGACGACGAGGCCGCGCGCCGTCCGATGCTGGAAATCTGGCCCGTGTGTTCACCGTACACTCATGCGTGGATTCTGCGGCGCGACGCCACCGTTGCGCGTTCGATGCCTGGCGTGGTCACAGTGTTGATGGCGGAAGACGTGCCCGGGTTGAACGATGTCGGCGCGGTGCGGCACGACGAAGTCCTGCTGGCCGACAAGGAAGTTCTCTATCACGGACACATCGTCGCGGTGGTGGTTGCGAAGACGCGCGAGGCCGCGCGCCGCGCGGCGGAGAAGGTCGTGGTCGAATCCGAGCCGTTGCCGGCGATCCTGACCATCGAAGATGCGATTGCGAAGAACAGCTTCCACACTGACCCGCATCGGATGAAGCGCGGGGACTTCGAGAGGGCTTTCGCGGACAGCGCTGGCCAGATTGAGGGTGAGTTTTCGATGGGCGGACAGGAGCATTTTTATCTCGAAACGCACGCCGCGTGGGCCGAACGAGGCGACGCGGACGACATGTTCGTTTGTTCGTCCACACAACATCCTTCCGAAGTACAGGCGGTGATCTCGCACGTGCTCGGCATTCAACGCAACAAGGTCGTCGTGCAATCACCACGAATGGGTGGCGGCTTTGGTGGCAAGGAGACGCAGGCCAACACCTGGTCGTCGCTGGCCGCCGTCGCGGCGTGGAAGACCCGGCAGCCCGTGCGCGTGCGGCTCGACCGCGACCTCGACATGCAACTGACCGGCAAGCGGCATCCGTTCCTCGCGAGGTTCAAGGTCGGCTTCGACGCCGAGGGCAGGATTCAGGCGGTGAAGGTGGACTTGTTCTCGAACGGGGGTTGGTCACTCGATCTCTCCGAGCCGGTGCTCGACCGCGCGATGTTCCACCTCGACAACTGCTACTACCTGCCGAACGTCGAATTCACAGGCCGCGTCTGCAAGACGCACATCGCGTCGAACACCGCCTTCCGCGGTTTCGGCGGGCCGCAGGGAATGCTTGTCATCGAGGAGATCATGGACCGCGTCGCGCGGCAGCTTGGTTTTCCGCCCGAAGTCGTGCGCGAACGAAATCTCTACCATGGCCGCGGTGAGACGAACACAACGCATTACGGCGAGGAGATCGAAGACAACCGCATCCAGAAAATCTGGTCGCAACTGAAAGCGTCCGCGCAATTTGACGAGCGGCGGCGGGAGATCGCCGCATTCAACCAGCGCGATTCGCGCATCAAGCGAGGGTTGGCGATCACGCCCGTGAAGTTCGGCATCTCGTTCACCAAGTCCGCGTACAACCAGGCAGGCGCGCTCGTGCTCATCTACCAAGACGGCACCGTGCAGGTGACCCACGGCGGCACCGAGATGGGGCAGGGATTACACGCGAAGATCCTCGGCATCGCGTCGCGTGAGCTGGGGTTGCCGCCCGAGAAGATTCGCGTGATGAAAACGCAGACCGACAAAGTGCCGAACACATCGGCGACGGCGGCATCGAGCGGTTCGGACTTGAATGGTGCGGCGGTGAAGAATGCGTGCGGGACGCTGCGCGCCCGGCTCGCGCCCGTCGCGGCCAAGTTGCTGCGCTGTGAGGCTGGGGCGGTGGAGTTCCGATGCGGAAGCGCGACCGCGGGCGGTAAGTCCATTCCGTTCGCCGATGTCGTGACGCAAGCCTACCACGACCGCGTGAGCTTATCGGCGACAGGGTATTACGCGACGCCGAACCTGCATTACGACAAGCAGACCGGTCGCGGCCGTCCGTTTCACTACTACGCATGCGGCGCGGCGGTCACCGAGGTCGAGGTGGACGGCTACTGCGGCATGAGCCGGGTGTTGCGCGTGGACATCCTGCACGACGTGGGCGACTCGCTGAACCCCGGCGTGGATCGCGGTCAGATCGAAGGTGGGTTTGTGCAGGGAATGGGCTGGCTCACGCGCGAAGAATTGATGTGGGACGACAACGGTCGCCTGCTCACGCATTCGGCAAGTACCTACCAGATCCCAGCCTTGAGCGACGCACCGATGGATTTTCGCGTCACGTTGTTGCCCGACGCCGCACAGCAAAACGTCATTCACGGCAGCAAGGCCGTCGGCGAACCACCGTTGATGCTGGCGATCTCGGTGCGCGAAGCGATTCGTGACGCGATCCGCGCGTGTGGAAAGCCGGGCGGACAGGTCCCGCTCGCCGCCCCCGCCACGTGCGAGGCCATCTTTACCCGTGTGCAGGCCCGTCTTGCCTAACAAGGTGCGTTCGAGCACGATCAACCCGAGCGATCCATGAGCATCATCCAGCGCGTCGAGATCACAGCGTTCTCATTCGAGGTGAACAATCTCGGACTGAGCAAGCGCGGCGCAACCGGCGTCGGCAACATGATCTTCGTGAAGGGCGGCAAACTGAAATCCACCCGGTACGCCGTCCGCATCCGATGCGACGACGGCGCCGAGGGCGAATACGTCACCCACTGGGTCGGCACGCCGTCCACGTTCGGACAGATGCAAATGCTCGCACCCAACCTTGTCGGACGCGATCCCGAGCAGCGCGAGCAGATCTACGATGATCTGAAACGAGAAGCACGCGCGTATGATCACATGGGACATGGCCCGCTCGACATCGCGCTCTGGGATCTCGCGGGAAAGAAATACAAGATGTCCGTCTCGAAGCTGCTCGGCGGATATCGCACACGATTGCCCGCGTACGCGAGCACATATCACGGCCAACTCGAACCCGGTGGTCTGTGCAGCCCGAAGGCGTTCGCGGATTTTGCCGTGGCTTGCAAAGCGGCCGGGTTCGCGGGATTCAAGATCCACGGCTGGCACGACGGCGACGCCCGCAAGGAAGCACGCACTGTTCTCGGTGTGCGCAAGGCCGTCGGGCCCGACTTTCCTCTGATGCTCGACCCTGCCTGCCAGCTTCGCACCTATCTTGATGCGCTCTACGTCGGGCGCGCCTGTGACGAGGCCGGTTTCCTGTGGTACGAAGATCCGTACCGCGATACGGGCGTCTCCGGGACGGGTCACCGGATGCTCCGGGAGAAACTCAAGACACCTCTCCTCGTCAGTGAACACGTGCGCGGGTTGGAACAGAAGACGTCATTCCTTGTCCACGGCGGCTGCGACATGATCCACGCCGACCCCGAATACGACCTGGGCATCACCGGCGCGATGAAGATCGCGCATGTGGCGGAGGGGTTCGGCGTGGACGTGCAGATGCACGCCCGCGGTCCCGCCCATCGCGCCGTGATCTCGGCGATTCGCAACACGCACTTCTACGAGCTGGCACTCATGGGCCCGGGCATGCCCAACGTCGTCCCGCCGGTGTACACGTGCGGCTATTCAGATCAACCCGGGGATGTCGGCAAGGATGGCTGTGTGCCCGTGCCGCAAGGGCCGGGCCTCGGCGTGCGCTACGACTGGGAATTCATCCGCAAACACCAGACGGCGACGCATGTGTTTGAATAGCGGGCGGAGCTACAACTTCTTCAGCAAATCCAACCATCGCTTCCACGATTCCGCTCGCGCTTTCTTGTTCGGTTCGCTGGCATCGGGCGCTTCACCGGCGCTCATGAACCCGTGGCCAGCGCCCTCGTAGGTGACCGGCTCGTAGGTCTTGCCCGCCTTTTTCATCAGCTCGGTTGAGTTCGGAATCGCAGCATTCACGCGCGCCTTGCCTTACTTTCACCCACTCCTGATGCCGCGGTGATTTTTCCAGCTTGGCCTTCGCCCAGTCCTGGGCGGACGCTGCTGTGGCCATCAAGGAGACGGCAAGGAGAAGAAGGACGCGTTTCATGCCGAATCTGTTATAAGTCGGGGACGGGTGTGTGTGCCCGCTCAAAGCGACGGACGTATCCCATGTCGCTCAGGATTTGCTGGCCTTGCTTGGACTGGACGAATCGAATGAACTCCACGGCAGCAGGAGATTCCTGGTTGCTGTTCGTGTAGAGTTGGAGTTGGCGGGCATATGGATAATTCTGCTCGTACACGGATTCTACCGTCGGCAGGATTCCGTTCACGGCCAGAACGCGCAGCCCTTTCTCGTCGGTCAGGTTCATGCTGACATAACCGATCCCGTGCGGGTCGGCCTTCACCGCGTCGGCAATCTCCCGGTAGCTTTTCAACGGTTTGGCCGTTCGCACGTACGGCATGCGTTCCATCGCCAGTTCCTGAAAACCCAGGTACGTCCCCGAAACGGGATCGCGGATGTACGTTTGAACAAGCTGATCGTTCTCCCAGCCGAGGGCTTTCCATTTGTTGATGGCACCGGTGAACACGGAACGCATCTGGGAATCGGATAATGTTTCGATCGGATTCTTCTCGTTCACGACCACCGCCACGCCGTAATAACCGATGGTGTGGGACCTCATTCGGATGCCGCGCGAATGAGCCCGCCGCACCTCGTCCTCGCTGGCGGGCCGTGAGGCCGATGCGATGTCACACTGTCCATCGAGCAACGCGGTGAATCCGCTCGCCGTGCCCTTCGACTCCAATTCGACCGAGACATCAGGATGACTCTTACGAAACTCCGCGATCAATCGCGGGCCCAGTTCTTCGCCGAAGGTGTTTGATCCTTTGATGACGAGCTTGTCCGCCGCGGTGGCCGGGACAAGCCCCTCACACACAGCCAGCATTCCAGTGAGCACGATACTGATTAGTCTCATAGTGGCTCCGTCACCTCCCTACTTATGCAAGCTTCCTGAAGCGATGTCTTCCCGGCTCCACGACCACGAAGGCATGTTTCAACTCTTCGTCTGAGTAAGTGTGCAGAACGCGCCCGAGTTCGTCATGCACGGACTGAACTGTGCTTGGCAACCTGCGCAGGAAAATGACGCCGGTGCCCCGGTGGTTTACAAATACCAACCCACCAAAGTCTTTGTCTCTCGTGACGAAGATGCGATCCTGTTTGCTGGCGGTGTTCAACAGGTCGGCATCCTCGGCCTGCGCCGCGCCAATCTGGCTGGCAATTACGACATCGTGTCCCAAGGTCTTGAAGTACTGAGCGGTAACGGCATAGACGTCCTGGTCGAGGAGGAATTTCACGCAGCCGCGCTCACGTGGAGGTCTTCCGCCGCCAGTACTTCAATGGCGTACTGCACGCAGGCTTGAATGTCCTCGACCTTCAGGTCGGGGTAATAATCGCGAATAATGGTCTCAAACGGCAGTCCTTCCCGGATCAGTTCCAGTACGTTCTGCACCGTGATGCGGGTTCCGGCCACGCACGGTTTTCCAAAATGAATCTTGGGGTTGACCGCGACTCTGTTTTTCATCGGATGCACGAACCTACCATCTTCGTGTCTGTGAGGCAATGGGAAGGTGGCCGGGCGCATGAATGCCAGAACGGTGCCACGGTGCACGTTCCTTGTGCATGACAGTGGGTGCCAGCGCCGAGCGCTCTCGGGGCAGAACGCCGCGGGCATAACCCTGCTACTCGGGCGACATCAGGAACGGGCGCAACCGTGCAAACTGGTCACGTGCCCAGCGGCTGTTGCGATCGGCTCGGACCAGGCTCGCCACCATCGGCCCGACATCAACGAGCACCTGTTCGCTCACGCCCGAATCCTTTCAGGTAGGACTTGTTCGTCGAGGCATCGCGCGGGCCGGGCTGCGACCCGAACAAGTCGCCCATCAGATCCAGACAGGTGACACCCTTGCGTCGTCTTGAGCCAGCCGGTTTCTCCTCCAGGCAATTACGAATGATTGCCGACTTGGCTGTCTGCTTGATTCGAGCCTCGGCTTCCACTTGCCTCGCGAGGGGCTCGGGCAATTTGACGGTCATTGTTGTCATGGCGGCACTGCAATACCGAATCTACACATTGGCAATACAACATGACATCCAGTCGAACACCGAGATCTCACCTTCAGATCAGGGATAGCTCGCCCATCGCAAAAGGATGCGGAGGCTGCAATAAGTAAGTCTCCGACCCCGAATACACTGAAGTGTGCCGTAAGTTTCGATGTTTTCCTCGTCTGGACGCGCGGACGGGCGACAGTCCTCAGGTTAGCTTTGAGGAAAACGTGGCTGATCGTCGCAGACGAGACTACGCGGCAGTTGCGGGCTCGTGCTTGAGGACAAGCAGTTCTTCGCGCCTCAACTCCGCCAAGGCAATCGTTTTGCCCTGGGAGTCGCGGAATTCGACTTCAAACACACCGGGGGCGAGTACCTCGACGACCGTCCCGACCTGGCCGGTGACAAGGCGATCTTGTGCTCTGTCCTTCAGAAGAGCAATCACGTCCAACAGTTTGACCGGTGTGTTTTGCACGGTGCACCTATAGCACATAGCACGTGACCAATCGAGGGAAATCCTCGGTCGGACGCACGTTCCAGACGCTCCGCAGCGCTTTGCCGATTTCTCACCGTGCTCGACGACGAATTCTATCGTGTATCGTTGCCCGTGCTGGGTCTTCTTGCCCAACTCACAGTCTTGGTTGACCGCGACCGCCAGCAGTTGGTCGCGCAGCCATTCGGCGTCCTCCTGGCCGATGCCCAATGCCGCAGCAAAGACACGCGCCTTGTGCTTTCCCTCTTCGTGCTCTGGACTGAGAGAATAGTCGCGAAGTTTTTCAATCTGCACGACCGCTCGGTCTCTGTTGGGCAGTTTCATCTACTTGGCTCAATTCGTGTCCATTCGCATTCTTCGCGGCTACGAAACAGTCGTCCGGTGCTTTGCGAACATCTCGCGCATGTCCTTGTGCGCGCGATCCTGAATCTCCTGGAGCTTGCGGTACGTCTCGACGTGCTTCTTGTTCGGACGCGCGACGGTCTTTGGGTCGGTCTTCACAAAAGCGTCGGTGATGTCTGAAATGCCGATGTTCTCCCCCTTCTGCAAGCGCCAGCTCCAGAGCGCTTGCAGCGCGGCGCCGAAGGCGGCGCCCTCGGCGGTCTGTGTGCAGATGACCTCCGCGTTGAACACATCGGCCATGATCTGTCGCCACGCGGCGCTCTGCGAGCCGCCGCCGGTGACGCGGATTTGATTGGGAGCGAGGCCGAGCGCGCGGAGACGGTTCAGGCCGTAATTCATCCCGAGCGTGACGCCTTCCATCGTCGCTCGCGCGAAATGGTTCGCTTGGAACGTGCGCGGGTTGACGCCGAAATAGACGCCGGTGCCGTCGGGGACGTTCGGGGTGCGTTCGCCTTCGAGGTACGGGATCAACAGCAGGCCGTCCGAACCAACGGGCGCTTTCTTCACCGCGGCGTCGTATTGGGCGTGCGTCCAGCCGAAATCGTTGCGCAGCATCTCAGTGGCGACGGTGACGTTCATCGTGCACAACAACGGCAGCCAGCGTCCCGTCGAGTCGCAGAACGCCGCGATCTCGCCCTCGGGGTCCACGATCGGTTTCGGCGCGCAGGCGTAGATGGTGCCGCTCGTGCCGAAGCTGGCGGTGACGAGGCCGGGCCGGGTGTTGCCCGTGCCGATCGCGCCCATCATGTTGTCGCCGCCGCCGGACGAGACGAGGACGTTGACGTGCAACCCAAGCGCCTTCGCCGCGTCCTTGCGGAGATGGCCGACCGGCAGGCTGCTATCCTGAATCTTCGGCAGCTTGCTCATCAGATCGGAATCAATCGCGTTGACGACCTTCTCGCACCACTTGCGCGTCCGCACGTCCATAAGCGCGGTGCCGCTGGCGTCGCCGTACTCCATGACCGCGCGGCCGGTGAGCCACCAGTTGATGTAGTCATGCGGCAACAACACGGTCGCGAGCTTCCTGAAATTCTGCGGCTCGTTTTGTTTGAGCCACAGAATCTTCGACGCCGTGAATCCCGGCGGCACACCATTCCCGATCAGCTCGATGACCGCGCTCAGTCCGCCAAGCTTCCTGATCATCTCCTCGCACTGCGGCGCGGTCGAGGTGTCGCACCAGAGCTTGGCGGGGCGGATCACATTCCCGTTTTTGTCGAGGGGGACGAACCCGTGCTGTTGGCCGCTGACGCCCATGGCGCGCACGTCCTCCGCCTTCGCCTTTGCCGCCTTCAACGCGCCGCGCACGCTCGACTGGACCGCGTCAATCCAGTCCTGCGGATGTTGCTCTTTGTGGCCGGGCGGCAGCTTGGGGATCAGCTCGTACGCTTTCGACGACGCGCCCAGCACCTTGCCGTTGTCGCCGTTCACGACGATCGTCTTGGTGGATTGTGTCCCGCTGTCAATGCCGATGAATAGGTTTGCCATGATGGTAGCCTCCGGTTAGAACCCGATTCGATGCGCATCATATTTCTCGGGCTGGCGATTTGGAACACGATTTTTTTCGTCGCCACACTCTACCTCGGCGAGACGCATGCGTGGCCGATGCACTTCACGGTCGCGTTAATCACCGCCATCTTCACCTGCGTGACGCATAGCGTGGTGATGATCCATTTCATGGGCACGGGCAAAGGGATCAAGGAAGCGGTCGAGACGTACTCTCTCCCCAACGATCCGCAGACGGGCTACGTGCGGCGGACGAAGAAGTTCAAGGCGCGCACCTCCGGCCTGGCCACACTCGCGCCATTCCTGATCATCATCACGACCTGGCTCGGCGCCGCGCATCACACGGGCCGGATGGGCCTGTTGTGGCACGCGGTGCTGGCGTATTTTTCGGTGGTGTTCAACCTGTACGCGTTCGTGGTCGAGTACCGTGTGATCAGGGAGAATTCGGCGATGATGCACGAGATCAACAAGCTGATTGCAGAGAAGAAGGCGGTGTAACATGCCCGTGCCATTGGTCGAAACCATCACCGGCGTGGTGCTCGCGGGTGGCAAGAGCAGCCGGATGGGGACGGACAAAGCGTTGGCGCGGTTCGGAGAGGAGACATTGGTAGAACGCTGCGTCCTCATGTTGCAGCATTGTTTTCGCCGCAACATCCTTATCGCGAACCGTGCGGAGCCGTTTGCCTGTCTGAAGCTTCCGGTGTTCCCCGACGAAATTCCCGATCTTGGCCCGCTGGGAGGCATCTACACCGCGTTGCGCCACACGGACACGCCCGCGATCTTCGTGGTGGCCTGCGACATGCCATTCCTGAGCGCGGAGCTGATCCGGGCCATGGCCGACGCGCTGGGCGAACACGATGCGGTGGCGGCGAAACCCGGCGGGAATTTCGAGCCGTTGCACGCCGTCTATCACCGTCGCATCCTGCCGGAAGTGGAGCGTCGCATTCGCGGATCGGAGCTTTCCGTGAACCAGCTGCTCCGTTCGCTTCACGTGAAGGAGTTTGGCGAACCGGACCTGCCGGGATTTGCCTCCTGGACACAGGTGTTCCTCAACGTGAACACGCCTGCGGAGTTGAGGAAGGCACAGTCACTGACTTCCGGAACGAAGATCACGGTCGGCCGGAGAACAGGTCTCTAAACTTGCGACAGGCGGGCAGCCCCACGCAGTGCTGCCCGCCTGTTGTTGTCGAAGGAGGACGGCCGTTCGGTTCGCCGTCCCCTTTGACGATTACCGTTT
>CAZOTB010000095.1:0-24148 GCA_964582645.1 uncultured Verrucomicrobiota bacterium | reverse complement strand
GGAGATCTCAGGCGAGATCATCATTTCTCCCGCCAAAATCGAGAAGTACTACGCCGAGCACAAGGAGGACTACAAAGCCGGCGACCAGGTGAAGCTGCGGTTGTTGATGGTGAAAAAGGGCACCAGTGAGGATGAGATTGCCGCTGCGAAGGCGCTGATCGAGGAGATTCTCGCCAAGCTGAAGGCAGGCGGCAACTTCGGCGAATTGGCGGAAAAGCACTCCCAAGGCTCGAACAACAAGGAGCAACAAGGCGACTGGGGCTGGATCGAGCGCGACACATTACGCAAGGAACTGTCCGACGTTGCCTTCTCGCTCAAAGCAGGCGAGCACAGTGGCATCATCGAGACCGAGGACGGCTTCTACATTCTCAAGGTCGAAGAGGTCAAACCCGCTCACATCCGTCCGCTGCACGAAGTCCGCGACGACATCGAGAAGAAGCTCCTGACTGCCGAGAAGCAACGGTTGCAGCAACAATGGATTGATCGCCTGAAGGCGAAGGCGTTTATCCGGTACTACTGACGCCGCAGCGGCACGAGGGAAGGATGGAAGGTTTCACAGCAACCTTCCCTCCTTCCAATCTTCCAGCTATTTTAACTCCTCGCCGGTTGCCAGGTTGGTGACGCGGAACTCCTCATGGTGCAAGTCGGGATCGGAGCGGAACTGAAGCTTGCCTTGCAGCTTCTTTTCCATCTCGATCAACATCTTCTCGTCCTCGGTCTTCAACCGCTGGAGCACTTCGGGATGGACGAAGATTCGCAGCGACAGTGATTCGTCTTTCATCTTGTGCTTCTTCAGCAACTCCGCGATCTTGCGCTGGATCACCACGCTCATGCTCTCGCTCGATTTCACGAGACCGCGTCCCTTGCAGTAGGGGCAATCCTCGAACACGGCGGACGCGAAGCTCTCGCTCTGGCGCTGCCGGGTCATTTCCATCAGTCCGAGTTGCGAGATCGGCAACAGGTGCGTCTTGGCCTTGTCGCGCTTGAGGCCGTTGCGCATGCGGTTCAACACTTCCATCTGGTGGCTCCGGGATCGCATGTCAATGAAGTCAATGACGAGCAACCCGCCGATGTTGCGCAGGCGAAGCTGGCGGCAAATCTCGTCCGCCGCCTCGAGGTTCACGCGCAGGATCGTGTCTTCCTGATCCTTGGCGCTCTTGTGGCGGCCGGTGTTGACGTCAATCACGATCATGGCCTCGGTTTCATCAATCACGATGTACCCGCCGCATTTGAGCCATACCTGGTGTCGGAACGAATCCTCGATCTGTTTCTCCACGCCGAACTTCTCGAAGATCGGCGCGCTCTCGCTGTATAGCTCCACCTTGTTTTTCGAACGCCAGGAGATCGCACCCACCATCTCGCGGATTTTCTCGTAGTCGTCCTTGTCATCAATCACGATGCGGTCCACTTCCTCGGTGAGGAAATCACGGACAGTGCGTTCGACCACGCCCGGCTCCTGATACACCGTGCAGGGAGCCGGCTTCTCCTTGATCTTCTTTTCCACCTCGCGCCAGGTATCGAGCAGCATCCGCAGGTCGCGCACGAAATACCGCGCCTTCTGTCCTTCACCGACGGTGCGGACGATGATGCCCATGCCCTCCGGCAGCTTCAGGCTGCGGAGGATGCGCTTGAGCCGATGCCGTTCCTTGTCGTCCTCGATCTTGCGTGACACGCCGCTCTGCGACGAGAACGGCATCAGCACCAGGTAGCGACCTGGGATGGCGATGTTGGTTGTGATACGCGGGCCTTTCGTGCCAATCGGCCCCTTGGTGACCTGCACGACAATCTCGCTGCCGGGCGGATACAGTTTCTCGACGTCCTTGGGCGTGATGGACTGTTGCTCGCGCGGTTTGCGCCCGCGACGCTGATGCTGCTGGGCCTGAGGTTTCTGTTCGCTCCCGCCTTCTTCCTCGCCCTCACCGTCCTCATCAATCGGATCGAACGCCGCGTCGAGCGTGCCGGGCACGATGTCCCAGTAATGCAGAAACGCGTTCTTCTCCCAGCCGATGTCCACGAAGGCGGCTTTGAGGCCGTGCTCGAGATTTTTCACCCGGCCCTTGAATACACTTCCCACGAGCCGTTCGTCGGTGCTGCGCTCGATGCTGAATTCCTCCAGCATGCCGTTTTCCAGGACGGCGACGCGTTTCTCAAGCGACTCGGCGTTGATGATGATCTCTTTGCGGTCGCGACCGCCACGTCGGCGGAAGCCGAGAAACTCCGCCACCTTCTCGCGAAGGCCGCCGCGATTTCTGCGATCGGGTCGCCGGTCGCGCTGCGATGGCTCGCCTTCCCGCCGCTCCCGCTGCTCGCCCTGTTCACGTTCGTTCTGAGGTGCTTCGTCGTGCGGTTCCGCTTGTGCACCCTCGGGCGCGGAGGTCGGCTCCTGAGCCTGAGGCTCTTGTTCTTGTTGTTCTTGTGGATTGTTACGTTCTGTTTCCATGGTTCCTTTCAGTACTGTTTTCTTCGGATGTCAATCCGGTGGGGCGCACGACTGCGCGCCCCGCATTCAATATTGGTTTCTCCTTACGTAGATGTTTTGCAGCAGCCCCAGCGACGCCATCACGAGGATCATGAACGATCCTCCGTAGCTCAACAGCGGCAGGGGCAGCCCGGTGATCGGCACCAGCCCGATTGTCATGCCGATGTTCTGGAAGATGTGGGTGAACAACATCGCCACAAGCCCGGTGGCGAGGATCATCCCGAGTTTGTCGCGCGCGTTGCCGGCGATGCGGATCCCTTCGAACAGGATCACCCCATACAGCCCCAGCACCACGAGCCCGCCGAGGAATCCCGTCTCCTCGGCGATGACCGAGAAGATAAAATCGTTGGGTGCGACTGTCTTGGGCAGGTAGCCCAGCACGTTCTGCGTGCCCGACAGCCAGCCTTTGCCGTCCCAGCCACCCGAACCGACCGCGATGAGCGACTGGTGGTAGTTCCACCCGCGATGCAATGGGTCCCGGTCGGGATTGAGGAAAACAAGGAGGCGTTCCTGCTGATAATCGTGTAGCAACAGCCATCCAACCGGCGCCAACGCGAGCAGGATGATCCCGAGCAGCACGAAGTACCGCAGTCGGACGCCCGCGACGAACATCATGGCCAGCGTCATCGGGAACAACACCGCCGCGGATCCAAAATCGGGTTGCGCCAGCACGAGCACCGCCGGCACGGCGATCAGCAGGAGGCACCCGATCATCGTCGAAAAGTTCTCCACTTCGCGCGAACGACGGCTGAGGTAGAACGCCACCAGCAGCGCCACCGCAAGTTTGGCCAACTCGGATGGCTGCACGCCGCGCCCGCCGATTCCGAACCACGACCTCGCGCCATAGGCAATCTTTCCAATGAGCAACACCAGGATCAACAGCCCGAGCACTGCAGCGAAAATCAACCACGACCAACGGCAGAGCCAGTCGTAGTCCACCCACACTGCCACGAGAAACACAACCAACCCGAGAGCAATCCAACGCATCTGCCAGAGGTAAAACGTCGGTACCGGCTGGTCGTCGCCGCGATAGCTCGCCGTGTAGATCGCGAACACACCCATCACAGCCAGCGTCAGCATCGCGCCGACGAGCAACCAGTCGAGGCGGAGATAGAGTTTGAGTTTGTCGTTAAGGCGCATGGGCAGTGATGGGTAATTGGTAATTGGTAACTGGTAATTGGGCGGGTGTCACCGATGACTCCCAATTACCAGTCAACCGATTACCAATTACTTCCCGGGTCTTTTCCCCCTTTTCCATCTCAAACAGTTTTCGGTAAATCTGTCCCGCGATCGGCGCGCAGGTGGTGCCGCCGCTATCGCCTTCCTCGACCATGATCGCCATCGCATATCGCGGCTCCTCGAACGGCGCAAAACCGATGTACCACACGTGGTGACCCTGGATCGTCTCGCCCGTATCGGCATCGCGTTTCTTGTATTGCGCGGTGCCGGTCTTGCCGGCAATGCGGACGCCGGCCACGCGGGCCTTGTGCGCGGTGCCATCGTCATCCTCCACGACGTGGAACATCGCGTCACGCACCAGGTCGAGGTTGTGCCGTGATACGTTGGGCTTGCTGCGGATCTGCGGGGGCAGCAACTCGATCCGTTGCGCGCGGGGCAGCGATTCGTCCTGCAGCTCGAAGGCATCCACCAACCGTGGCGCCCAGAGGATGCCGCCGTTGGCGATGGCGGCAGTCAGATACGCCATCTGCAGCGGCGTGGTGCGCACGTCGCCCTGGCCGATGGACATGTTCGCGACGTGGCCTTTCATGCGGAGGATGTCGGGCGAAGGCAGGCCGCCATCGGCTTCGACGTCGCGCAGCCGGTAGTTTCGGATCGCTTCGTCATAGACGTATGCGCCCAGCGGCACCCCCGTGGGTTCGCCGAGTTTGAACTGTTGGGCCATGGCGACAATGTTCGTGCCGCCGATGTCCACGCCGTGTTCGTAGAAGAAGACGTTGCACGAAAACTTGATCGCGTGGAGAAAATCCACGCGCCCGTGTGCGCCACCCCGGCTGTGAATCCAGCAACGGAAAGCCTGCTTCCCGATGTAGTAGATACCCTGGCAATCCGACTCGGTTGAAGGCGTGATCTTGCCTAGTTCGAGTCCCGCGAGCGCGGTGACGACCTTGAACGTCGAGCCCGGCTCGTAGGCGCTGATGGCGCGGTTGAGGAACGGTTTGTCGGGATCGCCGATCAGTTGAAGGAACAGCTCCTCGCGCAATCGCGGGAAGAACTGGTTCGGGTCGTAGCTCGGCACCGAGCACATGGCGAGGATGTCGCCATTGCGCGGGTCCACGATCACGGCCGCGCCGACCCGGTCGCCCATCGCGTCCTCGACGATCTTCTGGATGCGGGCGTCGAGCGTAAGCCGTATGTTGCGTCCCGCTTGAGGCAGACGGATGCCGACTTCGCGGTGTTTGTACCCGGCCACGTCCACGGTGAGCGATTTGCCGCCTGCGGCGCCGCGCAGTTCGCCATCGAATTGCGCCTCGATGCCTTCTTTGCCGATCATGTCGGGCATGTAATAGTAAAATTCACCGAGTTGCTCGCCCGGCGGAAACGAAGTGCGTCCCACATAACCGAGCACGTGGGCCGCGAGCGAACCGTGCGGGTACGAGCGTTGCGCCCCCACCTGCAGGTCCATGCCCGGGATGCGATCGCTGCGCGCATAGAAGCGAGCGACCGCGTCTTCGGGGAGATTCTCGGCCACGGTCAGCGGAAGCGGCATGAGTTCATCCACGTGTTTGCGGACGACATTGGTCTGGATCGCGAGCGGGTAACGAATCTGGGCGCTGACCGAGTCGAGCTTGTCGTGGATCAGTCGCAGCGTCTCCTTCTTGCCTTTGCGCGCGCCTTTGCGACCAGTGTGCGTGCGAAGTTCCTCGAGGTAGAGCGCGAGACTGTAGAGCGGACGATTGTCCACCAGGCAAACTCCATTGCGGTCGAAGATGCGTCCGCGCGCCGCGGGCAACCGCACGGTGCGGAGGCTCTGTTTCTCACCCGACTCGCCGTACTTGGAATAGTCCACCACCTGCAACCACCAGAGCCGCACGGCAAGCAGGCCGAGCCCGAGGGCGAGGATCACGCCGAACCAGATGACGCGGGGCAGTCGCTCGATGATGTCATTGGCGGTGGCCATATCAGTTTGCCTCGACCTTTCCCGGCGCGTGGCCCATCCAGCGAATGAGTCCGTCGAGCACGCGAAACAGCAATGGCGTGAACACCGCGCTGCCGAGCACGACCCAGAACACGGTGGCGATGGTGTGAGCGGAGATGGTGTTGTGACCGGCGGAGACGAGTTGGCAGAGAACCATCCAGACGGAAGTGCAAAATGCCGCCATGGCACCGAGCAGCGCCTGGATGACGAAGAAATCGCGGAACAGAAGCGGTCGGAAATTCGAGAACACGACGGCGATCCCGCACAATGGTAACGCGTTCAGGCCGAGGCGTCCTGCAGACAGCACGTCCTGGAACAATCCGCCGCAGACCGCGACAAGGAGGGCGGTGCGGATGTTCGACGACATCGAGCAATACACGATCAGCGCGGGGAGCAGTTCCAGTTTCGCGCCCTGGATCGAGATGATGTTTGCCGCCGTGCTCTGGATCACCACCAGCAGCACGGCGACGACGATCAGGAGTGTGCGATTCAGGATCATTTTCCGATCACCACAAACACTTCCTCCAGATGCATCAGGTCGGCGGCGAGTCGTACCTGGGCGCTCTTGTAGAGGCCGTACTCCTCGTTGCGGATCTGCACGACTTTGCCGATGACGATGCCCTTGGGATACAACTCGTCGAGCCCCGAGGTAAGTACGGTGTCGTCGAGTTTCACTTCTGAGTTGCGGCTGATGAATCGCATGGTGCAACGGGCTGTTTCCATGCTGCCACGGGTGTCGCCCTCGACGATGCCGGCATCCCGGGTCGATTCGATCATGGCGGCGACCTTGCAGTTCGGGTCGGCGGCCAGCAACACGCGCGCGACGCGACGCCCGACGTCGGTGGTCTTGCCCACCAGGCCCGCATGGGAAAGCACCGCCATGTTCTGCGCGACGCCGTCCTCGGTTCCCACGTCCACGTCCATCGCAACCCACCAGTTCGACGATGAACGGTTGATGACACGTGCAGGCTTGAGTCGGAGCGAGCTACGGAGTTTGAAGTCGAGCATTTCGCGGAGCCGTGCGTTCTCGCGTTCGAGTTCCTTCAACTGCTGCACCTCGCTCTGGAGCCGGACGACCTCTTCGTGCAGGGTCTGGCTTTGCTGGACGAGATCGTTCTGCGCCACCGTCGCCTTGCGGAACCGGTCGAACTTTTCCCGCAGCGAAGTCGAGGCGTCGAGGAGCGGGCTGAAAAGCTGGGTGATGTTCATCTTGACCCGCGAGGAACACCCCGAGGGCAAAGCGATGAGCACGAGCAGCAGTCCGAAGATGCTGCCAAGCCAGATCCAGTTATTGCGACCGCGCATGAAATGTTATCGGCTGTTGGTTCTTAGTTCCCGGTCATTCGGGCGACACCCAATAACCAATAACGAGTAACCCCTTCCGATCGCAGAGAGGCGGGAGGTTCAGCGGATTAGCGGGAATGGTCTGTGGAGACCTTCTTGAGGAAGTTCAACTCCTGAAGCACGCGGCCTGTGCCTTCGGCGACGGCGCTCAACGGGTCGTCGGCGACGTGCACGGGCAGGCCGGTTTCTTCGGCGATGAGTTTATCAATGCCGCGCAGCAGGGCACCCCCGCCGGCGAGCACGATTCCTCGATCCACTAAATCGGCTGAAAGTTCAGGCGGACATCGCTCGAGGCTGACGCGAATTGCCTCGAGGATGCTCGAGATCGGTTCCTGCAGTGCCTCCCGCACTTCGGCGCTGGTGACGTGCAACGTCTTGGGCAGGCCGGCGACCAGGTCGCGGCCTTTGACGTCCATCGTCAATTCCTGCTCCAGTGGGTAGGCAGAACCGATCTTGATCTTGATTTCTTCGGCTGTGGGTTCCCCGATCATCAGGTTGTACGCGCGCTTCATGTACGCGATGATCGAATCGTTCAACTCGTCGCCGCCCACGCGGAGACTTTTGCTGAACACAATCCCAGCCAGAGAAATGATCGCCACCTCCGTGGTGCCGCCGCCAATATCCACAATCATATTGCCGACGGGTTCCTGCACGGGCAGGCCGACCCCGATGGCCGATGCCATCGGTTGCTCGATCAAGTACACTTCTCGAGCGCCTGCGTGGGTGGCGGAATCTTTGACCGCCCGCTTCTCTACTTCCGTAATTCCAGACGGGACCGCGATCACGACCCGCGGCCAGACCCGTCTGCGGTGGTTATGAACTCGTTGTATAAAATACCGAAGCATGCTCTCGGTGATCTCGAAATCCGCGATCACGCCGTCTTTCATCGGGCGGATCGCGAGGATGTTGCCGGGGGTGCGTCCGAGCATGCGCTTGGCTTCCTCGCCGACGGCCAGGACGTTGTTCGTTCCCGCCTGGATGGCGACGACGGAAGGTTCTCGAAGGACAATGCCCTGATCGCGCACGTACACCAGCGTGTTCGCCGTGCCGAGATCAATGCCGATGTCGTTCGAGAAAAAGTTTAGAACCGCGTTAACCATGCGAATCGCTCATTGGGGGCGAGATTGCACGCCGGGTGCGGATGCGGAGAAAAGAGTGCAATCTGACAAGAGCCAGCTTCCGTTCCTTTGAGCACTTTCATTGGGATAGATACGAGGTTATCCGGAGAGCGTCAAGGGCAATCAAGTAAGGCGTTTCCGGCCCTTCTGTGGCTCCTTCCAGACGGAGGCTGATCCCCGTGGAGGCGTGGTTGTGCTTGGGTTGGCTGGCTGCCCGTGAAAACAAAGAGGGGCACTCTTTGCGAGAGTGCCCCTGATTGGATGACGGGAGATGCTAGTTCGGAAGGGTGTGGTTCGAAACGTTGCAGGTCGGGTTCGTGCCGAGGTTGTTGTAGGTGTACGACCCACTGGCCGGGCAGGTCGGGGTGCTCCCGCCCTTGATGTAGGTGTTCACCGAATCCACGGTCACGGCTGCGCCGGACGTGAGCTTGAACTCCAACGCGGCTTGCTCCTTGCCAGCGTCAATCTGGCGGAGGTTGTTGATGCAGGCGTTGGTCTGCGACTGATTACGAGCTTTGACAAAGTTCGGTACCGCAATCGCGGCGAGCAATCCGATGATTGCGACCACGATCATGATTTCGATCAACGTGAAGCCCTTGTTCGTGCGTTTCATTTCTATTGGTTCCTTTCTGTTAACCATGTGCACGCATGGGGCGGCGTGCGCGACGACTTACCTAAGCACGGCTGATGCCGCGAATGTGCATTAAGTTGTTGTGAGAAATCGGCTTGGTCGAGCGGTCATCCAGTGCATGGCGGCGCTAAATTGTTCTCACTTCTGCGGGTATCGCCCGCTGGCTTTCCCAATTGACACCCTTTCTTTGCCCCTCTAGATTGCGCGCAAGCCTATGGGAGTCATGGTAACACAGGCACGGCGCAGACCCGAACCGCCCAGTTTACTGGAGATTCTGGCGCCGCTCAGTGGGCATCTGACCGAAGTCGAGCGGCGATTGCTGCTGCAAACGACCGCGTTCGATCCCGGAGTCCGCAGCTACGTCGAGTACGCGCTCGATGGGCAAGGAAAACGTCTGCGTCCTTCGTTGGCTCTGCTTTCCACCTCGGCCTGCGGCACGGCTCTGGACGAAGGCCCGATCAACCTGGGTGTCATCGTCGAGCTGATCCATGTCGCGACACTCGTCCACGATGACATCAACGACGGGGCCCTCGTCCGCCGCAGCAAACCGACCGCCAACGCCAAGTGGGGTAACGAAATCTCCGTCCTGCTCGGCGATTGCCTGTTTGCGCGGGCGTTGCAGATTGCGGCGTCGTTTCCCACCACCGAAGTCTGCCGACGCGTGGCCGAAGCGACCAACGTCGTGTGCTCGGGCGAGATCCTCCAGACGCAGAACCGATACAATTTCAACCTGACAATTGATGAGTACCTGAAATTCATCGAAATGAAGACTGCCGAACTGTTCGCCGTTTCCTGCGAACTCGGCGGATATCTCGGAGGCGCGGACAGCGATGTGAAACACTCCCTGCGCGAGTACGGCCTCAACCTCGGCATCGCCTATCAAATCTACGATGATTGCCTGGACATCTTTGGCCAGGAACCAAAAGCAGGCAAATCGCTCGGCACCGACCTCGCCAAGGGTAAACTGACTCTCCCCATTCTTCGGGTGATCGCCGATGCCCCCGCTGCGGAACGGGAAAAGGTCAACGCGTTGATCCTGCGCAATGGGCAGGGTAATGCGCGAGATTGGATGAAGCTGTTTGGTAAGCATCTGGCCATCGAGTACACGCTCGACGTCACCCAGAAGTACATCCAGGCCGCATCGGCAGCGCTGGCGCGAGTCCCCGCGAGTGAATCGCGCGACCGGCTCAGCCAACTCGCGGATTTCGTGTCGGACCAGGTCAGTTCCATTGCCCTCTACAGCGGCGGGCGCTGATCGGAGCATCCCAGGAGCAAGGGGGTAACGGCAGGCTGACGGCACGTCGCCGCCAGAGCACTTGAAACCCAAGACACAAACCGAAGACAAGCCAAGCGCATCCGCTGCGGCCACGCCACCACGCCCGCCCGGTGACCCTTCCGACGAAGAGTGCGTCCGTCGCACCCAGGACGGCGACCCGTCCGCCTATGATGAATTGGTCAAGCGATACATGGAACGCATCTATGCCGTGACCTATCACATGACCTCCAACCACGAGGTTGCCAACGACCTGGCGCAGGAGGCATTCATCAAGGGCTACAAATACATCCACAAGTTTAAGGGCGACTCTTCGTTCTACACGTGGATTTACCGTGTGGCGGTCAACCACACCATCAACCATCTCAAGCGCAACCGCTCGGGTTTCCAGATCAGCCTCAACGACCTGGATGCCGGCGTCGAGAACGATCCCGCTTTTATCGCCGCCACCCAGGGGGATCCGCCCACACGCCAGGTGGCCATCCACGAGCTGCAAAACGCCTTGAACGAAGCGCTGCAAAAGTTGTCAGAACCCCATAGAATGGTCGTGACTCTGCATGACATCGAGGGGTTGAGTCATGGCGAGATCGCAAAAATGACGAAGTGTTCCGAAGGAACGGTGCGGTCCCGCTTGTTCTACGCTCGACAGCAGTTGCAGAAGTTGCTGAAAGGTTGGTTATGAGTTCACAGCAAGATCCCGAATCGGACAAATTGCGACGCCTGCTCGCCATCAAACGCCACGAGCGTCCGCCCGCAGGCTACTTCGAGGGTTTCCTCGCCGAGTTCCATCGCCGTCAACGCGCCGAGCCGATCCGACGCGCGAACTGGTGGGAACAACTGGTTGAATACTTCCGCGGCGAGCCGCTCCTTGCCGCAAGGTACGCGCTCGGCACCGCGGTCGTGCTGTTGCTGTGCGTCAACGCCTGGCTGCTAACCCGTTCGCCTGCCACGTCCTCCAGCGCGCCTCTCGCTGACGTTCGACCGCCCACCAACACGCTCTCCGTGGCCGCGAAACACTCCGACTTCAGCCCGATGCCCCCGCCGGGTGCGTTTGTCGAACGTCAGCCGGTACTTGTTCCCAGCAACAATTTTATCCTCGACCGCGTCAACGCGCTGCCGGTCAGCCTCGATCGAAGTGGCGACTTTTGATTTGCAAATGAGTCGGTTCCATTCGTTTAGCCGCGCTTCCGGGAAGCGCGCGGTCAGCATTGCAACTGCCGCCCTGGTCCTGATGCTTCCGATGATCGCCCCTGCCGAGTCGGCGCTCGACTCGATCAGCACCGAAGTCCAGGGTGTGTACGAAAAGACCAAGGACAGCATCGTCCGCGTGAAAACCACTACAGCCGATGGGCGCATTTTGATCGGCAGCGGCTTCTTCGTGGATTCCAGCGGCAAGTTGCTCACCACCGCCAGCGTTGCCGCCAACGCTGCACGCATGACGATCGAGTGGCATGGCAATGAACTGCCCATCCAGCCGGTCGGTGTGGACACGCGCGCCAACGTTGGCATGTTCCAACTCGCCACCAATGCCGGCGCCACGACCACCTTTCCCGCGCTTGCGTTCGGCGACGCGAAGGCCCTCCGGGTCGGCAGCGTCGTCATCGCCATGGGCGCGCCGTTTCATCATCCACCGGCGCCGTCGTTCGGTGTCGTGGACGGATTCGACCTGCCGCGCGGACCCAAGCAGTGCGTCACCTCGCACATTCGCGCCGACATCCCGCTCAATCCCGGCGAGGGCGGCGGTCCGTTACTCAACAGCCACGGCGAAGTAGTCGGACTCTTGGTTGCGTCGGTCGAGCAGGCCAGGACGTGCTACGCGCTGCCCAGCCATGCGTTGCGACGTTTGATTGCGGATTTTGAACAGTACGGCGAAGTGCGCTACGGATGGATGGGAATGAGCGTTCGCGAGTGCGATACCGGCGCCACCAACGCATCGAAGTGCAAGACCGCGATCAAGGTGCAGCAGGTCCTGGCCGACACGCCCGCCGCGCGCGCGGGGATTCGGACGGACGACACGATCATTCAACTCGGCAACACGCCCGTCGAACGCCTCTGCGACATGATTGATACCACCTTCGCCGCGCGTGTCGGAGAGAAAATCAAGGTCCAGGTGCAGCGCGAATCCTTGCTCACAAATCTCCTCATCGAAGTCGTTCAACGGCCCGCCGCGCTCTCGGGCATGAAGGCGACGCCCGCTTCCGCCAATCGTTGATTGACACCGCCGCCCCGGGCGTGCGGTAGTCTATCCACGATGCAGGTTCCCAAGACTCTTTGGCGACTCACTCTGCGCGTCCCCGTCGAAGACGACGAGGCGATCATAGAACAACTCTTCACCCTGAGCGGCACCTATCCCTCCGTGCGACTGCGTCCGCGCGCGAGGACAGCGCGCATCGAGGCGTACTTTCAGAGCAAGCCCTTGTTGCGATATGCGACGAAATTGTTCGCGCATCTCCACCCGCGGTCGGGCGTGCTTGCTGCCGAAGATTGGGCCGAAAGCTGGAAGCGACATTTCCATGTGTTGCGCGTTGGCAAGCACATCATCATCAAGCCAACGTGGAGAACCCATCGCGCTCGACGCGACGACATTGTGATTGAACTCGACCCCGGGCTGAGCTTCGGCACCGGCCAGCATCCCACCACCCGGTTCTGTCTGAAGCTGCTCGAACGCCTGTCCACGCTCCACGCTTCACACTCCCAGGCTTCACGTTCCTTGCTCGACGTGGGAACCGGCACCGGCATTCTCGCCATCGCGGCAACCAGGCTCGGCTACGCGCCCATCCTGGCTGTGGACAACGACCCGCAAGCCGTCCGCGCGGCGAAACAGAACGCTCGAATCAATCGGGTCCGCTTTCCTGTTCGGGTGATTCCGCTCGGTAAACTGACTGCAGCAAAGAAGTTCGACGTGGTTACCGCCAACCTCCTCGCCGATCTCATTCGCGATCATCGCCGCAAGCTCGCCGCGTTGGTCGCGCCTGGCGGCTATCTCGTTCTGGCCGGAATTCTCGCGATGGAAGCACCCGCCGTGCGTCGCGCCTTCCGCGAACTGAGGCTCAAACCTTTTGCTTGTGAAACCCGAGGCAACTGGACAGGATTTGTGTTCTACAAACAGAAGCGGGGTCGCCCATGAGAAAGTTGCACGGGATTGTGGATCAGGAACTCCATCGTACCGGGGGCGTGTTGCGGCTGCGCCCCACCTGCGTGCGACGCTGGTATCGCGATGGCGGCCGCCTCGGCCTGGCGGGGAAAAAGCCTGGCGCGACACTGATCCAGAGAGAAAACCTCTGGGTTCCCGAGCGCTGGATTGCGTCCACCTGCATCGCGAAAAATGTATTCCCGCGCAAGAACGAGGGACTGAGCATCGTGGACATCCCCGGGCAGGAGTTCCCGCTCAAGGACGCGTTGGCGGCGCATCCCGAGATCCTGCTCGGCAGCGCGTACGCCAAGGCGCACGACAACGAGTTTCGCGTGCTGACAAAGATTCTCGATGGCTACGAACCGATCGTGATGCATCTCCACGCTACCGATGCACAATTGAAAAAACATCCTGCGTGGTTCAAAGGCCATCGCTTCGGCAAGACCGAGGCGTATTACTTCCTCGAAGCGCCGAAGGGGGTCTATCCATACACGCATTTCGGTCTGCATCCCGGCGCGACCGCGAACGACCTGCTCGCCGCGATCGAGAAAGGCCGCGACCACGTGATGGATCTGTCGCCGGTCTTTCATCAGCGATTCGGCACCGGCTTCTTCACGCCTGCCGGGATGCCACACAGTCCGGGCACAGCATTGACGCTGGAAATCCAGCAACCGAGCGACGTCTATACGCTGCTCGAAAACTGTCCCGTGTTCGGCGGCGAACCATTCTCCGCCCAGCAACAGCATCCCGGCATCCCCAGCCTCGGGGACGCGATGAGGTTGGTGGACTTCAAGGCCGCGACGCAGAAGAACGTGCTCGACAAGCATTTCATCGAACCTGAACTCGTCCGCCGTGGCAACGGCACCGAGGAGCACTGGATCTGCCCGCCGCGCTTCACGGAGAAGTTCAGCGGCAAACGGCTGCGCATCGCGCCCGGCAAGAGCGACGAGTGTCAGGAACGCGGCCCGTATGCCGTGCTGGTCTGGCGCGGACAAGGTCGGGTGGCGCGCCACGATTTCCGTGCCGAGCGCGGGTGGGACGAATGTTTCGTCAGCGCCCCGCTCGCCGTCAGCGGTCATCGCTACGAGAATACCGGCCAAACACCACTGGAACTGTTCAAGATATTTGCGATGGGTGTGAATTGAAGCTGGAAGCCGCCCGTCCTCTTTGCCTTGTCGCCCGGTTCCCTCTGGCGCAGAGATGGGGAAAGTCAGTCCTGGACCAAACTGTCGGTCAACTCACACACCTTCACTATCGCCCCTGGCCCGCCTGTTGTGATTTATGCTCGCGCCTCCAGCGACGGTAAGCCGGCGAAGAGCACGGATCGTGGTGACACTTGGCGGATGATCGAGAACGTGAAGGCAATATCGCTGCTCTGCCACGCCCACTCGAATTTGTACGCGTTCTTCGATGATGGAAGTGGAGGAGATGCAGAAGGAGGAGCGCGATCGCTGAGAAAAAGCGCGGACGGCGACGAGCCGGAACGGACTGTGATCGGGAAAGATCGCAGCGACCTGAGCGAACTGGCCGGTATGCCGATTCGGTGGCGGTTCGCGCCGAAGGACGCCGATCTCCATTGCCTCCGCTTTCGTTGATCGCCTCGGGTTGGTGTGCCGGTCGCCTCCCGGCCTCGTCCTCGTCGTCGTTGTCGAATTCTTCTTGTTATCGTCTGGCGATCTTCCAAGACTGCATCCGAGAACGAAGACGACGGGGACGAGAGCAAACCATGACACGACGAGGAATCATCGCCGGCGGCAACTGGATCATGGACCACATCAAGCTCGTGGACCGTTGGCCCGAGCAGGATACCCTCGCCGTCATTCACGGTCTGACCCACGGCGGCGGCGGCGGACCGCACAATGTGCTGGTGGACATTGCCAAGCTCGGTGCCGGCATCCCGCTCGAAGCCATCGGGTTGCTCGGCGACGACGCCGACGGACGATTCCTTTTGGAATCACTCAAGCATCTGCAAATCGGCACCCGCCAGATGCGCGTCACTCGGGACGCTCCGACCAGCTACACCGATGTGATGAGCGTGCGCTCGACGGGTCGGCGGACATTCTTCCACGACTACGGCGCGAATGCGTTGCTCGATGACGACGCGTTTGATTTCACCAGGACCAATGCGCGCATTTTCCTGCTCGCCTATCTGCTGCTGCTGAACCGACTCGACCGGCCCGATCGCCAGTACGGCACGGTCGCCGCCCGCGTGCTCGCTCGCGCGCAAGCCGCCGGGCTCAAGACCGCGGTGGACGTCGTCAGCGAGGTCTCACCGCGGGCGCACGGTATCGTGTTGCCCGCGCTCAAGCACTGCGATTATTGCATCTTGAACGAAGTCGAAGCCGGCTGTGCCACCGGCATCTCAATTATTCAGCACTCAGGACTCAGCACTCAGCACTTGAAACGCGCTGCGCGCAAGCTTCTCGATTGCGGCGTGCGCGAGTTGGTGTGCATCCACGTCCCCCAAGGCGGTTATGTGATCACGCGCGATGGACGCGAGTTGTTCCAGCCATCACTCCGTGTTCCGAAGGAATGGATAAAGGGCACCGCCGGCGCGGGCGACGCGTTCAACGCCGGTATGCTCTACGGTCTGCACGAAGAGTGGGACTTGCGGGAGTGCCTCGAACTCGCGGTTTGTTCCGCCGCCGCGTGCCTGCACCACCCCACCACCACCGGCGGCGCGCTAAGACTCAAACCCACGCTGGCGTTGGCGAAGCGGTTTGGGTTTCGGAAGCCGATCCTGTAATCGAGCGCAGGAAGTCCAGCGGTTAGGGCGCAGCCATCGGGGCGACAGCGCACGCAGTTCAAGCTTCAGGTTGTCTGAACCCGTCCATGGAAATCACAACCTGAAGCTTGAACTACGTACGCAAGCCAGCCACGCGCGGGACAGGGATTCGGTGCCAACCTGCAGCCATCAAGCTGAGGGTAGAAGTAGTCATTGCATACTTCGGAAAGTCTGCAATTACCCCGTTTACATCACGAGGCGAAGCGGTTTCTCCCTTCCGCTCGATCAGAAGGGCCGCGCCGGCTGATACAGGCCGGGCATGGCTTGGCCGGGATGATAGACCTCGAAGCCGAGATAGTTGCCAAACGCTTCCCAAAGAACCGCGCCCACTTCAGCCTGGGTCACCGCCACGTGATGCGGGAAATGCCGGAGCAGCGTGTCGCGATAGAATGACTGCAAACCCTTGATCCGACACCAGCCGTACGAGCCTTCCGTGCGCGCGGCGTTGTCCTCGAATCGCCCGTGCGCAAGCGCGGCTTTCCAACCGCCCTCGGCGGATTGCGTGACACGCGCCAGGGTGACCGGCGATTCTTTCGCCACCAACTCGACGATGCCCATGCACTCCTCGGCCTTCGCCACGCCCGCCGATACCATGATGCCGTGCGGCGAAAGCTTCGGCTGTTCCTTCGCGAACGATTTCGGGAACACACCGCAGTGCCACACGTTCACCAGTTCGTCATCGTCATTGTGGAGGTTGTTCCAATCGGCCAGCGCGGCGGGTTGACCGCTCGCCAACTGGAGCGCGTGCATCGAGAGCGTGCCGAGGATGTCCGCCTCGCACGCGGCGGGCATGAACGCATCGCCCAACCGGCTCATCGTGGTGCAGGAACAAATGCCGTAGTTGTGCTGGATCGAAGTCCAGCATTGGACCGCGAACGCGTGGATCGCGTTCGCCTGCGCCCAGCGTCGCAGAAACAACTCGAACTTTGCGATCCGCAGCAATGCCTCACCGGTGATGGCCGCCGTGTTCGCGTAACCGCGGATGTCTTTGACGAGCGCCTTCACGTCGGCATCGTCGTCCGCGAGTCGGTTCGCGCCGCCGATGACTTCCGAGAGATCCAGCGTGACAGTCGTCGGGCCGAGACGTTGGAGTTGCTTCTCGTCAAACCGGCAGGTCCAGAACGCGTCCGGGCGCGCGCCGATCTGACCGTACCGGGCGCGCCGAATCCCGCGCACCACCCGGCAGACTCGCGCGAACCAGTCCAGGTCGGTTTGAAACGCGGCATCGGCCGGGAAACAGATCGGGCGCTGCCCGACGCTGTAGCGGACACCGAGCTGGCGCAGCACCTCGCCGATGCTCAACAATCCGCAGAACGAATCGCGCCGATCCATCCCGAGTCGCAGCGTTCGTTCCTCCTGGCAGCCGAAGATCAGCACGGGCACGTCGAGCCGGGCCTGACGCACGGTCCACGCGGCGGACTGTTCATCGCCGAAGTTGACCGCGCCGATGACGATGCCGTGCACGTCCTGATCGCGAAACAACCGCGCCGCCGTTTCGGCCTCGACGCGCGAGCCAACGCATCCGCGATCGGTTTGTTGCGGGTTGGGCACGACGACGTCGAGTCCCATGGCGGTCAGCGTTTCGACGGTCTGATCGCGCATCTTCGCCGCCAGCTCCGGGCTGAACACGCCCCGTCGCGCGGGGACGAAACCGAGTTTGGTCTTGGGGATTGTTGTCATAGTCATTCTACTCCGAACCGATGGACCATCGTGTGAAAGTATGTTTCGCCCGGACGCAGCACGGGCGACGGAAAGCCGGGTTGGTTCGGCGAATCCGGCCAACGCTGCGTCTCCAAGCACAACCCGCAGCGATATTGATATGCGACGCCGCCCTTGCCGCGGATCGAGCCGTCCAGAAAGTTGCCGGAGTAGAACTGGATGCCCGGCTGGTCCGTCGCAATTTCCATCACGCGCCCGCTGACCGGCTCGCGCAGCCTTGCCGCGGGACGCACGGTGCCGCCTGCGCCGCGTACCACCCAGCAATGATCGTAGCCACCCGGCACCTGCGCGATGCGCTTGCCGATGACGTTCGGTTTCGTGAAATCCATCGGCGTGCCGGCGACGGCAGCGCGTTCACCCGTCGGGATCAGGCTCGTGCCGACGGGAAGATACTGGTCCGCGTGAAGTGTCAGTTCGTGGTCGAGAATCGTGCTTCGAGGATCACCGGCAAGATTCCAGTAGCTGTGGTGAGCGAGGTTGACGATGGTCGGTTTGTCGGTCGTCGCGCGAAACTCGACGCGGAGTTCATTGTCGTCCGTGAGCGTGTATCGGACCGTGGCCGTGAGGGTTCCCGGATAACCCTCTTCGCCGTCCGGGCTCACCCGGCGAAACTCGACCGCAGCATCTTCGGCATCCACCGTCTCCCACACGAATTTGTGAAATGCCTTGCGTCCGCCGTGGAGATGATTCGGGCCGTCGTTGGTGGCAAGCTGGTAGGTCCGCCCGTCGAGCGTGAACCGGCCGTGCGCGATCCGGTTGGCAAAGCGTCCCACGGTCGCGCCCAGGTAGGCTTTGTCCGAAATCCAACCCGCAAGCGTGTCGTGGCCAAGCGTCACGTCGGCACGCTTGCCGTGGCGATCGGGGGCCTCCAGGCCGGTGAGAATCGCGCCGAAATTGGTCAGCGTGGCTTTTAGGCCGTGCCGATTGGCCAAGGTGAAGAGGTCCACGTCCTGTCCGTCGGGCGAGCTTCCGTATCGTTGCTTCTGAATCATGGTTGCAACTTTCTCCACGCGTCTTTATAGCCGTGGAATGCCGGGAGGCGAGCCGAATCGGGCTGGCCGGCTGCAACATGGCAGGTGTTTCGGCACGCTGAAGCTTGTACTCCATACGCAAGATGTTCGACGTTCTCGTTTGGAATACAAGCTTTAGCTTGGTTTGCGATGAGTGCCCAAAACTGAAAGCGCGCCCACAACATTGTGAACACCGATCTCACCAACGCTTTCTGGGAGCGCCTCGAATCGCTGGAGGCGCAGATCCGAGCGCTGTTGCCCGAGCCGGGTCGGCGCGAGCGACTGCGACGCGAGGCTGCGGAACTGGAAGCGCGCTTCCCGAACCCCGCGAACCGCCCGCCGCTCTACGGCAAGCTCGTTGGCGTCAAGGACATCTTCCGCGTAGAGGGATTCGAGACGCGATGCGGATCATCACTGCCAGCGGAATTGTTTGCCGGGCCCGAAGCGGAATGCGTGACCCGGTTGCGAAAGGCGGGCGTGTTGATTCTCGGCAAGACGGTGACGACGGAGTTTGCCTTCTTCGAGCCGGGGCCGACACGCAATCCGCACAACCTCGAACACACTCCCGGCGGTTCGAGCAGCGGTTCGGCGGCGGCGGTGGCGGCGGGGTATTGTCCGCTCGCGCTCGGCACACAGACGATCGGCTCGACGATCCGGCCCGCGGCGTTTTGCGGCATCGTCGGATTCAAGCCAAGTTTTGGACGCATCTTGACGGCGGGCGTGATTCCGTTTTCGGAGTCGGTGGATACCGTGGGCTTGTTCGCGCGGGACGTGGCCGGCATCGCATCGGCAGCGGCAGTGTTGTGCGCCGAGTGGCGAGCGGGTCGCGACCGGGTGGTCGCTCCCACATCAGGCCGTCCTGTGCTTGGTGTCCCGGCGGGGCCGTTTCTCGCGCAGGCCTCGCCCGAAGCACTCGCGGTGCTCGATTCGCAGATCGCCCGGCTTCGGAATGCGGGCTACACGGTGAAACCTGTCGCCGCCTTGCCGGACATGGCTGCGATCAAACACCGCCACATGCAGATGATCGCAGCCGAAATGGCGCATGCGCATCGGGAGTGGTTCGCGAAACATGAATCACTCTATCGTTCACGCACCGCCGCGTTGATTCGGGAAGGACAAAACGTCGGGGAGGCGGAGTTGGTCGCCGCACGAGCGTCGCGTTCGGCTCTGCGAGTGCAATTGGAGAGACTCATGACGCAGAACGGGATTGATCTCTGGCTTTGTCCCGCGGCGACCGGTCCCGCACCGAAGGGGCTGGATTCGACGGGGGACCCGGCCATGAGCCTTCCCTGGACGCACGCCGGCATGCCGTCAATTGCTCTCCCTGCCGGCCGCGCTGCAAACGGTCTGCCGCTGGGACTGCAATGCGTGGGACGGTTCATGGACGACGAGCGGTTGTTGGCTTGGGCGGCGCAAACGGAGAGAATGTTGGTCTCGACGCATGAGTGAAATCCCGAAGCGCACTACGCTGGCGAGTCAGGTGGGGGAAGTCCTGCGTCGCGATTTGCGGCGCGGCGTCTGGTCCGGGTTCCTGCCGGGCGAGCCTGCGCGTGCCGTTTCGTTCGGCGAGCCCACCCGAGGCCCCGCATGTTCGCCACCGATTCCTCTTTCAGGAACGGCGCGTCCTTCAATTCCACTTCGTACGCACTGCCGCGATTCTGCGTCGTGAGCGGAACGGAGATGACCAGTGTTCTCGGAGAGTCAGGATCATCACGGGAAAGGATGACAACGGGACGCACTTTGGCTGCGAGACTGAGATCGGCCAACCAAACTTCACCGGGCTTTGGGTTCCTCCAGCATGTCGAGGACTTCTTGCTCGATCTTCCGTGAACGGGTCAAGGCGAGCGCATCCTGATCAGCCGCCTGGCTAATTTCATCCACCAGTCTCTCGACCTGTTTGGCTGTCGTCGGTTGCCATTGTTTCATCTTGGCATCAAGCTTCTGGGCGATTGCCGTCATGAGGATGGGATATAAGCCACAACGACGCATGAAGTCAATTTGACGGCCACGCGGACGAAAAGCAAAGCTCCGAAAGTGCGACAGAAAGCGGCGGCGAGAGTTGGGCGACTCTCCGCCGTTCTTTGTTCGGGCTGATTCAATGGCCGCAAGTGAACGCACGACCGGCAAAGGTTCACCTATGGATGGCCGCTGACAAACGCCGCACCAGCCGCGCGCAATTCTTCCGCGTCAACTCGTGTTCCCACACGCGCAACACCCGCCAGCCGGCGCGGCGCAACGTGCGCGTCACCAGCGCGTCGCGACGTTTGTTGGCCGTGAGTTTCCTTCGCCAGAACGCCGCATTGCCTTTTGGTTTCGCTGCGTGATTCGGGCAGCCGTGCCAGAAACAGCCGTCCACGAACACCACCAGCTTGCGCTTGTTGAAGACGTCGGACATGGATCACAGTGCAACCAATTCCACCGAGCCATACAGCGCCGCGATGTCACGCGACGCGATGCGGAACTGGCTGCGGCGTTTCACTTCCGCCGTGCCTTGCGACGCGTGTTCCAGCTTGATGTCGGGGTCGTAGTACACCGCGCCAGCAGCGATCGCCTTCAATAATCGGAGAAAATCCGTGCGCATCGCCAGACGCACCATGTCGCCGTACGCATACTGGCGAACCGGTTCCGCCCTGCATTGGGAAGGCACATAGACCGCTTTGGCGTGCTTCCGCGTCCAATGAGTCAGCAACCGGGCGAAATTCCACGCCGCTGCCAACTCGCCCTTGTCGGTGACCGGCGCTATCGCGCCGTTTGGATCATCCAGCCTGCCTTTCGCCGCGTCCTGAGCGTCGAGCACTCCTTTGATTACGACCGTTACCCACTGCCACCAGTCGTATGCATCAACGCCGGAGTGGTGTGTGCAAATGACGGTGTAGCAGTCTGAATCGTGCTTTCGTTTCTTTGGCGTAATTCGGCATTTGGACCTGGCCAGGACCGCCGAGTTCTGCAAGCACTTTCGCGCTTCGCAATTGTGGCCCGCTCTGGCAAGCTTCGGCCATGGCGAAGGCACCGGCAGTAAAGTGAACGCGTGAGCACTTCCTTATTGCGCTCAACCTGTATTGCAAACTTCCATTTGGAAAACTTCACAAGGGGAATCCAATTATTGTCGAGGCGGCGACGAGGACGGGCCGAACGCCTAACAGTCACGCCATGAAACTCTGCAACTTCCCCGCGCTTGATCCCGTCCAGCGCGCGCGGGATTCGCGTTCTGCCCGGGGCGACGAGGCAAGATCGGACAATGTGGAATGAGTTTCATTCGAATTTCTCTACGCTCGGCACGGGGAGCGAAGAGTCCCGCGAAAGCGTTCGCACGGCGTTGGGAAGCGTCGGGCGAACAGTGAACCAGGTCACAGAAGGATTATGTCGTGATGAAACGAGGGCTTGAACCATGTCGGTATTCTCCATTTGGTCAACCCGGGCCACCAGAAACAGCATAGTTTGAGAATGTTAGATTCGATTCAATCGCCCGCGTTTATCGGCCTTTTCATTCACACCCCGCTTCAGCGGGGTGACCGGGCGCCCGGGGAGCAGGGAAACCGTTTCAACGGTTTGCCCGCGCCTTCGAAAACCGCTGAAGCGGTTCTCCACTCTTACCTTGCGCCAACCACCCCGCTGAAGCGGGGTGTGAATGATACATTCCCAGGAATCGATCGAATCTAACATTGTCAAAATAGGTGGTTGGCGCGATACGCAACGCGGAGGAGAAAGCCGAGGCCCTATGACCACCTTGACAGCGTCGAAAGATTCCCACTCACCTCTCTTGCCCCGGACGCATTCGGGGTTGTCCTACCCATGAACCTATCAACTGCCCCGGACTGGAACGCCGATCTCCGAGGCGGCAATCTGATCACGGAGCCGCCTCGGCGGGCGGCGTTCCAACCCGGTACTGTCGGGAGGTTCATGAGTAGGGAAACTGTTGACCGCATGGCGATTTTGATTTTCTCTCCCCACCGGGAGAGAGGACAAAGGTGAGGGGGATTGTTCGCTCATCAGACCGGTGTTCGCTATGAATAGGATCAAACTTGCCCAATTCGGTCTCGGTCCAATCGGGATCGAATCGATCAAACTGGCGGCGGAAAGACCCTGGGCCGAACTGGTCGGCGCGGTGGACATTGATCCGCAGAAACACGGCAAGACCGTGGCCGACCTGACCGGCATCGCGGAGTTGCGCGCGGCCAAGGTTTATCCCTCCTTCGAGGCGCTCTGGGCGGAAACGCGTCCGCAGGTCGTGCTGCATACCGCCGGTTCGAAGGCGGAGGAGGCGATCCGCCAAATCGAGCCGATGATCCGCCACGGCGTCAGCGTGGTCTCGTCCTGCGAAGAGCTGCTGTTCCCGCAACTGCGCGCGCCCGACGCGACGAAGCGGCTCGACGAACTCTGCCGTGCCAAGGGCGCGCGCGTGCTCGGCACGGGGGTCAACCCGGGTTTTGTCATGGATCTGTTGCCCGTGTTCCTCACTGGTGTCAGCCGCGAGGTGCGCCGCATCTACGTCGAGCGAGTGGTAAACGCGTCCACCCGCCGCAAGCCCTTGCAGCAGAAAATCGGCAGTGGACTCGACTCGGATGAGTTCCGACGCCTTTTCCAGCAAGGCCGCGCCGGCCACGCAGGATTCCGGGAATCGGTGGCCTTGATCGCCCACTGCATGGGTTGGCAACTCGACGGGATCACGGAAACGTGCGAGCCAGTGGTCGCCGACCGCGACATCCAGACCGCGCATTTTCAGGTGAAGAAAGGTTTGACCTGTGGACTGCACCAGCACGCGGAGGGAAAAGTCGGCGGCGTTTCCCAGATCATGCTCGACCTCAAGATGTACCTCGACGCGCCCGATCCTCACGACCTCGTGAAAGTGGACGGCGATCCGCCGCTGGAGGTGCTCGTCCGGAACGGGGTCGCGGGTGATCGCGCCACGGTTGCCGCGCTTGTCAACGCCGTGCCGAGGATTCTCAAGGCATCGCCCGGGCTACTCTTGGTCACCGATCTCGCCGCACCTTTTTGGAAGGTTGGATGAAACACAAGCGGGCGAATAGCAGGGTGCGAATGGCGACAGAAAACGGCGGAGAGAATCGCAGGACTCCCTCCGCCGTCTGGTTTGCGGACGCTTCTCGGCGCTATTTCTACTTCATCTCCGGTATTCTCAGAGTGTATTCCTTCGTCCTAGCCTTCTGGTGTGGTACTGTAGAGCCCGGCCACTCAATGACGACACCAGTTTCATTTTGAAACTCCGTGCATTTCCGAGCCCAATCATTTAGGTCGAGGGCAGTGCCCTTCAACTCCCGTTTGCTCTCGTCATACACGAGATCGTTCATGGTACTTGTTATCATGCTGTCTTCCTTTTTCTATTACGGCACGCCCACCATGGGTGTACCGACATTATTCGTATTCTCGAAGAGCAGCGAAAATCCCTCTATGCGGATGCAGATTGTTCCTAATTTGACAATGTTAGATTGTAACTGCTCAGGTAGCCTCCCGCGGCGGGAGGCTGCCTGAGAAAAATCGGGC
>CAZOTB010000094.1:14220-24232 GCA_964582645.1 uncultured Verrucomicrobiota bacterium | reverse complement strand
GCATCAAACCGCTGCCGCTCACGCCCGTCGAGGAACGCGGGCTTGCCACCGACAAGATGTATGACTTGCAGTACGAGTTCACCCCGTACAACACACAACGTCCGCGCGAACCCAAGCGCGTCGGCGTGTTCGGCGACCGCAAGGTCTATCTCGCCGACGATCCGGTCGGGCAGTTCCTCGTGTATTTCATCGGGCAGGACTACAAGTCCGCGGGCGTAAAGCTCGTGCTCGAAGTCGTGCAAGGCGAGGAGGTCGTCGGCAGCAAGGAAATCTCACCCGTCGAGCAGCCCAAGTACGCTCTCCTTATCAACGCAGGCGATCTTTCTCCCGGTTCGTACCGGCTGCGCGCAAAGCTAATCGGCGGCAACCAGTACCGGACGATTCCTGACTACGAGTTCCAGCGAAGCAAAGAGCGGCGGAAAACGATCGAGATTGCAAAAGACGGCATCCCGTTGCTCGTTCACTCGCAGACCAACCAGCCGAACGGCGCCTGGCCCATCACCACCGGCATCCCGCTCCCACGCGGCGCGGTGGACTCGCTCGATCAACTCATCCTGACCGAGAACGGCAAGCCGGTATCCGCGCAGTTTTCATCACGCGCGTGGTGGTATCCGAACCAGCAGCAACTTAAATGGGCCGGACTCGATTTCCTCGCCCGGTACGACAACGGCAAGCCGCGCGAGTACAGGGTGAAGGTGTTGACGAAGGGCAAGGCCCAGCCCGGACCGGCGACGGCCCCGACAATCGAAGAAACTCCCGAATTCATCTCGATCAACACGGGGAAACTTTCGTTCAAGGTGAACCGCAAGCGGTTCGCGGGCATCGAGGAGGTCAAGCTCGGGAATTCCCAGATGATTCAAAACGGCGGCGGGGCCTACCTCGTGGACGAGCGCGACGAGCGGTTCGATGCCGCAAGTGACGAAAACGCGATCGTGGAGGTGGAAGAGCGCGGTCCCGTGCGCGTTACCATACGCGCTACCGGCTGGTACACCTCGGCCAAGACCAAGGAAAAGCTATGCCTTTTCCAGACGCGCATCAGCGCCTACGCGGGCCAGCCGTTCCTCGACATCAACCACCGCACGATCCTCACCTACGACACGAAGAAACGAAAGCTCGCGGATGTTGGATTTGCCGTGAGGGTTCTTGAGCCAACCCGCTGGATGCTCGGTGCGGACGGTAAGGCGCTGTCCGGCGATCTGCCCGCCGGAAGCTCGACCGTCAGTCTTCATCAGGATCGGTGGAACCATTTCCGACTTTTGACCGATGGGACGACTACCGGCGAAGGAGCACGGTCGGATGGTTGGGCGACAGAACTTCTCAAGTCGGGCTCCATGACGGTGGCCCTTCGCAACGCCTGGCAACTCTACCCCAAGGAACTGGAACTCGGCCGCGACGCGATAACAATGCACTTCTGGCCCAAACACGGGCACGCCGCGTTCAGCGAGGCAGACGAACTTGCCCGGATCAACATCCACAAGATTTTCTACGCACACCAGGGCCCGTTGCTCGACTTGCAATTGCCGCAGAAATACTTCGACGCGATGAAGAAAATCATGCCGATGATCGAACGGCAGGATGACAACGCGCTCCAGGCGAATGGACAGGGTCTCGCCATCGGGAACGATTTCCGCGTCTCGTTTCAGGAGAAAGCTGACGCCGACGAGATCACCCGGCAGGCGGCGCTGTTTCAAAACCCACCCCACGCCATTCCCGATCCCGCGTGGACTTCGAAAACCGAAGTCGAAGGCCGGTTCGCTCCCGCCGACCCGAAGCGATTCCCGAATGTCGAAAAGGTGTTAGTGGACGGATTCTACGGCTCGCACGTCAGTTCGGTGAACGTCGGCGAAAACTTCGGCATGTGGATCTGGCCGGACACGCACAACAACTGGGACCCCGCCAGCAAACTCCCCGAGTGGCACCGCTTCTGGCTGAACACGCATTACCAGGGCGGCTGGGTGGACTGGCTGATGTACCTGCGCAGCGGCGACCCGCGCCTCTACCGCTGGGCGATGGACAACACCGACCACGTCATGAACGTCAGCACGGTGAACTACGACGATCCCGCTGCACCGATCATCGGTCACATGAAAGGCGCCATGTACCACACGAAAGGCTTCCTGCCGTGGGGTTCGCAGACCGAGCGCATCAGCAAAGGCGACGATTACGTCGAGGTCGGCGCCCATTTCATCAACCCGGACACGTTCACCATTCGCTGGCTGTTGCTGGGCGATCACGCGGCGAAGGAGTTGATGGACGAATGGGGCGGGCGGGCTTTGGGACGCGCCGCGTTGCCGCCCGAACGCAGCCGCGAAGCGTGCGTGACGCTCGGTGAATTGATCAGCTACTACGAAACGACGTGGGACCCACAGGAGATCCTTTACATTCACGATCTCGCCAACGAGTTGATGAGCCGTCCCGTGAGCGAGATACCGGCCACGACGGGCCACGCGTTCTTCCATCAGCAATGGGTGCGACGCTACTGGGCGCTGACGCGTGACCCACGAATCGTGGCGTGGGTCAAGGAATGCGCCGACACGTACGAGGGCACGACGGGGTTCATCCATCTCGACGCGCTGCTTGCGCAATGGACCGGCGACAAGAATTACCTCACCCAAAACATGCCGCGCGCCTCGGCCGCATGGCGACATCTCTATCTCAACGAACACGACCCGCTCGACGGCTTCGGTCTCGGCTGCGTGGATCGTTCGTGGGTTTCCCAGAGCCTCGCGTACTATGCTGGCGCGTTGATGGATGCCGGCTACACATCGCTGCCAACCGACGAAAGCAAAGCCGCGGTCGCCCCGGCCACGATGGCAATCGCCAAGACGAACCACTTCTCACCAGCAGGCTGGTTCTTCGCCGCATTTGCCGGTGGGTACGGCTACCTGCAGCCCAAGGGCACCGAGCCGGTCGTGCAACTCACTCTCTCGCCCATCCTCAGCCAGTTTGGGTACGGCCCGCGGCTCGATGGCAGCGGAAATCCCACGTACGTTCGCGTCGAGGATGCCGAAGGCAAGGTGTTGCTCGAAACCAGCATCCTCAACGGATCGAAACGTTCTGATGCGACCATCACCCTCGATGCCCGCAAACAGAAGTCGCCCTGGAAATTCTACAAAGGCGGCGCGCGATTGAGCATGAGGTGGGATGGCACGGCGGAGGCGCTCTTCATCGGCCCAACGCCAGCCGAAGTCACGCAGCAGGCGAGCAAGTAAGCGTGGGAGCGGCCTCAGCGCCGCGACGAGCAACTGCGCTCACATCTGCCTGGTCGCGGCGCATCCTTTGGTTGTTGGTACTCCGGCAAGCTGAAGCTTGAACTCCGAACGTGAGCCTCACGAAGCTTGCGTTTGGAGTTCAAGCTTCAGCTTGTTTCAGCACATTCAACCGAGGAAATTCCAACCAACAACTTGTGAATGAGGCTATTGCACGTCGAGTCCAGCGTTCTGGCTTGAAAACCTTCCCGTGCGGTTCCATCCTGCCCGCGCATGGCCAGCCCGGTTCCAATCGTCGGCACGCTCCATGTGTTTCGGATTGTCCCAATTCCACAGGGGCCGTTTCGGTATCCGGACCATTCTCACCCGTACTACCAGATCCAGGGATTCCTCCGTGGCAGGGTCACCTACCACGTGGAGAAAGCGGGGAGATTCGAGCTGAAAACCGGCGACTGCATCCTGCTGCCGCCCCTGTTCCGGCACCGCTACGAGTCGCGCGAGGGATTTCAGGACTTCAGCTTCAAATTCGACGTGGCCCCGACCTGCTGGCCGCTGTTCCGTGATCGCTGTTGCACGTTTCAGCTCGACATCTCAATGCGGCAGCGGGTGCGCTCGGCATTTGTCAGCCACGTGGCTGACGCACCTCTGGAGCTACAGGAAGTGAGAGCCATCATCAGTCTTTGCCTCGTGGATGCGCTCAACGCCAGCGGCGGCGCGAACGTCACCGCAAAGCAGATGGCGCCGATGCGCAAGAACCTCTGGCCACTGCTCGATCGCGTCTTGCGCGATCCATTCGCCCGATGGACGGTGGCGGCAATGGCGGCGGAGTGCAACCTGTCTGCCGACCATTTCTCGAAATGCTTCCACGCGCTGTTTGCGAAAACGCCGCATCAGTTCCTGCTCGGAGTGCGGATCCGCGCAGCGGCACTGGAGTTGGACACGGTGTCAGGTTCCTCGATCAAGGAAGTGGCGGAACTCGCGAACTACACAAGCGTCCACGCCTTCACTCGCGCGTTCAAACGCGTGATGGGCGTCAGTCCCGGGTCGCACCAGAGGGTGCCGAGGGGTTGAAGACGGTCCCCACTCCTCGGAATCGGTCAAAACGAGCACGGATTCGGTCAAAGACAATTCGACGCGGTTCGGATAGAAGATCCAGAGGCAGTGTGGGGACGGGAGAAGAGTTCTGGACGGCGGCCCCGCTTGCTGCCGACGTGGCTACGGGGAACGTGGAAGGATGGAAGTTGAGCACCCGGCTGCGTCTGCCGGAGAGCGGTCGCGCTCCTTCCTTCGGGGCGCAGGTGGATTACATAGATGGCTCGAAGGCTTGGGTCATGCAGTTCGGGACCGATGGCGACGGTGACCCGATCGTGCGGCTGTTCAACGGCTCCGCAGGACCGACGTTCACACTCGAGGGGGCTGGCAATACCGGCTACCATGATTATCTGCTTGCCTACAGCCCGCTCGCAGGTACGTCCGATCTCTACGTGGATGGCTCACTCGCGATCGGAGGCTGGGGTGGGTTCTCCGTCGCGGCCACGCGCGTTCTGTTTGGCGATGCCGCCAATTCGACGGCCGATCATGACGTGCGTTACAACAGCGTGCTCTGGGTCGCTCCCGAGCCTTCGGGTCTGGCGTTGCTCGCGCTCGGGGGATTGATTCTCCTTCGGAGACGATGAGGCGGCGCGCGTTTACATTGATCGAGCTGTTGGTTGTCGTCGCAGTGATCGCCATTCTGTCTGCCATCCTCCTTCCCGCGCTCAAGAACGCCAAAGAATCCGCCTGGACCGCGCGCTGTCTCTCCAACATACGTCAGGTCGGCATCGCCGCCGTGGCCTACACTACCGATTACAACGGCCGCTTCATTGGCTGGATGTGGGAACCGTGTCCCAACCCATGGTGCGCGCAGATCGTGGCGCCCAACTTTCCTGCCGGCATCTGGCTCGATGCCGTCTTCGAGTACGGCGGACGAAACTTCTAGGTGCTCGGGTGTTCGCGACAACGGATGATTCGTCACTCGTGGGCCCAACCGCCATCGCCCTACCCGGTGCAGCAGTACTATCCGGCGTGCGGGATGAATCACGAAATGAGCACCGGCGGTCTTGGTGTCGGATTGAACCTCTCCGAGATCAGCAACGCGGCCCTCAAAGTCTGGTTCGCCGACAGCGGCTACAGCGGCCTCGCGCAACCCGCCGACGCCGACAACGGCTATGATTCCTGGTCCACGCTCCTCTGGGGTTCTGGCGCAAATGCGAACCAGATCCGGCCCGTCTCGCGTCGCCATCGTGGAGGGAGTAACATCCTCTACCTCGACGGCCACGCGGAATGGCATCACCACCTCGACATCATGTCGTGGAACTTCGACGGGCTCCCTCAGGTGGACACGATCTACAACGTCGGCGAGGTCTATCGCGGCAGCTACTCCAAATCGTGGGACCTGCCATAGCGGGTTTCGCCCGACCAGGATCGTCCCGCCCCAGAAAGTTGTAAGTTCTCGGAACATCCACAATTTTGCTTATGGTGCGCGTGCCGTCGCATGAGTTCGGTGGAATCGGGCTGGCGCTCGACATGGGTGCCGCCGGGGTGATATCGCCGCCGTGCCGGGGGTGGACGCCTTTTTTCTCGGTCCCGACGATGTGATGTTGCGCCGCGGCTACCAGATGAACGCGCCGCGCAACAAAGAGACGTCAGGCAAAGATCTGGAAGCGGTCATCAATGCAGTCCGCAAGCACGGAAAGATCGGCGTGGCCGTCGGCATGGGCGCCGAAATGCTCCAGCTTACGGATTGATGAACCGTCCGAACGAAACCACGCCGTTGGTCGAGGCATAAATGACCTCGACCACGCCGGTGCCCGAGCCGCCGCCGGGCGGGACCACCGCGGTGATCAACTCGCGATTCATCACGACGACATCGCTCAACATCAGGTCCACCGGCGAACCGATCTGCACCACCGGCACCTCGTTGGTCGGGAACCCGATGCCAAAGATCGCCACGGGCGTGGGCACATTGGCCGGGCGCGCGCCGGGCACGATCTTCGTCGTCAGGTACGCGCGCAGGCCAACGATGGTCTGGTTGATGAACAAGGAGTCGGCGCCGCTGACGGTGCCGTTTTGGTTCACATCGCCGTTGGCGTAGCCGGTCCCGGCGAAGATCGGGTGCGTGTTGCTGCGAAGACCGACGATCACCTGGTTGATGAGCAACGAATCGGCCCCCGTCACCGTGAAACTGGCGTTGACGTCGCCCGGCGGATAAACGGGCACGGGCACGCAGCGGGAGAACTCGGAGGTGTTCCCGTCGGGATCGGTGGCGGTGGCGGTGAGGAACAAACCGGGAGGTATCAGCGGAAATTCCATCGAGAAAACCGCGTCGCCGTTGGCGTCGGTGGTCACGTTGGTTGCGACGAGGAAGGTTTGTCCTTCGCCGAAGCCGGTGTTGTCGCAGGCGGCGTTGGCGAACAACTCGATCCGGTATTCCGTCGTGGCGGCGCTGTTGAGCGAAACCTGCACTCGCGTTTGATTGGCGCTGCCGACCGCGTTGGTGAGCACGGGGAAGTTTTGAAAATGGTTCGCCCCTTCGTCGGCGTCGCCCGGGTCGTTGGCCGTGGTGCCATTTGCGCCGAGGTCAATGCCGAGAAAGCGGTTCGTGAAGATCGAGTTGCCGAGCAGCGCGTTGTTGGTGCCCGAATCCATCTTGATTCCATGACTGCCATTGAACGCGATGCGGTTGCCCTGATCCGAAAACGTTCCGCCGATGATGTTGCCGCTCGCATTGTTGAAGATGAGAATGCCGGCCATCGTGTTGCTGATGCCGGACTGTCCGGTCACGTCCGTGCCGATGAAATTGCCACGGACGATGTTGCCGGTGGTGCTGCTGTGGGTGATGTTGACGCCGAGGTTGTTGCCCGAGATGAGGTTGCCTTCGCCCGCAAACCCGCCGCCGACCCGGTTGTTGTTGGCACCGGTGCCGACGAACACGCCCGCGCTCGGCACCCCCGGCTGGAGTAAGCCGTTCCCCAGTGCCATGGTGCCGCTGACGTCCGTGCCAATGAAGTTGCCCTGCACCGCGTTCTGGTGGGCGTTGTCCCCAAACGAGACTCCATGCACGCCGTTGGCGGAGATGATGTTGCGCGCGCCGCGAGCGTTGCCGCCGATGAGATTGCTCGTGGACTCGGCATTGCGGACAGCGACGCCGGTGCCGGTATTGCCGAGTGCGTTGGTGCCGCTGGCGTCGGTGCCGATGAAATTGCCGCGCACGACGTTCCGTTCACCGGCGATGGCGATGCCGTCGTCGCCGTTGCCGGAGATGACGTTGCGAGCGGACGGAGACAGTCCGCCGAAAAGATTGCCCGCCGTAACGGTCGAAATACCATGTCCTCCGTTGCCGAGGTCCACCGTGCCGGTCGGGTCCGTGCCGATGAAATTGCCGGCGATGATGTTGTTGGTCGCGAGTTCGCTGTCGATGCCGATACCGTTGACATCGAAGCGGTTGATGACCAGGCCGCGCACGAGGCAGTGGGCGGCGTTGATGGTCAATCCGTGCGCTCCGCCTCCCGCCTGGCTGCCATCGAGTTCCACGAGCAGATTTGCGTTGTTGCCGTTGGGCAACGTGTTCGCGCTGGCGCCGGGCTGGCTCAGGCCGTCCAACACCACCGGGCCCGTGATCGCGGGAAGAACGGAGGCGGGCGAGATGGTTTTGACGCCGCCGTCGAACGGCGGGATGGCAAACAGGATCATGTCCGGGCCGTTGTTGGCGTTGGCGTTGAGAATCGCCTGACGCAGCGAGCCGGCTCCGGTATCGTTCGTGTTCACGACCACCGTGTCCGCGCTGAAGATGCGCATGCGGTTGAAATACGAATCGTGCGATGCCTCGAAACCGGCGTTGGCATTGAAGAGACGGACGCGTTCGACGCCCGAATCGGCGGTGCCGGAGAGCAACAGGTTCGTGAATACCTGCGGCGTGCCGCCCAGCGGAGCAACTGCGAGGCTGGCCGTGTTGGTGTCGGTCAGCGTGAACACCACCTCGACGCCTTCATCGGTGAAGCCGATGCCGGTATCAATCGAAGTGTTGCCGAGCTGGATCGTGTAGGTGGTCTGTCCGCCGACGAAGAAGAACTCGAGACGATTTTCCCCCGAGGCGCTCTGCAGCGAGAGCCCCACCGTGCCGTTGTCGATGAACCCGTTGTCGAACGCGATGGAGAAGGATTGTCCAATGGCAAGCGGCCCGTTGAAGGAACGAAACGCATCGGCGAGTTTTCCGCTGTTCGCAAACATGCCCCAGGCACGACCGCCGGTATCAATGTCGCCGACGGGCGGTGCCGTGTCGCCGTCGCCGTTGCCCGTCGAACTGGCGATGAAATGTCCGGTGTCGTTCGTGCCGCCACCGTCCGAGCCGAGCGTCCACGCGCCGAAGCCGAATCCGCCGTTGTCGCCCGTCTGCCATCCATCGTCGTACGCATCGGCGGCAGCCTCGTCGAACGCGGGACCAGCGGCGCGCGAAGCCGGGGCTGCCAGCAGGAAGCAACTCACGCAGACAGCAGACAACGTAAACGACGCGCGCGCATGAAAATGGGAAAATGGATTTCTCATAAGGCCCTCCTCAGACGGATGGAAACAAACAACCGAGTTTCAGTTCGGACAACGTACTCAACTACGCCCCCCGCAATCTGCTCGCAGGTGTAGTCGGGAATGTCCTGCAAGTCAATTTGAATCTGCCTTTCGCGGCGGCGTGGGAGTGGCATGGAAGGCTCCCTATGACTTGAACAGAAGACCTCAAAGGTAGCAAAGATCGAAACCTTTGCGTTCTTCACGATCTTCTGTTCGCCCTCCGCGTGCTTCGCCTACTGATTGATGAATCGTCCGAAGGAGAGCACGGCGTTAGTGGGCGAGGAGACGACGCTCACCGTGCCGGTGCCGAGTCCGCCGCCGGGCGGAACCGTGGCCGTGATTTGCTCGCGATTGACGACGACGACGTTGGTCAGCGTCAAGCTTACCGGCGGGCCGATGGTCACGGTCGGCACAAAGTTCGTCGGGAACCCGATGCCGTAGATGGTCACGGGCGTCGCCTGGTTGGTGCTGTGCGACGCCGGCAGGATCCGGGTCGTGATGTACGCCCGCAGACCCACCACGACCTGGTTGATGAGCAACGAATCGGCACCGCTGACAACATTGTTGGTGTTCACATCGCCATTGGCGAAGCCTGCCGCGGCGAAGATCGAATGCGTGTTGCTGCGCAGGCCGACGACGACCTGATTGATGAGCAAGGAGTCGGCGCCCGTGACGCGCTGGTCGCCGTTGACGTCGCCGGGGGGATACACGATGACGCTGATCAGATTGGGCTGCATGCTCGTGCTCACCCCGACCGGACCGCTGACGATCAAGGTCACGGTGTTTGTGCCCGCGAGGCTGTAGGTGTTCGTCACGCTCGTCGAGAGGGTGTTCGTCGTCACGCCGTTGCCGAAGTTCCAGAAGCGGTTGGTGATCGTGCCCGTCGAGGTATCGGTGAAGGTGACCGTGAGCGGCGCCCTGCCGGTGACCGGCGCGGCGGTGAAGCTGGCCACCGGCACGAATGCGCCCTGGCCGGTGACGAGGTTGGTGGAATTGCCGCCGTTGCTGGTGAAGATGAGGTTGTTGCTGAACGTGCCCGCCGTCACCGGGATAAAGCTGACATTGACCGTGCCGGTCTGGCCGGGCGCAACGTTGTACGGACTCCCGCTGCTCACCGCAAACGGACTGGAAACGGCGACGCTGCCGGTCAGGGTCAGGCCACCGGTGTTGATCACCGAGAACGGCTGGGTGTTGGTCTGGCC
>CAZOTB010000094.1:0-14120 GCA_964582645.1 uncultured Verrucomicrobiota bacterium | reverse complement strand
GATGATCAAGGTGCCGAAGTTCTGACTCGTTGGGGATACCACCAACTGTGGAGGCAGGTTGGTCACCACGATGTAGTTCGTGCGAACGTTCGTGCTCACGCCGACCGGGCCACTCACGATCAACGTCACCGTATTCGTGCCGGCAACCGTGTAGGTCTTCACCACGTTGGTCGAGGCCGTATTCGTCGTCGTGCCGTCGCCGAAGTTCCAGAAGCGATTCGTGATCGTGCCGATCGAGGTATCAGTAAAGGTCACCAGCAACGGCACCAACCCGTTGGTCGGCGTCCCGGTGAAACCCGCCACCGGTATGATGGCCCCCGTGCCGAGAACCGGGACGTTTGTTCCGCCGCCGTTGCTGGTAAGGACGATGTCGTTGCTGAACGAACCCGCGGTGATGGGGTTGAATCGCACCGCCAGGTTGGTCGAGCCGAAGCCGGCGACGTTGTAGGGCGTGCCGGAAAGAATCGTGAACGACGCCGACGCCACCGTGGCCGTGCCGCTCAACGCGGCGCCGCCTTGATTGGTGATCACGAAGCTGGTTTGCGCGGTCGTGCCGGTGGCGATGGTGCCGAAGTTGAAACTCGCGGGCGTCACTCCGAGTTTGGCGGGCGTGATGCCGACGCCGGTGACGAGGTTGGTGGAATTGCCGCCGTTGCTGGTGAAGACGAGATTGTTGCTGAACGTGCCCGCCGTCACCGGAATGAAACTGACGTTGACCGTGCCGGTCTGGCCGGGCGCGACGTTGTACGGAGTCCCGCTGTTGATCGCGAACGGACTCGATACCGCGACGCTGCCGGTCAGGGTCAGGCCGCCGGTGTTGATCACCGAGAACGGCTGGGTGTTGGTCTGGCCGATGATCAAGGTGCCGAAGTTCTGACTCGTTGGGGATACCACCAACTGTGGAGGCGATACGACCTGAACCAGGCCATCCAGAGTCGAGATGGACAGGCCGTTGCCGACGGTGTCGGCTACTTCATTGGTGGGGTTGTTTGGATCCACCGCCATCGGGGACGATGTCCCGGGTGCGCCGACCGCCGTCATCTGAATCTGCGCGACCAGCACCGATCCCGTCGGCAGGTTCAAGTCCGAGGTGTTTTGCCCGATGAGGGCGATCTGGCCGGGGAAAATGGTGTTGATCGTGGGGGAGTCGGAGAATTGGTTCGTGCCGCCGAGTGCGCCTGTGACCTGCACTACACCAGTGTTGAAGTTGATGTAAAGCGTGTACGAACCCAATGGGTCCGTACCGCTGTCAATGGTCAGTGGCAGGTTGAAACTCTGACCATTGGTCACGGTGGCGCTACCGAGCTGGACCGTCGCCGCGTTGGCGGCTTTCCCCAGCGACGACAGCAGAAGGCTGCACGTCAGGACGGCGAAGACGCCACGCAGCACTCGCGTGTGCTTCCTCGAACCCAACAGTTGTATGTCGTTGCGGGACACACCCAAGGCAGCCCATATCCATCGTTCTTGTTTAACTGTCATCTGACACCCCAAGTCGAAGGAAACACTCGTATAGGATACCCGGCTCTAATACAAGAAAATTAAGGGTTGCAGGCAATGGTGTGCGTTCTGACGGTGCCACGGTTGTACTGGCCTCCGTCCCGGCGGCGATCTCTGCACGACTTGGACACGGGGCCATGCTGCCGGGAAGGCGGCTTCTACAGCAACTACGACTCGTGCAGTTAGTGGTTGATAGTTAGTGGTTGATAAAGCGTCCGAACGAAACCACGCCGTTGGTGGACGTGGCCGCCACGCTCACCGTGCCCGTCCCCAACCCGCCGCCGGGCGGTACTATGGCAGTGATCTGTTCCCGGCTGACCACGACGACGTTGCTCAACGTCAGGTTCACCGGCGCGCCGATGGTCACGCCGGTCACCGCGCCGTTGGTGGGGAAGCCGATGCCGAAGATGGTGACTGTTGTCGTTTCGTTGCTGCTGTGCGAACCGGGCAGGGTCCGGGTCACGAGGAACGACCGCAGGCCCACGATGACCTGGTTGATGAATAGCGAGTCCGCGCCGGTAACGCTGGCGGTGCTGTTCACGTCGCCGTTGGAGAAGCCGGTCACGGCGAAGATCGGGTGCGTATTGCTGCGCAGGCCGACCAACACCTGGTTGATCAGGAGAGAGTCCGCGCCCGTAACCGTGAAACTGCCGTTGACGTCGCCGGGCGGATACGCGACCCAAACCCGTGTGGCGGTGCAGGTGAACGCTTGCCCGGCCACCGCTCCGGTAATCTGAACGACATCTGTGCCCAGGCCGCCGTTGCCGGTGTAGTTGAATGTGGTCGCTCCGCCACCATCGGTCAGGCCCTCGCCCGATTCGCCGACGTTGGGTCCGGAAATCACGTTGAAGCTCACTGCGATGCACGCGATCGGCCCGTTGTTGGTCAGGACCGTGGCAGTCGCGGTCGCAAACGCCCCAAAAACGTTGGTGGCCAGCGCGGGTGATAGATTGCAGGTGATCGGCGGCGCACCGGAATTACCCGTCATGGTGATGGTGTAGGTGCCGGTATTGCCGAGTGAGTCGCCGGAGAAGGCAAGGTTCTGGTCGCTTGCCACGATTGTGAACGGACCGCTGTTGGTCACGGTGACGTTCACGACTGCGGTCGAGGCGTTCGCGACCGTGCTTTGCAGCGTGCCGTTGGGGCGATACAACCGAATCCATGGGTTGAAATTGCCGTCGTCGGTCACCTGCGCCATGGTGATCGAAATGCTGTCGCCGGCGTTGGCCCAGAACTCCCACGTATCGAGGTCGCCGATATGGATCGTGGAATTGCGCGTGGCTCCGTTCGTCAACACGCCGCCTTCATCTCCGATCACGAACGAACAACGGACTCGAGCAAGATGAATCTGGTATGTACCAGTGTCACCAATCGTGTCGCCACCGAAGGCAAGGTTGGAATCGCCAACCACTACTGTGAAAGTGCCGCTGTTGGTTGCAGTCACAGCCACTTCGGCTGCGGTCGTTCCGTTGTTCGACCCAAGGAACGCGCCGGTGGGGCCGTACAGGCGCACCTGGGGATGGAACAGATTGTTGGTGTCGGTCACTTGCCCTATGCGCACCACGAGGCTCTCGCCAGCCATCGCTGTGAAACTCCACATGTCCAGATCGCCCACGTGAATCGTTCCTTGCTGTGTCGCTCCGTTGATGAGCGTACCGCCTTCGTCGCCGTTGGAGATGACGAACGCTCCCGGTGACAGAGCCAGGTGCAGACGATAGGTGCCGGTGTCGGCGAGCGTGTCGCCGCCGAAACCAAGGTTGCCGTCGTTCACCACTACCGTGTAGGTGCCGCTGTTGGTCGCAGTCACAGCCACCTCGGAAGCGGTCGTCCCGATATTGGATCCGAGCAGTACACCCGTGGGGCCATACAAGCGTACTTGAGGATGGAAAACGCCATTGTCATCCGTCACCTGTCCGCAGCGGATAACCATGTTGTCACCCGCATTCGCCGTGAAACTCCACATATCCAGATCGCCGAGATGAATCGCGCCTTCGTGGATCGCGCCATTGGTGAGCGCACCACCTTCATCGCCACTGGAAACCACAAACGCTCCCGGCGAAACCGCCAGGTGCAGCCGGTAGGTTCCGGCGTTGCCGATCGTGTCACCGCCAAGAGCAAGGTTGGCATCGCTGACCACCACCGTGTACGTGCCGCTGTTGGTTGCCGTCGCGGCGACTTCCGAAGCCAGCGACGTCGAGTTGGCCCCCACGAGCGCACCGTTGGGACCGTAGAGGCGAATCTGCGGATTGAACAGGTTGTTGGTATCAATCAATTGCCCCATTCGAATCACGATGGCATCACCGGCATTGGCGGCAAAATTCCACATGTCCAGATCGCCGGGGTGGATTGTTCCTTCGTGAGTCGCACCATTGGTGAGCGCGCCTCCCTCATCGCCGCCGGGCACGATGAACGCGCCCGGGGATACGGCCAGATGCAGCCGATAGGTGCCGGTGTTGCCGAGGGAATCCCCCGAAGCGCTGTTCAGGTCAGCGTCGCTCACTACCACCGTGTATGGACCGGTGTTGCTCACGGTCACTGCCACCTCGGAAGCAACGAATTGGGAATCCGACCCGACCAAAACGCCTGTCGGGCCGTACACACGTATCTGAGGATGGAAACTACCGTCGTCGGTTACTTCTCCCACTCGCACGATGATGCTGTCCCCGGCATTGGCGCTGAAACTCCACATGTCCAGGTCGCCCAAATGAATCGTCCCAGATTGGGTGCCGCCGTTGGCGATCGCGCCGCCTTCATCGCCGCCGGGCACGATGAACGCGCCGGGCGATACAGCCAGGTGCAGCCGATAGGTGCCGGTGTTGCCGAAGGAATCTGTTGACGCGCTGTTCAAATCGGCGTCGGTGATCACGACCGTGAACGGGCCGGTGTTGCTCGCGGTCACTGTCACCTCGGAAGCGGCAAACTGAGCGTCGGACCCGAGCAAGGCGCCCGTGGGACCGTACACCCGTACCTGGGGATGAAAACTACTGTCATCCGTCACTTCGCCCACTCGCACCACAATGCGGTCGCCCGTATTCGCAGAGAAACTCCACAAGTCCGCATCGCCTACAGTGATCGTTCCCGGATGCGTTCCTCCATTGGAAAGCGCGCCGCCTTCATCGCCAGCAGAAACCACAAATGCTTCGGGTGCGTGAGCGAGAGTCAGCCGATACGTGCCGACATCTCCGATGGTGTCGCCCGAGAAGGCAAGATCTGCGTCGCTGACGACCACCGTGAACGTGCCGCTGTTGGTCGCGATCACGGCCACCTCGGACGCCAGCGCCCCCCCGGCGTTCGAGCCAAGCAAGACGCCGGTAGGGCTGTAGAGTCGGATGTGGGGGTTGAAAAGATTGTTAGTGTCCGTGAGTTGGCCCATGCGCAAGACGATGCCTTCGCCGGCATTCGCCGTAAAACTCCACATGTCCAGATCGCCGCGTGTGATGGTAGCCTCGTGCGTTGCTCCATTGGTGAGCGCCCCGCCCTCATCGCCCGCCGATACTACGAATGCTCCCGGCGACTTCGCCAGAGTCAGCCGATAGGTGCCGGTATCCCCGATCGAGTCGCCTGACAATGCAAGGTTGGCGTCGCCCACGACCACCGTGAACGTGCCGGCGTTCGTTGCGGTCGCGGCTACCTCTGCCGCAAGCGTCTGCTGGTTCGATCCGAGCAAGAGCCCAGTAGGCCCATACACGCGGACTTGAGGATTGAATCGCGCGTTGGCGTCCGTTACTTCGCCCATCCGCACAATAAAGCTCTCGCCGGCATTGGCGGTGAAAGTCCATACGTCCAGATCGCCGGTGTCCGTGGTGCCGGTATGGGTCTCTCCGTTCGACAATGGTCCGCCTTCGTCGCCGGGGGAGACCACGACCGGATCTCCCGTCTTGGCCAGCGTGAGGCGGTACGTGCCGACGTTGTTGGTGGAATCGCCCGAAAAACCCAGGTTGGCGTCGGTGACCACCACCGTGAACGTGCCGCTGTTGGTCGCGGTCACCGCCACCTCGGACGCCAGCGACCCGGCGTTCAGGCCGAGTTGCGTGCCGGTCGGGCCCAACAGCCGGACCTGGGGGTTGAACAAACCGTTGGTATCCGTGATTTGCCCTGACCGCACCACGATGGCATCGCCGACATTGGCGGAGAACGTCCAGGAGTCGGAGTCGCCCGGCGTGGAAATGTTGCCGGTCAGCGTTTCTCCCGAGGTAATTGGTCCCTGAGCGTTGGTGCTCGACGGCACGAGCGTTGCCAGAACACAGAGCAGCAAGAGGGCGTTTGCGATCACATGGGAGACGCATTTTGGTTTCATGGGATGATCCGGGTTAGTCTGAAGTTGAGGGACACCGCGCGCCGACGTCCGGTCCCTACGGACCGGACACCGCAGGAGCAAGACTTCTCCCCCTGAGAGCCGCACACTCGTATTGTGTGGTCGCGCGTTCACTCCCCGCCTCCAGATTCGACTCGGTGTGTAGGACACGCGACCCGGGAAGTCAACCATAATAGGGCACGCAGACTGGGGGCAACTCCTTGAGTCGTCTCCCCATGCAGTCAGTTGGCTCTGGATTCCTCTCTTCGCGCCATCAACCAAAGCAGGTCTGCGAGGCGGTTGAGGTACTTCACCACCTCGGGATTCAACTTCTTTCGTTCCTCACCCAGCGCAACGACGCGCCGCTCGGCTCGCCGACACACTGTCCGCGCCACGTCGAGCGCGGCGGCTGTGGGCGTTGCGCCCGGCGTGGCCCAGCCGTCGAACTTCGGTTGTTCGGACTCGACGTGCTTCACCCACTTGCCGAGATGTTCGACCATCTCCTCGCTCACAAACTTGTATCCCTGCTTCTTGTAGCGGTCGCGATCTTCGTCTGCCACCGCCAATTCACCCATCAGGATCACCAACTCCTTCTGAATCTCGATCAGCCGCTCGGCCGTCCACTTGTCTTTGCATACCGAGCGCGCGACGCCGATTGCAGCGTTCAACTCGTCCACGGTGCCGTACGCCTCGACGCGCGGATCTGTTTTCGACACGCGCCGTCCGTACATGAGCGCCGTCGTGCCGCCGTCACCGGTCTTGGTGGAGATGGACATGGCTACTTCTTAAAGCGGAACCGCTGTGGCAGCAAGTCGGACAGGGAGAACTCCTCGATCTTGCTTCCGTTCGCGATGATCACCCGGAGCCGTGGCGCGAACTCGGCGAGCACCTGCAAACATGCGCCACACGGGCGCACGGCACCGGCAGCTTGCGCCGAGATGGCGATTGCCTCGAATTGCTTCTCGCCCGACGCGACGGCTGCGAACACGGCGGTTCGTTCTGCGCAAATGGTCAGGCCGTAGGAGGCGTTTTCGACGTTGCATCCGGTGAACACTTTGCCCGAAGCGGTGAGCAGCGCCGCGCCGACGCGGAACCGCGAATAGGGCGCGTAGGCGTTCCGACGGGCGGCGCGCGCTTTTGAGAGGAGCGGTTTGGGTTTCAGAATCGGCCTCGCTTTCGCTCTTTCGCAGGCAGGATTTCCAGGCAGGTCGTCCACCAACCCGTCCGGATGGTTTCGATAAACTCCTTGCAGATACCTTCCTCATTCATCTCGAACGCAAGCCTTTCGTGGTCGTAGGCAACGGGAATGAACTGAACGTCCAGCGACGAATTGGCTTCAAGGATTGCGTACCACACGTTGGTGCTGCCGTCATTCTCGGGTCGGCCAAGCACGCCGACGTTCGCGAACAGTCGCTGGTCCGGCAACTCGCGTTTCCAATGAATCCCCGTGTGCGTGGCGAGAATCACATCCGCGCCGAAGTCGTCGCATAGTTTTTCCAGAAAGTGCGTCGGCGTTGTGCTTTCCCAGAGGAACTCGTTCATCCTGCGCGGCGAACCGTGCGCCATCAATACTCGCCGACCACCGACGCAGAGACGGATTTCTGCCGGGAGTGATCTCATCCACGCTTTCCATTGCGGGCTTGTGTGCGTGTAGGTGTAGTCGTAACTGAGCTTCGCAAAGTAGTTGTCGCGCGGATCGGTGTAGCCGCACTGACAATCGTTCAGGTCATTGCCAATCGAGTTGTCGTAGTTCCCCTGCATCGTGACGACGCCGTGTTCGACGAGCAGGGGGAACACGCGATCGGGAGAGGGACCAAACGCGCCGAGATCGCCCAGGCAATACATCCGCTCACAGCCGCGTCGCCGCGCGTCGGTGATGGCCGCCTCTAGTGCGAGGTAGTTATTATAGATGCCACCGAAGAGAGCGATGCGATTCATGGCTCAAACTTGTCGCGGTGAGGCAGTGGCATTCGAACAAATCGCACCGAACTGCCAGCAGGTGTAACAGGCTTTGTGACGAAGTGCGTAACCGGACAGTCCGTCCTTAAGCGTCGCACCCAATCGGGCATCCGGTGCATCAATCAGGATCGGGCACACATACACTCCCTTGTCGGTGACGATCCGGCTGTGGGCGCAAATCAACTGATCGCCATCGTAACCGGCCATCATTTCTTCGGTCACGACTTCCGAGTCGTTGTAGCCACGAGTGCGGATCGCCTCCGCGCCGAGTTTGAGCGACGGCAGCAGCTTCAATCGCGGACGATCGTAGCCGAGGTCCCGGAGCGTCTTGCGGAAGCCGGCAAGGTGGAGATCGTCGTCCTCAATCGGCCATGATCGCATGGCGGTGATGATCGGCAGCAGTCCCGCCTCGACGAGATGTTTCACACCACGCATCGCCCGCACGAACGTGCCGGCGCCGCGGATCGGGTCATTCGTCTCGGCGCTGAATCCATCAATGCTGACGCGGATTTCGAGTGAATAGAGCGCAGTTTCGGACATCTCGGCGAGTCGCTTCGCCACCGGCAACGTGATGAGCGTGCCATTGGTCAACACCGTGGCGGGGCCGTATCGGAGCGTCGCTTCGAGGATCTGCAGCATCTCCTTGTTGGCGAACGGTTCGCCGCCGGTGAAGTAGTACTCCTTCACGCCGAGCTTCCGCGATTCCTCGAGGCGCATGTTCACTTCCGCGAGCGTAAGGTGGCCAAAGGAATCGTTCTCGGGGCTGCACGAAATGAAGCAGTGACTGCAACGCAGGTTGCACAATGTGCCCGCGACTTGAAACCAGAGGTTATCGAGCGAGCGAAGTGGCAGGAACGGATGTTTCATGCGTCGCCCGGGAATACAAATCGAGCTGCGGATCGGACTGGATCAACTGAAAGACGTCGCGCACCTGTTCGTGGCCGACGCGCAGCAGGAAGTTCGGTCGTGTGCCGTAGCTTTTGTGACCGATGATGAAAAAGTTCGGCTCGGGTGTTCGCAATAGTTCCGCGCCTTTGCCTCCCTGCGTCAGGCAGTCCTTCGCGTTCTCTCCGAGTAACGCCGCCGCAAGTTGCATCGGCCCGCGCGTGGCGTAACACTCGTGCACTTGCAGCGCGCGATAGAGGCTGTTGTCGGGGCCGAGCCCGACCTGCGCAATGATCCGATCCACCGTCAGCTTGAGTGGTGCGCGACCATTGTGCAGTGTCACTTGAAACATCTCCTTGTCGCCATCGAACGCGACGCCCTGGACGGTATGACCCGAGAGGTACCGGATTTTCGGATGCGAGCCTTCGGCGAGCTCGTTTGCCTTCCTCGTCAACAAACCGCGCTCGACGAGCGGATCGTGGCCATTCACATCGTAGGGCGCCTTCCGATTCGCGCGCACCGCCCAGACCACGCGCGTCCTCGGCTCGGCTTCGCACAGGGCTTTCAGTGCGACCACTGTCGTCGCAGCGGAGTGTCCCGCGCCGACCAACAGCGTGGTCTTGCCCGCGTACTTTGCCCGGTCCATGCCGAGCACGTCGTCGAGCCGGTAGGTGATGCGATGGCGATTGGCCAGTTCGCCAACGGCCGGGATGCCGCCGTCCCCCATGTATCCGGGGTTCGAGTAAACGCCCGACGCATCCATTAAAATGTCGGCCTCAACAACCACTTCCTTGCCACTCGCGTGACGGACAAGGACGCGGAAGGGCGAGTCCGCGCGTTGCGGGTCGCCAATGCAATCGTGTTTGAGTTGGCGCTGTCGGCCCACCTGCACGACCGTTGTGCCCGTGAATATCTTCCCCTTCAGTTCGGAGGTTTCTGCGAGCCGCTGCAAGTAGTCGTCAGCAAACTGCTTCCCGGTGGGGCAGTTGTCGTCGTTCCACGAACGTGCTGCGATCTTCAAGCGACCCAGCGGAGTGACATTCATCTTCCACGGTGAGAACATCCGCACATGTCCCCAATCGCGCACGTTGCCGCCGATTTCGACTCGTTCGAACACGCGCACGTCGTAGCCAAGGACAGCGCCGTACAGCGCCGCTTCCAGTCCGATCGGACCTGCGCCGATGATGACGATTCGTTTGCGTTGTTCCATGTCGGGGGTTCGCCTGCTCGATTTGTGATCCGATCGGATCACAAATCGAGTAACTCAGTTTCAGCAACAACTCGGCCCGCACGCGCTGCCGTTGTTGTTCGCCACGGTCGTGGCTTTGTATCGCAAGCCTTTGGTCTCGCGCGGATGCCTCGGTTCGGTGCGACCGCAATAGAACGGTTTCGCATGCGATCGCGCTACTTCCTTTCGCGGCGCCACAGGCTCGAAATGCGATCGATACGGCTCGCGCGTGTAGATCTGATAAGTCTTATCACAGACCGCAAACCGCACACCCCGGCGGATCCGGTGGCCGTCGTCGTCGAGCACTTCGCGGAACGGGCCTTTGTAGATCACGGCCTGGTTGCGCTCGAGGCAGATGCCGTCCTTGCCCTTGTACGCCTCGACGGTCATCGAGCGGAACTCGATGCCCTTCACCGTACGCCATGGTTTTTCGTCGCGCTCCAGGATTCGGATTCCGTAGAAGCCCGCATCCTCGAACGCCTTGAGAAAGAGATCCTCGCGAAACGCGCCACTGATGCACCCGCTCCACAACTCGGGGTCGCTTTGCATCGCGCGTGGCACATCTTCGTCGCTGACGATGTCGCTGATGACTGCGCGCCCGCCGCGTTTGAGGACGCGGTAAATCTCGGCGAACAACTGCCGCTTGTCCGAGTTCTCAACCAGGTTGAGCACACAATTCGAGACCACCACGTCCACGGCGCATTCCCCGATCATCGGCCGGGTTTGCCGCAACAACTCGGCGTGCGACTGCGCTTCGAGCCAATCCGATGCGCTGCGCACGGGATGGCTCGCAAGGTGACGCTCAAACACTTCGAGATCGAGAGCAAGGTCCTGAATCCTGCCTTTGTGGAACTCGACATTGTTGTAGCCGAGTTGGCGCGCCATCGCCGGCTGATACTTGCGGGCGAGGGCCAGCATGTCGTCGTTCATGTCCACGCCGATGACGCGTCCTTTCGCTCCGACGACCTGCGCAGCGATGTAACAAATCTTTCCGCCGCCGCTGCCGAGATCGAGCACAGTCTCGCCGGGCCGGAGGTGTTTCGACGGATCGCCGCAGCCGTAGTCGCGCTCGATGATCTCCGAAGGAATCCGTTTGAGGAATTGCGTGTTGTAGCTGACCGGGCAACACAACGCCGGCACCCTTTGTTTCGCGCCACGACTGTACCGCTGGCGCACGACGTTCTCGACGGAGATGGGCTTGGCCATAATTATGTCTCTGTGCTGGAGGCGTTCGTTTCGATGTACCCGAACAACGGATCGTTTCACGAACCTTTGCCGGCAGCGATTCATAGCTGACTGGCCGGTCGGAAGCAACGCTATTGGCGCGGCATCTTGGCGTTGCGTCTCTGCAAGCGACCGGCTAATTTGCGCGCGTGCATCCCATCGCTTTCAAACTCGGGCCGCTCACCGTGCATTGGTACGGCGTGTTGGTGGCGATCGGATTTCTCGCAGGGATGTGGGTGGCCGCCCAACGGGTGCGCGGGATCGGACTGCAGCCGGAAGTCGTGATGGACCTCGGCATCTGGATGATCGTGGCCGGGATCATCGGCGCGCGCACCTTCTATGTCATTGGAAGCTGGGAGGAATTTGCGGCGAACCCGATCGAGATCATCCGCGTGGATCACGGCGGGTTGGTGTTTTACGGAGGTTTCATCGGGGCGGCGCTGACGGCGGTGTGGTTTGTGCGAAGACGAAAGCTGCATTTCTGGAAACTCGCGGACGTGATGGCGCCTTCGGTGGCATTCGCCCACGTGTTCGGGCGGCTCGGGTGCTTCATGAATGGCTGTTGTTACGGCAACCCGTGTCCGCACCCATGGGCGGTGCATTTCCCGATGACGCACGAGACGCGCGGCGTGGGCGTGCACCCCACGCAACTGTACGAGGCGTTCGGCAACCTCGTCATCTTCGCCGGCTTGTGGTTGTTTTATCCGAAACGGAAATTTGATGGTCAGGTCTTCGGGCTGTACGTGCTGACGTACGCGTTGTGGCGTTTCGGCGTCGAATGTTTCCGTGGCGACTATGATGTGCATCGCTGGCTCACGCCCGGGCAGGCGGTCGCGGTGGTGATGTTTGTTGTCGCGATCGGCCTGCTGTGGCAGCGGAGACAGCATCAGCGGACGAGTTGATCGAACCATGAAACGAACCTGGATCACGGGAATCGTACTCGTGGCGGTCGCCGCCGTATTCGGCTGCTCCAAGGGCCAGCCGCGCTACCGGGCCGAGTTGGAGATCCTGCTCCTTGCCGACGTGTCGAACCCGTTACCGCTGGAGGATTCGGTTTCGACGAACTGGGTGGGAGAGCAACTGAGGTTGTTCGAATCCGAAGCCTTGCTTGGCTCCGTGGTGGACGAACTGAAGCTGCCCGTGCACTGGTCCATGTCCCGGCTCGATGCGGTTGCGCGCCTGAAATCGTCCCTGGCCGCCTCGCCACGTCGCCTGACTTTGACGTTGACCAACGAAGGCGCAACCACGTCGCAGGAAGTGGACGCGTTGCACCTCGCCGTCATCGCAGAAGGTGCAGATCTGTCCGAACAGATCGTGCTCACCCTCGCCGGTCGGTTCAAGACAAAGGCCGAGGAACTCGCGGGCAAGCAGATCACGGAACAAATTGCGCGCGCCGAGAAAGCACTCGAAGCCGCGCAGGAGAAGTTCAACGCCCTCAACGCCGAGTTGCAGCAAATGCAGACCAATACTTTCGTGCCGTCGCGGTACAAACTCTCGAAGGAATACGAGGCGGAGTTGCAGGCGAGGATTCGTGACGCGACGAAGGAGGAAACAGATCGAGTGGCGCAACTGGATGCGCTCCGCAAGCTGCCGGCGGAGGAGTTGCGCGCCGCGCTCGTGAAGATCGAGTTGGCCCGGCTGGCGTCGCCTGAGATTGCATTGAATCCCTCGGCCGCCACGAGCATGTTGCTGACGGTGCACCAGGCGCAGAAGACAGCGACCGAGGAACTGGCTCTCGCCAAACGCGGCGCGTTGAACGAGACGAACGCGGTGGCCCACGCGGAGTTGAAGCTGGAGCAGGCGAATCGCAACCTGACGAACACAGTGGACGCCTATTTCAAGTCGCTCGACATCGGGTTGGAAGTGGCTCGCACCCGTCGCCAAGAGTATGCGGCCTCGTTGGAGAACTTGAAGGAGCTCGCGGTGCGTTCCCAGCGCAAGGAAGTTATCGAGAAAGACAAGCACGCGGTGAATGCGCAGATGACCCGGCTCGGCCTCGAAATCGAACGCTGGAAGATCGGCCAGCGCATTCTAAGCGAAAGCATCAAGATCGGGCCGGTGCGCGTGTCGCCTGTCTCAGCGAGGTAGGAGAGGGAGGTCCAGAATCTCGTGTTGAACATGGTTCCAATTGTTGTAGGGCGCGATGCCTGTCGTGTAGGTATCGCGCCGTGCCGTTTCGCCCCCACCAACCCGCGGCACGATACCCCCGAAACCCTTCGGCCACGAGCTCAGGGCCGAGTGGCCACACGGGGGCATCGCATCCTACAAAAACGAGCACAACCATCCGAACCCTCTTCCCGCTCCTGACATGGTCCTCCCGCAGAAACTCACCTTCCAAGTCAGCGCCGAATTTCACGGGCGACGCTTCGATGTCGTCTTGCACCGACAACTCACTGGCGTGTCACGCGCGTTCTGTCAGAAACTGATCCGCGAAGGTCATGCGACGCTGAACAGCGCGGCATCGAAGCCAAGCCAATCGCTACGGAAGGATGATCTGGTTGCGGTGACGATTCCGCCTCTGAAGGAACTCGATCTCAAGCCCGAGGAGGTACCGCTCGACGTGTTATTCGAGGATGCCGACCTGCTCGTGATCAACAAGCCGCCCGGCGTTGTCGTTCATCCCGCTGTCGGCCACCAGGAACACACGCTTGTCCATGCATTGCTGCATCATTGTCGCGGCCAGGTTTCCGGCATTGGAGGCGTGACGCGTCCCGGGATCGTGCATCGGCTCGACAAAGACACGAGCGGCTGCCTTGTGGTGGCAAAAAACGACGCGACACACCGTGCGTTGATCGAACAGTTCCAAGGACGCGGCATCTTCAAGGAATACATGGCAATCCTCTGGGGCAATCTCCCCCGGATGGCAGGGCGGATCGAAGACCCCATTGGACGCAGCCCGCGCAATCGCCAGAAGATGGCCGTGAACGTCCGCGGCGCGAAGGACGCGCTCACCGAATACGAAGTGATCGAGCGCCTGACCGCGTGCGATGTCGTGCGTGTCGTGTTGCACACCGGCCGCACGCATCAGATTCG
>CAZOTB010000093.1:0-24324 GCA_964582645.1 uncultured Verrucomicrobiota bacterium | reverse complement strand
GCCTTGATTTTGTGCTTGTATTCTCAAATGTACACGTGTACATAAAGTGATCATCGAATCAATGAGCGCGTCGTCAATCAAGTCCATTGCGCAGCGATGTGGCGTCACTCACGCCACGGTTTCGAGGGCACTGCGGAACATGCCCCTGGTGAAAACGGAGACGCGACAGCGGATCCTCCAGTGCGCCCGTGAGTTGCACTATCGTCCGAACCGGCTTGCGCGAAGTCTGAAGACGCGCTCCACGAATGTCATCGGGTTTGTGATTCCGAGCGTGCTGTCTCCGACGAACGCTCTGGTCGCGGAGCATCTCTATCGCGAGGCGTTTCGTCACGGATACAACGTCTTCTTTCTGCTGTCCGAGGATGATGAGCACGAAGAGATGGAAGCCATCAACGAATTCCTCGGCGCCAAGGTGGACGGCTTGGTCGTCCAGTCCACCTTGGTCCACCTCTCGGACGCACCGCCCGAACATCCCCTTCGCGAGATTCGCCGGGACAAGTTTCCATGCGTGTTGATCCGCAGCGTGCCGGAACTCGGATTGCCGACGGTGAACATGGACAGCGCTCAAGGGATTTATCTGGCGACGAACCACCTTCTCGATCAGGGGTGTCGCGAGGTGCGGTTGTTGATGGCAACGCTGAGCGGCGTGCCGCTGCATGTGGACAAGGTGAAGGGATTTCGTCGGGCGTTGCAGGAACATGGGATTGCGTTCGATCCGTCCTGGGTGATGAATCGCAAGCTGGAATGGCAGACGATCGAGTCGCTGCGCAACCGCGAAGGCGGGGTTACGCGGCAACGTTATTTCGATTACGCGCAGTTGGTGGCGATCGGACACGAACTGGCGGAGCAGGCACTTCGTTCCTCCCCGGTGCGACCGCTCGGGTTGGTCGGGTCCAACGACGAGATTGCCGCGGGAGCACTGGGCTGCCTGATTGAAGCCGGGATTCATGTTCCGAAGGAGGTCGGTTTGGTGGGGTGCGACGACACGCTCGCGCCCCGGTTTCCGCTCACGTCGGTGCGTTGGGATTACGAAGATTTGGCGCGGAAGGCGGTCGAGTGCATCATGGCGCGGATTCACAGGCAACAATTTCCGCTGCGACAAACCGTGGCGGGCAAACTCATCGTCCGCAATACCAGTCGGCGGACGGAAGCATGAACCAAAAGCAAAGGAGTTCGTTATGAATGGTACTATAACCAAAGCAATCCAGGTGTTCGCGGTGGTTTGGCTGTCGGCAGCGTCCGCTTCGTTCGGTGCCTTCGGCATCTACACGAATGTGGTTCTCAACGACGGCCCGGTCGCGTATTGGCGTTTGGGTGAATCCAGCGGGACGACGGCGTTTGATGAGACCGCGTTCAACAACCACGGCGCGTACACCACGAACCAACCCAGCGGCTACCCTGCCGGTGTGGTGACGCTCGGCGCTCCGGGCGCGGTGCTCTACGATCCCAACACTGGAATCGACGTTAATTCCGGCGGGCGCGTGGAAGTGCCACACTCGGCCAGCCTCAATCTGAGCACCGGGATGACGATCGAGGCCTGGGCATCGCTCGAGTCACCCACAGTCGCTCCCCCCAATTACTACCAGCCGTTGGTTATGAAGAGTCCCGGCAGTTGGGGCAGCGGCTACGGGATCTACGCGTATCAAGGGGAGATATTTGTCTATATTGACACGTACAACCCATTGTCATTCAAAACCGCCAGCACCCCCCTGGGGTTCGGGACGCAGTATCACCACTTTGTCGGCACCTTCGACGGGACGCTGCTCAAGCTGTACGTGGATGGAACCCTCAAAGCGACTACCACTCCCGGTGTCGCCACCATCAGCCAGAACACGGACAGCCTGATCATCGGTGCGGGCGCCGGCATTCCGTTCTACGCGAGTTGGGACGGCAAGATTGACGAGGTCGCGATCTACAACTATGCGCTCTCGGCGGAACAGGTGTACGATCATTTCCATTCCGCGCCCGAGCCATCGGTGGTAGGATTGCTCTGCCTGAGCGCACTGCTGTTGTGGAAACGAAGATAAAGCGCCAAGACGGATTTACGTTGATCGAACTGCTCGTGGTGGTGGCGATCGTCTCCATCCTGGCAGCTTTGCTCCTCCCCGCGCTCCAAGGCGCGAAGAACCAGGCCAAGGTGGCCAAGTGCCTGAGCAACCTGAAACAGATCGGCCTGGGCATCCACTTGTACGCCGAGGATAACCGCGGTTCGTTGCCGCCCGACTTCAACGTGCTCGTGACCGACCAGTACTATTACTGGTACAAACTGATCTCCCCGTACGTCGCCGCCCCCCTCTCCGCCGCCTACACCGACAACACGCGCACGGTGTTCACCTGTCCCGCCCACGAAACACCGCAGGTCTATACCAGCTACGGCCTGCGGTTGAGTTATGGCGATGTCGTCGCGCTCAAGTCCAGCGGCGGCGCGCGGTACCGATTTGGCATCGCCGCCAACTGTTCGCCGTTACCATGCCTGACGTATGACGAACCGTTGAAGCTGTCGGAATTCACCCGGCCCGGGGACTCGGCGTTGCTCGGCGAGAACAACAATTACACCACGTTCATCTTCTTCATACCCAGTTCCACGGCGTACATCGCCTGGCATCACCGCAATGTCATGAATTTCCTGTTCGCCGATGGACATGCCGGCACGCTGACGCGCGAGCAATTCAACCGACGCAGCACTGATCCCACCGACAAGTTTCTGTATGACTACTAGTAGCGCAAGCTTCCCGCTTGCGACGCGCGCCGGTCTCACACTACTCTTGCTCTGCATGCCCGGCAGCCCAATCCTCGCCGCTTCGGACGCCAACTGGTTCGTCTCGTACAAGGCGGCCGAGAGGCCGGTGACGTACGACATGGTGAAACCCGCCGCCGAGTTACTGACGAATTACCTGTCGCGCGTGCTCGGCCAGCCGGTGGGGATTGGCGTGCTTGAAACTTCGAGCGCCAAGGTCACGTTTGTAATCACCGATGCTTCGCGTGCACCCGCCGAAATCGCGAAGCAGCTCGAGGGGAAACGCCGCGATGCGTTTGTCATCCGGTATCCTTACAGGCTCGAAGGAAAGGATGTCTGCCTGTTGGTGTCGCACGATGTCTATGGCGCCGACTTTCCGGTCTATTACTTCCTCACGAAGTTCGTGGACGTGCACTGGGTCGGCCCGGGCGAATGGGGCGAGGTCGTTCCATCGAAGCCCGACTGGAGGATGCCGGACAGCATTGACGTGCTGGAGAATCCCGACTTCGAGATGCGGTTCTGGAACACGCCCGACTTCAACTGCCGCCCCTGGCTGGCCGGCAGCCTGCGGATGAGTTTTCATCATGCGCTCGGGACTGTCTTCAATCCCGAGAAGCACGGCGACAAGCCCGAGATCTACCCATTGGTCGAAGGCAAACGCTGGATTCCGCCCAAGGACGGCATCCACACCGCGAGCTGGCAGCCGTGCACCAGCAGCCCGAAGGCGGTCGAGATCGCCACGCAAGCGGTGCTCGATGCGCTCAAGAACGATCCCGCGCGCATGACCGCGAGCCTCTCGGTCAACGACGGTGCCGGCAACTATTGCACCTGCGAGGCGTGTCGCGCGCAGGATTCCAAGATCGCGTTCGCGCAGGCGAGCAAGCGCCCGAACCTGAGCGACCGCTTCTTCCGTTTCTACAACCAGGTCATCGAGCGCGCGATGGCGGTGAACCCGGACGCGTACATCGCCGTGCTCGGCTACGGCGCGGTGAAGGATCCGCCCGTCGAGGTGAAAGTTCACCCGCACACCGTCGTATTTCAGTCGGCCGTCGTGAACCCCGAGTGGACCAGGGCGGGCGCGCTCCCGGCGCTGTACCAATGGATTTATCAGGACGGTTTTCAGATGGTTCGGTTCTTCCCGCACCTGCACTCCGACCTGATCCGGCAGTTGAAGTCACAGAACGGCATCGGTTACTACGCCGAACCGTACGGCGCGTGGGCGGGCGGCGGGCCGAAGCTGTACGTGTTGTCGCACCTGCTCTGGAACGCCGACGCGGACGTGGACGCGCTGACCGATCGTTACGTGCGGCTCGCGTTCGGCGACGATGCCGCGCCCGCGATGCGCGCCTGGCTCGACAAGTGGGAGGAAATCTACGAGCGCGGTCCGAAAGAGAATCGTCCCCACACGATCATCGGCTGGCGCAGCGCGGACCAGTTCAAGCATCTGACCTTCGACGACATGGCGAAGCTCGACGCCGCAATCGCCAAAGCGAAGTCAGCGAAGCTGACCGATGGGCAGCGCAAGCGGCTCGACTATTTCGCAACGTACTACGAATGGATTCGCATCAGCATGGAGCAGTACTTGTTGGCCCGGCAGTTCAGCGACTTGCAGTGGATCACTGCCCATGACGAAGATCATGTGCTTTCCCGCGCCGCCGCCAGCGCGGGGTTGACGGAGAAGTTCAATCGCATCTGGCGCGAGACGATCTCGACCGACAAAACGGGCTGGCTGTTCGAAAAGAGCGGAGGCACACCCGAGAAGATGTGGGAAGTCTATATGGACGCGTTGCGCAACGACATTGATAGCGCGTACGCGACGTCGTTGGACCGGCTGCTCAATTACATGGCATCACAACGGCGTGAGAACCCGGCTGCGCATTGGAGCGCTCAGGCGAAGAAGTACCCGGCATTGGCGGACGCGGTGGAGGCGATGCTCAACAATCTCCAAGGCAAGGTCAGCTCGAATCTGGTTGCCAACCCGAGCTTCGAGCAAGGCACGCCCGGCAATCCGCCGAAGCTCGACGGCTGGCAGTTCTACCAGGAATTCGGCGGCGTGCGCGAAGTGCCGCACCAGTACACGTGGCGCGACGGCGAGGGCCGCAACGGCGGCAAGGCGGTCGGCATTCACGAGGGGCTCTACCAGGAAATCCGCACGTTCGTGAACTTCGAGAAGGGCACGTATCGCTACTCGTACTGGTACAAAACCGTGAACCGCGAAAAGCCGCTGCGTCTCTGGTTCTGCCGCGACGAGGGCACGGACGGGAAGGAGAAACTCGTCTCGTTCCTCGTCCTCGACGAACCGCCCACCGACGGCGAGTGGCGACAGATCACCCGCATCTTCAAGGTCAACGATCCCGGCAAGTACGTTTTCCAGCCCACCGCCAACAGCCAGGAGGAGGGTACGTCCACCTGGTACGACGACGTCGAGATCGTGAAGTTGCGATGAAGAACTCCTGTCGTCCGAGATGTAGCCACGCTTCCGCGGAGCGCGAGCCGATCCGGCTAGCCCGGATCTTTCACAATCAGGCCGCACGTTGTCTCCCAATTCTCATTCCCACCCCACTTCAGTGGGGTGGTCAGCCGCTACAAGACACCGCGAACCGCTTCAGCGGTTTCGACCCGGTGAGGAAAACCGCGGAAGCGGTTCGATCACGCCTCGCGACGCAAATCACCCCACTGAAGTGGGGTGTGAATGAAAGCGCACGGTCTGAGCGTCCGAGAACTTGGGAAATATCCGGGCTAGGGCATGGGGTCCGGCTTCTCCAACTCGCCGGCGACCCGTTCCGCAAGGCCCGGGAGGATGCGCAACAGGTCTGCCTTGGGGAGAATGATCAAAGGAGAAGCATCGCAGACCAGTCGCATCAGCGCTTTTCTCTGGCGAACCGCACCACGTCCTCCACGCTCTCCTGGAACGGGGACACCCCGTATCGGCCAAGGGCCTCCAGAAACGCGGCTCGACTCATCCCGGCGATCTCAGCGGCTTTGGCCTGGCTGAATCGGCCCATCTTGTACCATTTCACCGCTGCGGCAAGGCGCAGTTCGCCGGCGAAATCCTCCGGCTGCTGCTGCAGCCCGAGCAGAATATCGTCGGGAATCTCCAAGCTCAACATGCTCATGTCGAATCACTAGCCGCTTCGGTGTCGGACGTCAACGAATGACAACGCTCCGCACAGTGCTTCGACCACGATCAACTTCGGCGAACTCAGTCTGCCTGGCGGCTACCTTCCTGGTGTTCGGCGCGTTCTGGCTCGATGCCCGCACGATCACGCTCGATTCTGAGAGCGACATCACAATTTCCATCGAAGGGAACGCCGGCGACCATGGGGCGTCGCTGGAGAAATTGCTCGAGCGATACTTGGTGCGCGCCCTCCAGAAAGAATCGCTGCAGGGAAGCGGTTTGTCGGTCGAGTTCGTGATCCGGGCCGAAGCGCCAACGTGGGACAAGTTGCCGCGGGAGTCGCTCCGGGATGTCCGCGACGTGGATTGGTTCGAGATCGCGATCACCGCAAAACCGAAGCCGCGGGTTCTCATCTCCGGCAAGACGGCGCTCGGCGCGGGGTTCGGCGTCATGCAGTTCCTCGAGAAGCACGTCGGTATCACGTGGTTGTTCCCGGGTGAACTCGGAGTCGCGTTGCCCAAGAGCGCGAAGATGCAACTGGGTGAGACGACGGAGCGGGCATCGCCGTTGTACGTGAGCCGCATCTTCAGCGGGATGCTGTACCGTGACCCAGCGTTGAACGAGTCCTACCTCGGCACGTTCTTTGGGAGTTACGATTACTTCAAGAGCCTGCGCCTGCATTCGCTCTCGTACGCCTCGCACGCGCTGGTGCATGTGTTCGACGTGAAGGAATTCGGCGCGACGCATCCCGACATTTATCCGCTCAAGGACGGCAGGCGTTACATCCCGCCCGCGCAGGGCGACCCGAACGACACGGTCGGGCTCTGGTCGGCGTGGCATCCCTGCTACTCCAACCCAAAGACGACCGAGATCGCGATCGGCAAGGCGAAGCAGTGGTTCGAGAAGGGTCAACACACATTCTCGCTCGGGATCAACGACGGTCACCGGGTGCAATGTCAGTGCGGCGACTGCAAGAAGGCGGGTTGGCCGAACGCGTACTTCCACTTTGTCACGAAGGTCGCCGACGCGGTGAAGGATTACTATCCGCCGCACATGATCGGCGTGCTCGCGTACGGTGACGTGAAGATTCCACCCCCGGACCTGAAACTGCCTGAGAACGTGGTCGTGCTCGTGACCGGCGCGGAGACGCGTCTCGAAACCTGGGCGCGGCACGCATCGCATGTGGGAATCTACGAATACTTTTACGGCGACTGCTGGTGGATTCCGAATTTCCCGCTCGACGGCCTGCGTCACAACGAACCGATCTATCGCGCGCTCAACGCGCGGTTTTACTACGCCGAGGCATATCCGACGTGGGCGTTCGACGCGCCCAAGGTCGCGATTCGCAATCGGCTCATGTGGGACGCGAAGCTGGACGTGAACGCCGCGCTCGACCGGTATTGCCGGGCCGCGTTTGGCGACGGCGGTCCGCACATGGCGCGCTACTACCGGCGCTGGGCCGCGCTGCGGAAGGGCGATCTCAGGACAAGGGCGCTGGCAACCATGAATCGTTTCGATCTCTGGCGCAACCCTGCCGGGCAGTTCTCCACGGTCTCGCAAGCTGATTTCGATTTCGCCGACGCCTGCATCGCGAAGGCCAAACGCGCGACGCATATCGGGCCGGAGAAGGCGCGGATGGAAATGGTCAGCGCATTCCACGAGAGCAGCAAGAATCTCTTCCAGATTTACTCGACCACGCGCCGCGCGTTCCATGCGTCGGCGCAAACGGACTGGACGCAAACAGCAAACGCGCTTGCCGATCTGGGCAAGCAGCGTCAGGAGCGTTACGAGACCCTCAAGAAACATCCCGAGTGGTTCGCCGGCACCGCCAACACGCTCGAAGCCGCTTGGGACGAAAAGAGTCTCGGCACGTTGCCATCCGAGATGGACGCCGCGCTCGACGCCTGCCTGTTTCATCTCCACGGCAGTTTCGATGGACTCGTCCTCCCGGAAAAACGTCAGGCGATCTTCCGCTTGCCGCGCACGATCATGCCTGAAACCCTGCACCCGCGCACGCCGCATCCTTGGTATCCGTCCGAGCGATACGATGCACTCACGGTGACGACGAACGCGACGGGGATCGTGCTTCGTTCCGTTCCGCCCGCTTCAACCAACGGTCAATTCAAGTCGCAGATCACTGCGTATTGCGTGAACGACATGGCCGCGCACGGCGGCAAACTCTACAAGTGCGATCTGACTCTCACCGGGCAGGACGGCGACGCGACGGTTGTGTTTCACATGGGCAGCAACAACTCCGCCTGTCCGGTAGTCCAGCTCAACGAGACTTTCGGGCGTGATCGTGAGGAGCGAACGCGAGAAGTCATCGTGCGTCCGCAGTTTTTCGACAGCAAGACCCGCATGCCCGATCGCGATGTGCCGCCCGACAAGACGTACCAGGCGGTGCTGGAAATCATTGTCACGTGGAAGCCGAACAACCGGCAGTCCACGCTGGAAGGAGGTTGCGCCGCGCAGCGCATCGAGTATGAACTGACCTCGAAACAGGATGCAAAGCTCCGTTAGGAGCGTCCTGTTTACAGAGACCCCATGAAACGCACATCAGTTCCGATGGGAGCGACACAAGGCCGTCCCTGCCGCTCCTACGGAGCTTGGCCTGATGTGGAGGGCGTGTGCTATCAACATGACGCTCCTGATGGAGCTATCGAATCAAGTGAGCCGTGGACATGATTAAGCCCGAACTCCTCCTTCTCTCGCCCAAAGATCCCGGCCGCGCACGCAAGCTCGCGGCGCGGATGGTCGAACTCGGCGTGTTCTTTCCGTTCGAGGGCGCGTATCAACTGCCGACGCGATTGCCGGGCGGTCTGCGCGGCTTCAAACTCATCGTTGCGCCCGATGACCGTCCCCTTCCGTCGGCGCCGCTCCGTCGCTTCGAGCGCAATGGCGGACGCGTGATTCGCCTGGCGGCGTCGGATTGGACGAACGGGAGTTTCATCGAACGCATTCCCGTTATGGGCGGACTGCGGCTGCAGCATCCCGGCATGTTTGCGCAGATGGAAGCTGTGCCCGACGAACTGGTCTTCCGCGCATGTCTCCACTGGAGCATGGTCTATGGCGATCTCGCATGGAACGACGTGCTCCGCTACAACATCGAGTGCCTCCTCGAAAGCTACGAACTCACGCGCGAGCCTTCCATTCTGAAGCGGGCGGGCTTCGTCGTGAGGAAAGCCCTCGCCGGCAGACCGCCGACGCCGGGCAGTTGCGATCCCGCGTCGTGTGCCTACCCCCTTCTCCGTTATTTCGAGCGAGCCGGAAACGCCAGGATCGTTTCTGATTGTCGGTCGTTCGCCGATGAATACCTGGCCAGGGCGCCGCGGTATCTCGGCGTGCTCAGTAATTTCGTCCGACCGCAGGATGCTGGAATCCTCCGTTCCGAAATCGCTTTTCAAGCCTGTGCTCCGCTGGCGCGGCTGGCCCGGGTCAGCGGAGAAAGCCGGTATCGCCGCATCGCCATCGAGCAACTGTTTCTGCTCGACCGCTACCTGCGCGACGCGCGCACCGGCTTGTGGCGTCTCGGGCGCGGCCCCGCTGGACAGACGGCGGGATTGTGGGGACGCGGCTGCGCGTTCAGCTTGCGCGGCGTGCTCGACACGCTGACGGAATTGCCCGCCGACGATCCCGCACAGACCCGGTTGCGCAAGATCGTCCAGCGTATGGTTCGCGCGCTTGCGCAACTGCAAACCAAGGAAGGCTTCTGGTGTCAGCTTCTGGGAGAAAACCCCGGGCGTCCCGAATGCAGCGCCACCGCGTGGACTACGGCGGCGGTGGCGAAGGCGATTCGGCTCGGCGTTGTTGGACGCGAGTTTCTTCCCGTCGCGCGGAAGGGCTGGCTCGCCACGAAACGGCGCATCTGGGATGGCTTGCCGGTTGCAATCACCGTTGCCACCACCGCGTCGGCCGACCTCGAATATTACCGGCATCGTCCCGTGAGCGAACCCAACTTCGGCCACTTCCCGCTTCTCGCAGCGATCGAAATGCTGCGACTCAAACGTACGGCCGGCAGGAAGCGATGATCACATTCACCAATCCATGGCTCACCTCGGGCGACACGTTGATTTGCTTCGGGGACAGCCTCGTCAACGCCGGCAACAACTTCGTGGACATTCTCAAGGAGCGGCTCACGCCGAAGGGGATCGAGGTCATCAAGTCCGGCCGAGGCGGCGACAAGACGCCGTGGGCTCTTACACGCCTGCAACGCGATGTCATTGACCGCAAGCCGGCGGCCGTCTCGATCATGCTCGGCACCAACGACGCGCAGATCGGACGCGGGAAATGGGCCGACGAACCGTTGATTCCGCCCGACGTGTATCGGAGCAACCTCATCTGGATGATGCATCTGTGCCGGTTGTCGGGAATCCAGAAGTTCAGCATCACACCGCCCCTGTGGCGGTTCGAGGGCGCGCTCTGGGCCGAGGTGGGCGATGTGTTCCCTCCCTATTGCCAGGCAGCGCGTGATGCAGCTTCGGCAATGCAGGCGCGGTTCGTGCCGGCCGATGTCGCCTTTGCCGAGGAATGGAGCAAGCACCCCGGCCACACTGGACTGCTCTTGACCGCCGACGGCGGCCACCTGAACGCCCGCGGCAATCAGATTGTGGCAGACGCCTCGCTCGCGGCGTGGGGTCTGATGTCGGAACCGGGAACGTGCACGGTCGAACTTCCTCATTGACCATCCCCTCCGAACAAACCAACATCAGGGCATGCTGATCATTCCCGCCATTGATCTCAAGGACGGCAAATGCGTCCGGCTGCAACAAGGGCGCGAGGACGCGGCCACCGTTTATTCCGACGATCCCGTGGCAATGGCGCGGCATTGGGAGTCAGAGGGAGCGCAGTTCCTTCATATCGTGGACCTCGACGCCGCGTTTGGCCAGGGCAAGAACAACGAGGCCGAGGGCAAACAAATCGTTGCGTCGGTGAACATTCCCTGCGAATGGGGCGGAGGCGTCCGCGATCGCGAGAAGGTGGAACACCTGCTCCAGTTTGGCGTGCGTCGGGTCATCCTGGGAACGAAAGCGGCGCAATCGCTGGAGTTCGTCGAGGAGGTGGTGGAGCGGTTTTGGGACAAGATCGTCGTCGGCATTGACGCCAAGGCCGGCATGGTCGCCGTGAAAGGTTGGACGGAAACAACCTCGATGCGCGCGGTGGATTTCGCCAGGCAGGTCGTGGACGTCGGCGTGAGCACGATCATCTACACCGACGTGGCGACGGATGGAATGTTGGGCGGCCCGAACCTCAAGGCCATCGCCGAGTTGGCCGACGCGGTGCCGGATTGTCAGATCGTGGCATCGGGCGGCGTGTCGGCGGCGAAGGACGTGACGAGCCTGAAGAACCTTGGGCGGGCCAATATCTCTGCCGCCATCGTCGGCAAGGCGCTGTACGACGGCCGGGCAACGCTCAAGGAACTGCTCGCGGCGGCGTGATTTGAAGTGCCGCGGTTCGACGCAGCTCTGCCTTTTCGTGGCGGCTCGACGCCGCCTCAAGCCTCGCCGATCCAAGCGGCCTCAGGCCGCCACACTCCATATCACTCTTGCCTGCGCGTCGCGTTGAGCCTATAAGGCTGCGCGCTTATGGACGAAACCAACTCACTCATACAACAGCGTCGCGCCAAGCTCGACGCGTTGCGCGCGAAGGGCATTGACCCGTTCCGCAACAACTTCGTGCGCTCCTGCTCGATCGCCGAGGCACACGCGCAGTTCGCCGAAGGCCGGGAGGTCGCGGTGGCGGGACGGATCATGACCCGGCGCGACATGGGCAAGAGTGAGTTCATGCACATCAAGGATCAGTCGGGCACCATCCAGATTTACGCGCAGAAAAATGTCCTCGGCGACGAAGTGTTCGACGCGTTCAAGCACCTCGATCTCGGCGACATCATCGGAGTGAAGGGCACGCTGTTCACGACCAAGACGGGCGAACAGAGCGTCCGCGTCCAGTCGTTCACCATTGTAACCAAGGCACTGCGTCCGCCACCGGAGAAATGGCACGGCTTGCAGGACGTCGAGGCGCGTTACCGGCAACGCTATCTCGATCTGTTCAGCAACGACGAGTCACGGAAGATTTTCGAGCAACGCAGCCGGATCGTCAGCGAGATCCGCTCGTTCCTGAACACACGCGGCTTCATGGAAGTCGAGACGCCGATGATGCAACCGATGGCGGGCGGCGCGGCGGCGACTCCGTTCAAGACGCATCACGACGCGCTCAACTGCGATCTGTTTCTCCGCATCGCGCCCGAGCTCTACCTCAAGCGCTTGCTGGTCGGTGGGTTCGAGAAGATTTACGAGATGAACCGCAACTTCCGCAATGAAGGCATTTCGCGACGGCACAATCCCGAGTTCACGATGATCGAGATTTACGAGGCATACGGAACCTTCGAGACGATGATGGCGCTGGTGCAGGACATCGTTTGCCACGTCGCGAAGACGGTCTTCGGCACGCTTGAACTGAAACATGCCTCCGGACGCGAGATCAATCTCACGCCGCCGTGGAAGCGGATCACCTATCGCGGGATCATCGAGGAGCGCGTGGGGGCCGATTGGTTCAGCCTGACGCCGGAGCAGCGGCTCGACAAGGCGCGCGCCCGAGACATTGACGTGCCGACCGGCACGCCCGACTATGAAGTGACAAACCTGGTTTTCGAGAAGGAGATCGAGCCGACGCTGATTCACCCGACGTTCGTGACACACCTGCCATATGAACTCGTCCCGCTCGCGAAACGGAACGCGCAGGACGCGAACGTGGTGGACGTGTTCGAGTTGATCGTCAACGGGATGGAACTCGCGCCCGCGTACTCCGAGCAGAACGATCCGATTGACCAGCGGGCCCGCTTCGAACAGCAGGCGCATCACCAGAAGGAAAAGCTCGATGAAGATTTTCTCGCCGCGCTCGAGCACGGCATGCCACCGGCGGGCGGAATGGGAATCGGGATTGACCGACTGACGATGATGCTGACGGGCGCGGAGTCCATCCGCGACGTGGTGTTGTTCCCGCAGTTGCGACCGCAGCAGCCGCGAGCGTAAGCGAGTGGCTGCCGGCTGGCCCTCGCCACTCGCTTGCGCTCGCGGCTACAGCTCCACCATGGCCTTCACCACACCCGTCTCCGGCCTCAACCACTTCGGAAATTCGCTGATCATGCCATCGAACGACGAGCGATGAGTGATCCACGGCGCGGTATCTATCTGGCCCGACTCCATCGCGGCGATGATTCGGCAAAAATCGGCGGCGGTTGAATTGCGACTGGCCAACAACATCATCTCGCGACGATGAAATTCAGGGTCGGCGAACACGACATCACCCTGGAACAAACCGACCAGCACCAGGCGTCCACCATGAGCAACGAACGAGAACGCACTCCGCACCGAAGCGGGATTGCCGGTGGCGTCGAAGACCGCCGTGGGCATGTCGCCGCCGGTAATGTCAAGCAACCGGCGAAGCGCATGCTCGCTTGCGTGGACGAGGTGCTCGACGCGAAACTGTTCCTGCGCAAACCGAAGCCGGTCGGGGTTAAGATCCATCACGATCAACTTTCCTCCCGCCAACCTCGCAAACTGCAGCACCGCCAGCCCGATCGGTCCCGCGCCTATGACCAGTGCGAACTCGCCGCGCTGGAGTTGCGCGCGATCTACCGCGTGCGCGCCGATCCCGAGCGTCTCGATCAGCGCGAGTTGGTCGAGCGAAAGCCGGTCGGACTTGTGCAGCTTGGATGCGGGCACGGCGATGAACTCACGCATCCCGCCGTCGGTGTGCACTCCCATGACCTGCAGTTGGGTGCAGCAATTTGTCTTGCCGGCGCGGCACGCGATGCAATGGCCGCAGTTCAAATACGGCTCGACGGCGCAATGGTCGCCCGGCTTCAGGCCGGCAGGGTTCGTTCCGACTTCGACGATTTCCACGCCCAGTTCGTGTCCGAGGATGCGCGGGCAGGTGAAGAAGGGCTGCCGGCCGCGAAACGCATGCATGTCCGTCCCGCAAATGCCGATCCGCCGCACGCGCACCAAGGCAGCCTCGCCGGCGCGGGAAGGAGGCGGAGTGTCCGTCAGCCGCAACTCGCCCGGCTTCTCAAGAATGATCGTCTTCACAGACTCGTCGCGAACCATTTCACAGTCCGCTCGATCACTTCTTGCTCCCAGGCAACGGAGGTGAAAACGTGGTCTGCTTTTGCGATGGTTGCCTTCTCGCAACGAACGCCCAACTTCTGCAAGGCGTGAAGGTAGCTGTCCGACTGCACCGGTGGCACCGCACCATCATTATCCGCGCTGACGATCAGCGTCGGCAGCGGGCGGCTGCCCAGCGCTGCGACAGGCTTCATGCTCATGAACTCCTCGACCAGCTTTCGACTCAGATAATTCCCGTTGTGGTCCACCTTTCCAAGTGTCGTCATGGATCGCGCGCGCTCGGCGTTGATGAGTCCACGGAAAATCTGGTGGCCATCGGCGACCGGATTCCAGAGCACGAGCGCTTTGGGCCGGGCGTCCTTGGCGATCGCCTGGGCTGCGACCGCGCCACCGGTGCTAAACCCGAGATAACCCAGCCGCGTCGCATCCACGCCGGGCTGCGCCAACAAGAAATCAGTCGCCGCGCTCGCGTCCTCGATCATGCTCGAGATGCTTGAGTCTTCCGAGTCGCCCGCGCTGTCGCCCCATCCGCGGAAGTCGAAGCGCAAACCCACAAAGCCCGCTCGTTGCAGCGCGCGTGCGGTTTTTACGAACAAGCGATGCGCTTCGGTCTTGTGGCCGGTCAGTCCGTGAAGCATCAGGACACATGGCGACCGGCCCGCCGTCCCCTCAGGCCTATGGAGAAAGCCAATGGTCTGCGTGCCGTGAATCGAGAGAGTGACCGGGGTTTCCATCAGCGGTTCGGAGCGCAGTGCCGGGAGTGAGGCTGGTGAGCTTGCGTTGGGAGTTCAAGCTTCAGTTTGTCCCGAAACGCGCAACACAGACAAGCTGAAGCTTGAACTCCAAACGAGAGCTGTTGACCGCGTGATCGACCGGACAAGCGCGTGTGACTCGTGGGCCTCATTTTAACCCAGTGCCGCTATCGCGGCTTCGAGCTTCTGGATTCGTTCCTCGGTTTCCGCCTTGCGCTGTTCCTGCTCGGCCACCACGTTCGCGGGCGCGCGATCACGGAAGGAAGGATTGTTGAGCTTCGCCACGATGAAATCGAGGTCTTTGCGCGCCTTGTCGAGTTCTTTTGTCAGCCGCGCCTTCTCGGTCGCCACGTCCACCGCGCCCACCATGAAGATCGTGGCGGCGGGAGTCACGGCACTGGGAGTCACGCCCTTGGGCGCATACTGGCAGTTGATCTCCACCTCCTCCGCGCCCAGCAGCAGTTTCAGCCCGGCCGCGGTGGAGCGGAAGAACTCCTCGTCGGCGTTTGGCTTTACCGCGAACCGCACCTTCTTCTGCGGCTCGATCTTGTAATCGCTCCGCAACTGCCGGCCCGCCCGGATCACGTCGTAGAGGGCGTCCACCTTGGCGGCGAGCTCGGGACTGGCGGCGTCGGCCTGCAATGAATTCGGCCACTGCGCAAACTGGATCGTTTCGCCGCCGTATCCCATCCCGTGCCAGAGTTCCTCGGTGATGTGGGGTGCGAACGGATGCAACAACCGCAGGATGATGCTAAACACGCCGTCCAGCACGACCAAGTTCGGCGACGCCTTGCTGGCCTCGATGTACCAATCGCAAAAATCAGTCCACACGAACTCGTACAACTCCTTCGCTGCCTCGCTGAATCGGTAGCCATCGAGCCCGGCGCTGATCTTGGCGATGGCATCGTTGGCCTCGAACAGTATCTTGCGGTCGTGAATGTTCAGAGTCGCGGCCGGCGGGTTGGCAGCGCGCTGCATCTGGATGAACCGCGCGGCGTTCCAGACCTTGTTCATGAAGTTGCGGCCGATCTCGCAACGTTTCTCGTCGAACAGAATGTCCTGTCCCTGCGGCGCGATCAGCATCAAGCCGAACCGCAGCCCGTCCGCGCCGTACTTGGCGATGAGGTCGAGCGGGTCGGGCGAGTTGCCGAGCGACTTCGACATCTTGCGCCCGATGGCGTCGCGGATGATGCCGGTGAAATACACGTTCGAGAACGGCTTCTCGCCCATGAACTCGTACCCGGCCATGATCATGCGCGCCACCCAGAAGAAAATGATGTCGGGCCCGGTCACGAGATCGGTGGTCGGGTAAAATTTCTTGAGGGTATCGGTCTTCTCCGGCCAACCCATCGTCGCAAAAGGCCAGAGCCAGGAGCTGAACCAGGTGTCGAGAACGTCGGAGTCCTGTTCCCAATTGTCGCGATCGGGCGGCGGTTCGATGCCCACGTAGATGTCCGAGGACGAGGACGATCGATTCTTGCGATACCACACCGGCACGCGGTGTCCCCACCAGAGCTGCCGGCTGATGCACCAATCCCGGATGTTGCCGAGCCAGTGGTCGTACACCTTCGCCCAGCGGTCGGGATAGAACGCGATCCCGCCATTGGCCACGGCGGCGCGCGATATCTCCGTGTTCGGGTACTTCATGAACCATTGCTCGGAGATCATCGGCTCGACTGGCACATCGGCCCGCTCGCTGAACCCGACGTTGTGCTTGTACGGCTCGGTCTTAAGCAGCAACCCGTCTTCCTCGAGTTCCTTCACCACGGCTTCGCGCGCCTCGGCGCGGTCGAGACCGGCGAACGGATCGCCCGCCTCATCGGTCATCACACCGTCGTAGCCGATCACGACGGTGAACGGCAATTTGTGACGCAGCCCCATTTCGTAGTCGGCGGGATCGTGCGCAGGGGTCACTTTCACGCAACCGGTGCCGAACTTCGGGTCCACCACCGGGTCGGCGATCACGGGAATCTGTTTGTTCTTGAGCGGCAACAGCAGCTTCCTGCCGATGAGATGCCGGTAGCGTTCATCGTTCGGATTCACCGCCACCGCTTCGTCGCCCAGCATCGTCTCGGGACGGGTGGTGGCGACCACGAGGAAATTGGAAGGTTGGATGGCTGGAAGGCTGGAAGATTGCGCAGACGCGCCTTCCATTCTTCCATTCTTCCATTCTTCCATCTCCCCCACGATCGGATACTTGATGTGCCAGAGGTGGCCGTCCACCTCCTTCATGATCACTTCCTCGTCGCTCAAGGCGGTGCGGCTCACCGGACACCAGTTCACCATCCGCTTGCCGCGATAGATCAGGCCCTTCTTGTACAGGTCCACGAACACCTGGAGCACACACTTCGAGTAGTGCTCGTCCATCGTGAACCGTTCACGCGACCAATCGCACGAGCAGCCGAGCCGTTTGAGTTGCTGAATGATGATGCCGCCGTGCTTTTCTTTCCACTCCCAGACCTTTTCCAGAAACTTCTCGCGTCCCAGGTCGTCGCGGTGTTTGATCACCTTCTGTTTGCGGAGCGTTTTCTCCACCACGGTCTGCGTGGCGATCCCTGCGTGGTCAGTGCCGGGAAGCCAGAGCACTTCGAAGCCCTGCATCCGCCTGCGGCGGGCGAGGATGTCCTGGATTGTGTTATTGAGCACGTGGCCCATCGTGAGCACGCCCGTCACGTTCGGTGGCGGGATCACGATCGAGTAGGCGGGTTTCGGGGAGTTCGGGTTCGGCGTGAAATGCCCCTTGTCGAGCCAGTGTTTGTACCACTTCTCCTCGACGTTCTTCGCCTCGTAGGCTTTTGGAATCTCAGCGCTCATGGAGCGCGGCGACTATACACGATGCAGGACGGGGCGTGGCAAGGGCGGAGTGTGTCATGCAGTCGCCGCCGAACTGAGGTTCACAACCGGTGGGCACTCGGACGGCGAGGCGGCATCCTTGCGCGCGAAAACGTCCGTTCTGAATCGCGCCATCACACTCCCGAACCACCCGACCGGCACTCATCGTCATCTGCAGGTTCATCGGCAACCACCGAATTTTCTTGCGTCAAGCCTATTTTCTGATGTAGTCAAGGTAGTGCTAGAGAACCATTGATGTCTTTAGCTTCAGACAGAAAGGCGCGTGATATGAAGAAACTCGTTCGCTTTGGATGTTTGGGTGGGTTGGTCTTGTTGGCGATGTCACAGTCTTCGCCCGCAGCGTTGCGGACTGTTACCATCTACAATCAGTCGAGCACGGCATTGACGATTTGGGACCTCAACGGCGGTCCGTTCAATAGTGGGGCGTATTACGGGTTCGGCGCGGACACCAATCCCAACGATGGGTTGTGGACCGTGACGACGATCACCAACTTCGACGACACCCACACCTACAACCTGGGCCAGTATTTCCAACAGACCGTCGGCCACCAGTTCAACTTCGTCGGCGGCCTCGTGAACCCGCTCGGCACGCCCTCGCAGAGCCAGTTCTTCCAAGTGGTGGATGGCAACAAGATCTACGTCAGCGGAATCAAGACCACGTTCCACTGGGTGACGAACGGCCCCGGGCAGCCCACCTACGAGCTGCTCTGCCTGAATGCGGGCTGCAACAACGGCGGCGGCGCAGGTTGGCTGAACAACCCGCCCGGGCTCGATTACGTCGTCAACCTGCCTCCCGCCGACACCAACTTCAATGGCGTCTATCCCTCGATTCAGTTCTTCAGCTCGGGTTCATCCCTCGGCACCCTGACCCTCGGTACCAACGACGGCATCGCGAACTGGACTGGAACGGGACATAGCTTCGTGCGCACGGGGCCGTACAGCATCCGGGTCACGACCGACAAGGGAAACGTCTTCGACATCACTTCCGTGCCGGAGCCGTCCGCACTCGGGATGGTGACAGTGGCCGCCGCCGCGATCTTGGGATGGCGGCGTCACTGCCGCCGGTGACGATCTTTTCACGGTGAAGCGCCTCGCTTCGTTTACGCTGATCGAGTTGCTCGTGGTGGTGGCTGTTATCGCCGTGCTGGTCGCGATGCTGTTGCCAACGCTGCAAGCGGCGAAGGAACGCAGCCGCCAGGCCATCTGCATCAGCAATCTCCGCCAGTTGGCCGTGGGCGAACTCATGTACCGCGACGACAATGGCGGCTGGTTCTGCACGCTCACGGCGACGGGCACCAGCACGCCGTTCGATTTCCAGTTGCGCCTTCGCAACTACGTGGGAAGCGGACCGCCCGCTCTCTACACGATCCCCGCCGACGCCGAGCGCATCGGAAAGCGGAGCGTCTGGTTTTGCCCCTCCTCCTCCGGGTGGGGTTCGTACATGGACAATAATCCGCCGTGGGGCACGTACAGTTGGTACACGTACGTGGGGAATTACTGGAGCGACTACACGTTGAACAATCATCTCGCGGGCGCCTACTACGACGGCACCACGTTGTTCACCGAACCGAAGAACAGCAGCGTCTCCGGCCAGAACGGGCGACCCTACGGGATTCCCGCCATGTATATCCCCGCGGCGCCGCCGGAGAAGCGGCTGCTCTTCATCGAGTCGCACAATTACCGTGTGGACGCTTACTTCTACAGCATCGCCGCCGCCCGGCATGAACAACGCCCCAACGTCAGCTTCGTGGACGGTCACGTCGAGACGATCACCAAAACTGACCTGTCCAATGCGGCCTTCATGCTCTGGAACACCGGCGCGAAGTACTACTGGTACTGAAGTTCGCAGCGCCTGATGTGAGCGCTCACGCCCGGGATACCCGCCAGATCATGACCAGGCCCAACACCTCGAAGATCAGGTTCGGCGTCCAGAGAATCAACTCGGGGTAGTACTCCGGGTGATGCTTGAACGTCTGCGCCATCACGCCGAACAGGTAATAGACAAACACCAGCAACAGGCTGATGGCCACGCCGACGGAGGTCTCCCGACGATGCGTCTTGATTCCCAATGGAATCCCGATCAGCAGAAACGCGAAACAGGCAAATGAGTTGGCAATGCGTTTGTGCGCCTCGAGCCAGAGCGACGACGGTGTGATCCCTTGCGCGCGCAGGCCATAGATCGAGTGGAGCAGATCCGAGAACGTCATGTCCGGAAAATCGCGCTTTGCCCGCGCCTGCTCGATCAGTCCTCGCATGTCGAACGTGAGCGGATACTTTTGCGCCCGCACTCCTGCTTTGAGCTTGCTGAGATCCTGGGGATTCTTCGAGTCGTAAATCTCGCTGCGGACATCGTAGAGGATCAGCGTCAACTTCTGTGTCGCCAGGTCTGAAATGATTTCCGCCCGGTCGGCGCGCAGGTTCTGCACGGGGCGCTCCCGGTCGTCGAGCACGTGGACGTTGAGGTTGAACAACTGGTTCGTCACCCGGTCACGCGCATAAATCACATACCCCGGGAACGCGCGCGTCCATTCACCCGGCTGGATCAATGCCGACGGATCACGCATTCCTGACTCGAGCATCAGCGAGCGGGACACGCTGCGGCACTTCGGCGCGAGATGGCAATTGATGTAGAGGCACGCGAGCACGAGCAGGATCGAAAGCACGATCGCCGGCGCGATCAGGTTGAGCAAACTCATCCCGCTCGCGCGGATGGCGGTCAATTCGTTGTCCGCCGACAACCGTCCAAACACGAGCAGGGTTGCGGTGAGCATGGCCATCGGAAGCGAGAACGTCAGCACGTAGGGAACGATCAGCACGAAGTGCTGGAGCAGCGTCGTCAGCGGAATGCGTTTCGCGAGCAGCTTGAGGAACTCGGGCAACACCCTTCCCGCGAGCAGCACGAACGTGAAGACCACCGAGGCAAAGAAAAGCGCGATCAGGAGTTCCCGTGACAAGTACCTGTGCAGTATCTTCAATGCGCACCGAGTATTAGGATACGCCGCCAGCGATGGCAAACGCCGAATTGCCGGCTCTCCACAAGTGGGCTGCTCGCGGCAGACTTCTGTGACCAGGTAGCATCGGGGAAAGTCTGCGCTGGACGCGAACCGAACGCCGCCTATTCTGCACAGCGAGCATGGGGAATCATCGAGCCGAATTTCTATCCGCCGCACAACGGGTGACCGATGCGCTCGGCGATGCCATCCCGGCATTCACGCCCCAGATCCGGGAGGAAGCGGACAAGGCCGTCTCGGGGGAAATCCTCGTGGATGCCGCGAGGCGGGTTTTCTTCAAAGCAGGTCTCTCGCACATTGACTGGCAATGTAGCAAGGCATCGAACCGCGAAATGGCGCAGATGGCGCTGTTGAGATTTCATTGCCTGGCCCCACTCGCCGCGGCGTATCGCGCGACGGGCGATGATCGCTACGCCGAGGCGGCGAAGACCTACATTGGCGAGTTCATCCGGGATCATCCCACGATTGCCGGCTGGGCGCCGGCTTCTTATGACGGAGCCACGCAGTACGACCTGCGAATCGGTTGCGCTGAAAACTGCGGGTGGCTCGGGACGCTTCCCGTCTTCCTGCAGAGCAGAGTGTTCGACGACGAGTTCTTCGAGACCATGATCGCGTCGGCGCGCGCGCATCTGATGTACCTGTCAGGTCATGTCTGGCCGGACCGGAACATTCGGGTGACGCACGGCGACGTCCTGCTGACCAACGCGCTGCGTCTGTCGTTTCTCCCCGAGGCGCCGCAGTGGCGCAAGCAAGCCGTTCGCATCTTGAACGATGCGTTCCATCGCCAGATTCTCCCCGATGGAGCACATGTCGAAGCGGCACCGCATTATCACTGTGTGATCCTGAATCTGCTCCACGCCATGTGGCGGCTCGGCCGGGGGATGCCGGAACTGGGCCTGGCGATCACTGCCGAAATGGTCGCCCGCATGTACGACTATGCGCTGGCATGCACGCTTCCCGATGGAACCATCACTCCCCTGCACGATAGCCGGGGCGGATTGCTGTTGGGCGCGAGTCGCAACGAAATGATGGAGAGACGCGCCGCCTTCCGCGCCTCCGCAGGCATGCCGACCGAACTGCCGCCGCCCTCGCGGATATTTCCGGATGCGGGCCAGGTGTTCCTGCGCGATCGCTGGGGCGAAACAGGCACGTACATCACATTCGACGCGACGACGCGACGCAGCTATCACTGGCATCCCAGCCGCAACTCGATCCAGCTTTATGCCCATGGCCGGGCGTTGCTGGTGGATTCGGGGTATCCGTTTGCGAAGCCGGATTTCCCGGCGTACGGCTATCGGACCCGCGAACACAGCACGCTGAACCTGAATGGCGGGGATCAAAGCCCGGTCGGGGCGCAACTCCGCTATCGTTCCGTGCCGGGGTATGAACTGGTGGAGGGCTTGTACGAAGGAGGATACTGGCCGCTCCGCAACCACGCGTACGGAGAGGGAATCTACGCGGAGCATCACCGGACACTGCTCTGGATTCGCAACCGCTGCATCGTCGTGCTCGATCATTTGTCCACCACCAGCGAAGCCGGGAAAAAGCCCACGTTGGAAAGCATCTGGCAACTCGGTCCGGGGCCGGTCCAACTCCAACCCGACCAGCGCAAAGCCGTGACCCGGCATCCCGACGCGAACCTGTTGATGTTGTTCCCGCTTCAGCCCGAGGGAATGCGGATGGCCGTTCACGAGGGCGAACGCGATCCCTATCGCGGCTGGCTGGCGCTGAATTGGGGTGAGCGATACACGCCCGCGCCACAAATCCGCCTCTACGCGGAAGAGTTCGATCCGTGGAATGCCGACCTTGTGACCGTGCTCGTTCCGTTCCCGGGCGGCACCGAACCCGGACTCACCGCGCAAGCCACCGGCCCCAGCCTCGAATTCAACGCCCGCGGTCCGGGGAAGTTATCCCTGCGCTGGGCGGATGGTTCGACCGACGAACTATTCTGGACCCGGCGGCTGAAAGAAGCCATCGGCGAGCAAGGCGGAATGAACACGGACGCCGCGCTGGTGCATCTGCAGAAACGCTCTGACGGCACTCTCGATCACGGATTGGTGGTGGACGGCACGTACCTCCGACCCTTCACATCGGAAAAGCGAGTCCGGCTGGAGATGTTCGTCGCTCGATAGGACCAAGGTCCAATAGCTCCCCGGCCTCGGTTCGCGTATTGGAACCCGCCGGAAACGATGAGTTCGACGAGCACCAAGGGTTGGAGGGCATTGTTCCCGCCGTCGCAATGGCTGCCCGGCTATCAGGCCAAGTGGGCTGGGGCCGGACGCGGTGGCGGTGTTGCTGCTGGGCATTCTCGACGGCGTCATTTTCGCCGTAATCGCGACCATTGCCATGCTGCTGATCCGGGCCTCCGCGCCGCACGTCGCGTTCCTCGGTCGCATCCCCGGCTCGAACCGTTTTTCCGACATCGAACGCAATCCCGACAACGAACCGATCCCCGGCGCGCTCTTGTTCCGCGTCGAAGCTGCCGTGCTGTACTTCAACGTGGATCACATCCTCCGTCGTGTGCTCGGGCGCGTGCGCGAGACGACGGGGTTGCGGTTGGTGATTTGCGACCTGTCCAACACGCCCTACGTGGACGTGGCCGGCGCGCGGATGTTGGCGCGGCTCTACGATAACAAGTGGCGTTTGTAGTCGCACCTGTGCTGGCCGTACTCCTCGCGGCGTTGGGCCAGCGCGGGCTCGTTCGGAAGCTCAGTTCGGTGCATACTTGCACGAACGGACGGTGCTGTTCGTCTCCCAATCCGGCTGCTTTCACCCGTTCCGATAAATCCGGAGCCTCGCTGAAGACGTCCACGTCACCGCTCAACAGGCTCGGCTCGACCGTGATTTGAAGCGGCGCGGCTCCGAACACGATGATTTGTTGAGGGCTAACCTGCATATTTCACAAGTTCTCAAACGCTCAGACCGTGCGCTCTCATTCACACCCCACTGTAGTGGGGTGATTTGCGTCGCGAGGCTTGATCGAACCGCTTCAGCGGTTTTCCTCACCGTGTCGAAACCGCTGAAGCGGTTCGCGGTGTCTTGTAGCTGCTGACCACCCCACTAAATACCAGCCGCCCATCACCCACGGTCAGTGTGAAACTCATCCGATCCATGTCGCCGGAGATGGTTCCAAAGCCGTTCGTCTGGTGCGTGCGAGTTTCGGTGAAGCCAAAGGTCAGTCCTCGATCCGCGAGCTGGGCGGCACCAAAACACTGTAGGGACCCTGTCTCAAAGGTGAGGGGGATGTCGTCGAACTCGGGCGACGGCTCGTCCACGCACAAATTGGTTGGCAGCCAAACACAGGTACGGTTCGTACAAGCAGTTCCAAGCAGGAAAGAATAGTAATTGATGGACGCGGGCGAGTAAAAGGGACAAAACACACCCAAACTATTCAGGGTCCTCCACGGATATGCACCACACACACCCACCCCGGGCGGAACCTCCTCCAATATGTCGCTCAGAGGATACACCTCGTGTGCCTCCTCCATCTCGAGAATGAAATATCCCTCCCACACGCCGAGCGGAATCGTGTGGCACACATTGGTCGTGCTGTTGGTATAACACACCGTCACCGTCGCCGAGGTGAAGTTCGTGCTGACGGAGCACGGGTTTTGGCCGGTGAAGCTCATGTTCCCGTTGGCGTCGGGGCCGGTAATGGTGCAGGCGACTCCGTTCACGCTCACGCTCAACAAGACCGCTTCCTCGGGCGTGCCCGCATCGAGCGTCGCGC
>CAZOTB010000092.1:0-24385 GCA_964582645.1 uncultured Verrucomicrobiota bacterium | reverse complement strand
CCCGCCATGCCGCGGATGTAAGCCTCGCCGCTGGTCGCGCCGTAGAACGCCACGTTGCCGATGATGATATTCTCTTCCGGCACGAACGTGGAGCCTTTCGGGGGGAACACGATGATCTTGCCGCCACTGAGTCCCTTGCCGAGATAATCGTTGGCGTCGCCTTCGAGCGTGAGCGTCATCCCGCGCGGCATGAACGCGCCGAAGCTCTGTCCTGCTGAACCGGTAAACTTGAGCCGAATCGTGTCGTCGGGCAGGCCGTTCGGGCCGTACCGGCGCGTCAGCTCGCTGCCGACGATGGTACCGACCACGCGGTTGACGTTCTTGATCGGCAACTCAGCCTGCACCTTCTGGCCGCCATCGAGCGCCGGCTCGCAGAGCTTGAGCAACGTTGTGTTGTCGAGCGCCTTGTCGAGTCCGTGGTCCTGTGCAATTTGGCAGTAACGACCGACGCTCGCCGGGGCCTTCGGCTGGTAGAGAATCTTCGAGAGGTCGAGTCCTTTCGCCTTGTAATGATCCACCGCTCTTTTGAAATCAAGCTTGTCGGTGCGCCCGATCATTTCATTGACGGTGCGGAAGCCGAGCTGCGCCATCAGTTCCCGCATCTCCTGCGCGATCATCATCATGAAGTTGACGACGTACTCCGGCTTGCCGGTAAATCTTTTCCGCAACTCGGGGTCTTGGGTTGCGACGCCGACCGGGCAGGTGTTGAGATGACACACACGCATCAAGATGCAGCCGAGCGTGACGAGCGGCCCGGTGGCGAAGCCGAACTCTTCCGCGCCCAGCAATGCGGCCACCGCGACATCCCGGCCCGTCTTGAGTTGCCCGTCGGTCTCGACCGCGATGCGGCTGCGCAGGTTGTTCAGCACGAGCGTCTGGTGCGTCTCGGCAAGACCAAGTTCCCATGGCGTCCCGGCATGTTTAATGGACGACAAGGGCGACGCGCCGGTGCCGCCATCGTGGCCGCTGATGAGAACGACGTCCGCGTGCGCTTTTGCGACGCCCGCGGCAATGGTGCCGACGCCCACTTCGCTGACCAGCTTGACGCTGATCCGGGCGTGATGGTTGGAGTTCTTGAGGTCGTGGATCAACTCCGCCAGGTCTTCGATCGAGTAAATGTCGTGGTGTGGCGGCGGTGAGATGAGACCGACGCCGGGCGTCGCGTGACGCACCTTGGCAATCCACGGATACACTTTGGCGCCCGGCAGTTCGCCGCCTTCACCGGGCTTCGCCCCCTGCGCCATCTTGATCTGCAACTCGCGTGCTTGCGTCAGGTACAGGCTGGTCACGCCAAAACGTCCGCTGGCAACCTGTTTGATCGCGCTGTTCTTGGAATCTCCGAGTTCGTTCTTCCAGACGTAGCGCTCCGGGTCTTCTCCGCCTTCGCCGGTGTTGCTCTTGCCACCGAGGCGGTTCATGGCGATGGCGAGCGTTTCGTGCGCCTCCTGGCTGATCGAACCGTACGACATCGCGCCCGACTTAAACCGCTTGACGATGGACTCGACCGGCTCGACTTCCTCGATGGGGATCGGCGTCGGCGCGAACTTGAAATCGAACAGACTGCGTAACGTGCACAAGTTGCGGGACTGATCGTTTATGAGCGCCGAGTATTCCTTGAAGACTTTGTAGTTGTTGGTGCGGCAGGAGAGCTGAAGTTTGTGAACGCTCTCGGGGTTGAAGAGGTGATACTCGCCGTCGCGCCGGTACTGGTACTGGCCGCCCGCGTCAAGCGTCTGGCCGTTGACAGGCCGGTCGGGGAACGCGTGGCGATGCCGCTTGAGCGCTTCCTCGGCGATGACGTCAAGGCCGATGCCCTCGATCTGCGTGGCGGTCCAGGTGAAGTACTTGTTGATCACGTCTTTGTTCAGTCCAATCGCCTCGAAGATTTGCGCGCCGCGATAACTCTGGATCGTGGAGATGCCCATCTTGGCCATGGTCTTGACGATGCCTTTGACGCTCGCCTTGAGATAATTCTGGATGGCCTTCTTGTGATCCACGCCCGTCAGCATTCCCTGCCGAATCATGTCGTCAATCGTTTCGAACGCCATGTACGGATTGATCGCCCCACAACCGTAGCCGATGAGCAGGCAGAAATGGTGAACTTCGCGCGGTTCGCCGGATTCGAGCACGATGGCGACGCGGGTCCGCGTGCCCGCGCGAATGAGATGGTGATGCAACCCCGCTACCGCGAGCAGAGCCGGGATGGGCGCTTGTTTGGCGTTGATGCCGCGGTCGGAGAGAATGAGGAGATTGACGCCGTCGTCGCCGATGGCATTGCTGGCCGCGGTGAACAACCGCTTGAGCGCCTTCTGCAATCCTTTCGCTCCTTCCGCGGCCGGGAAGAGAATCGGAAGAGTCGTGGCCTTGAAACCCGGGAGGTTGACGTGGCGCAGCTTCTCCAGTTCCTCGTTTGAGAGCACGGGGCTGGGCACGCGAATCTGCCGGCAACTCTCGGGTCGAGGATCGAGCAGGTTGCCCTCCGAGCCGATTGTCGTTTCCGAGGACGTGATGATTTCTTCCCGGATGCAATCGAGCGGCGGGTTGGTGACCTGCGCGAAGAGTTGCTTGAAATAGTTGTAGAGAAGCTGCGCTTGGTTCGACAAGACCGCGAGCGGCGTGTCGGTGCCCATCGAGCCAAGCGGTTGCACTCCGTCCTTGGCCATGGGGCCGACGATGAACCGTTGATCCTCGAACGTGTAGCCGAACGCCTGCTGTCGCAGCAGCACGGTCGAGTGATCCGGCTCGTGCGCGTGTGGTGGTTCAGGAAGCTCGCTCAACTGAACCATATTCTCCCGTAGCCAGACCCGGTAGGGTCGCTCGGTGGCGATCTTGCCCTTGAGTTCGGCATCGTCAACGATTCGCCCCTGCTCGGTGTCCACGAGGAACATGCGCCCGGGCTGCAACCGGCCCTTTTGCGCCACCATGTCGGGCGGCACGTCGAGCACGCCGACCTCGGACGCCATGATAACGCGGTCGTCTTTCGTCACGTAGTACCGGGAGGGACGCAGTCCGTTGCGGTCGAGCACCGCGCCGATCCGGATTCCGTCCGTGAACGCGATCGAGGCGGGACCGTCCCACGGTTCCATCAGGCAGGCGTGGTATTCGTAGAACGCCTTCTTCTCCTCGCTCATGCTCTCGTGGTTCTCCCACGGCTCGGGAATCATCATCATCACCGCGTGCGGCAGCGATCGGCCGGACAGCGTCAGGAACTCGAGGCAGTTGTCGAACATCGCCGAGTCGCTGCCGTTGTCGTTGATGATCGGGAAGAGCTTTTTGATGTCGTCGCCGAACAACCCCGATTCCATCAGCGATTCGCGCGCGCGCATCCAATTGACGTTGCCGCGCAGCGTGTTGATCTCGCCGTTGTGCGCGAGGTAGCGATAGGGGTGGGCGCGATTCCAGTTCGGGAATGTGTTCGTACTGAACCGGGAGTGCACCAGCGCCAGCGCCGACTCCATCGCCGGGTCGGACAGATCAGGATAGAACGGCTCAAGCTGCGTGGTGGTGAGCATCCCCTTGTAGACGATCGTCTTGTAGGAGAGGCCGCAGATGTAGAAATACTCCACGCCCTTCATGCCCGAGCTGCGGATGACATTCTCGGCTCGCTTGCGAATTACGAACAACTTGCGCTCGAACGCGAGATCATCGGTGATCTTCGGATTGCGACCGATGAACACCTGCCGGATGACCGGCTCGACCGCGAGCGCGGAGTTGCCAAGCATCGAATCATTGGTCGGCACCGTGCGCCAACCCATGAAGAATTGTCCTTCTTCCTTGATGATCTGCTCGAAGTGCCGCTCGCACGTGCGACGCTGAGTCGGATCCGGTGGCAGATACACCATGCCGACGCCGTACTCGCGCGGTGCCGGCAGTTCGATCCGCACGGCGGCGCACGCGCGCTTGAGAAACTCGTGCGGCATCTGCAGGAGAATGCCGGCGCCGTCGCCCGTGTTCACCTCGCAGCCGCACGCGCCGCGGTGGTTCAAGTTCAACAACACGCGCAGCGCGTCGCGGACGATCTGGTTGGATTTTCGTCCCTTCATGTTGACGATGAATCCCACGCCGCACGCATCGTGTTCAAACTGCGGGTCGTACAGCCCTTGCGGGTGTGGTTCACCCGGGGCGCGAATTATTCTTGTTTTCCTCATTCCAAACCCAAGCTGGCGCGGAGTTTAGGACGATCCGCGCTGATTGCAACATGAAAGTGACAATATTTTTTGGTTTCTGTCCAATGCTTGACCGTGTCGGCCATGGAAAGACCGATTTATGCCATATGTAGGGGAGTCTTGTCCGAAACACGGCTTTTGGGGTTGCGTTTTCGACAATTCTCGCTAGCCTGTCGCCTCGTCAGGAGAAGTTATGCAAATGCTGGATGACCAAGAGCGCTTGATCGCGCGCGAGTTGATTCGCGACCCACGCCAGTCCGATAACGCCATCGCCGAGAAGACACGCATCCCCGCGCGCACCGTCAGCCGCAAGCGCAAGCGCATGGAAGAGTCGGGCGTGCTCTCCTACTTCACCGCGCTGCGGGTGTTGCCCAACGGCTCCGGCCAATTCGCCGCCCGGCACCTCTACATCATCAAGTTCAGGCTCGGCATGACCACCGAGCGGCTCGTGAACGAAATCAAATCCGAGCCGAACGTGAAAACGATCTTCACCGAGCTGATCTACGAGTCGCACATCGCGGAGATAGATGGGCACATCGCGTTGCTGATGGTCGTCGAAGGTCGCAACGACGCCGAGATTGTCGAGAGCTTCCAGGGCAAGATCATCCCATCGCTGCACAAGAACCATGGCGAGGATTCGATCGAGGAGATTTCCACCATCCGTCTGCTCGCGCCCATCCGGATCAAGCACAACTACATTCCGATGGTGAACATGAAGGACGGCGTCCTCAAGCGTGACTGGCCGGATGAGGGGATCTTCGTGGAGTGAGAGTCGGAGCCCGGAGCAGTCATCGTGCTTCCTTCCAAGCGATCTTGGTTTGCGTCCGGACGGCGGACCATGTTCTGGTCAGTGGAGCAGGTTGATACCGTTGAGGCCGAAATGCGAGGCGGCAGCCAACACATGTCGGTGGTTCGAGTAAACCTCTGCAAAGCCGTGCTCTTTCGCGCAGGTCAAGTGCAGGGCATCCGCAGAGCGAAGAAACACCGTCGCCGGCAATGCTCGCGCCCGGTCACACGCTGCCCGGAGCAGATGGGACGAAGTCGGCAGCCACGTCCAATCACCGTTCCTCTCGTCTGCCTCAAAGTCCTTCCAGATTTCGTTGGCGCGGGCAGCAGCGAGTCTTTCTTCTCGCAGGTGACGCTGAATTACGCAGGCGACCTCCAGCCGGGCGAGTTCACACGATGCAACGCAATCGGCGGTTTCCGCGAGCTGAATCACCGTCGTCGCGCCCGGTTCCGGCAGGTAGCACGTGGCGATGTACGCGGCATCGAAATAGATCCTGGGCGGTTGCGATCTTCCGAGACGAGCGCCCCCGAATCAACGGAAATGGATGGCATTGTCTGCAACTTGGCCAGGCGCTCGCGTGCCCACGCCCGTCGCCGGGGGCTTGCCAACTGTGTCAACGCCGCGATGGGTCGCCCGTGATCCGTGATCACAATCCCGCCGTTCTCTGCGGCTTCCGATACCCATCGCTCGGTTTCGCTCCGAAGCTGCTCAATGGTGATCTCTTTCATGGACGAATCGTGCCAAGTTCCCGTCCCAGAAGCAATTCCCGCGTCTGGAAAAAACCATTTGTCCGAACCGGAATCTACCTGCGACGGGCGTGTGAGCCATTGGGTCGCTTGATTTCCAGGTCGGTCACGAGCATGACATCCACGATGTTCAGGGAATCATCCGGTTGAAACACCACCAGAGTTCGGCAACTCGGCGCGGGCATCAAGAAATCGGGATGTCGCACTGGAATGTTTCTTCCATCGGCCAGGCGCATGACGAAGGGACGGAACGGTTGGGCTTCGTACAGTTCGCGGATCTTCGTAATCGTCACGGCTGAACCATTATCACCGGTGTCGTGCCGCTTCAACCATGGAAGCCGCGCCCGGAGAGCGTGTATCAAAAGTCCGTTCAGTGTACCCCGAAAGCTTTTGGGGCTGCCTCTGCAAACGCCCGCCGATTCCGACTAAAGTCGGTACACCGAACGGGTTGGGATGACTTTCTAAACACGCTCTGAGAGAATCCTACTCTGGCGTCGGTCTCAGACCCAGCGATTTCAGATGACTCTCGTCACCGTTGCGGTGAAGTTTCCAGTACTCCATGCGCGACGTCCCAGTGAGTTCCGCCGCGAGATCGGGTGATAGTTCCCAGCGAACAATCCGGTGCGGATACGCTTGTTCGATCCAAAACCTGCCCGTGCGTCCGTCAGCGATCTTCAGTGTGTAGAGCATCGCAGCGAACTTGCCGGCAGGGACTTCCACCTCGACCGGACTCGCGCCGCGCTCGATCTCGATGGTCGTCCACCCGATTGGCTTGTGAGCGAGGCGCGAGTACAGCGTGCCGGGGAGAAACGGGAACGTCTTCTTTTCTCCCGCCTTCACAAAGTCGCCTCGCAGCCCGCGAAGCTGAATCCAGAGCGCGTCCTCGACGAGTCCGTTGGGCTTGGCCAACAGCTCGTGACGACGCGTCTCGCCCTCAAAGTAGCTGATGTACTGGCCGGTGATGTTCTTTGGGCTGAACATCAATTCATCGTACACGTGCCCGCACCACTCCTGGCTGGAGAAGTTGACCTTCACCGGCGAGAGGTCTTTGGACCGCACGAACACGCTGACCATCGTGTTGTAGTCATAAATGCCCGTTTGGAAATCGCGCACGAGGTTCAGCTTGAATGCGTCGAAGGTGTCGGTTGGATTTCTGGTGGTGTCGTCCACTTTAACCTTCTTGGACTCGCTGAACGGCTCGGTGACATAAATGAGAACGGCCTGACCCTGGCGCGTCTCGCCATATCGGGAGATGGAAAGCCGGTAGCCATCCAGTTCTGCCTTGCCGTCGTGCCAGTACGAGTCGAAGTCAGAATCGGCGGCGAAGGCAGGCAGTGCCAGCAGGGCGGACAAGAGCATGGTGAAAGGTCTCATGGTCATTTAGACGCGAAAGCAATGCAATGGGTTGCCGGCTTTATTGCGTTCCCAACTTGGTGAGCAAGCCCTTCTCTCGTGCGAGGCCGAACATGAAATAGAAGAAGCCGCCCGCTGCGATGAGATAGATCATGTTCAAGCCCGTCGCCCAGGCAAGTCGTTCCCACGGCAGCGTGCCCGTGGCGAGCACCTCCCGCATGCCCTCGAACACGTGCGTACACGGCAGCGCCAGGCCGACATGTTGCAGCCAGGCCGGCAGCACACTGACCGGATAGAACACCGCCGAAGCAGGTTGGATCAGGAACGGTACCGCCCACGCCAGACCTTCGGCGGCCTGACCCCACCGGGTGATGAGCGCGGTCGAGATCATGCCCAGCGCCCAACCGAAGATCAGCAGATTTGCGAAAAACGGCAGCAGGCCCCATTTCAGATCGAGAAGGTTGAACGCATACATGACTTTCGCCAGCACCGCCAGGATCAGGACGGTGACGATAACGCGGAGCAGTCCCACGACAAACGTTGCTCCCAGAAACTCCGTGATCCGCACGGGAGCAGTGAACACGTTCAGCAAGTTGCGCGTCCAGATGTCTTCGAGGAACGAAATCGCCACGGCCTGTTGCGAGCGGAACAACACGTCCCACAGGATCATCGCGCCGATCAGGAACGTGATGAACTGCGGGAAATTCCCACCAGTCTGTTGCTGCAGAAACACCGTCAGGTAACCCCACACCAGCAGGTCCATCATCGGCCAGAAAACAACTTCGACCCCGCGCACCCAGCTTCGGGTGTAGAGGAACAGGTAGCGGAGAACGAGAGCACTGATGATGCGAGGATTCATAAACTTGGAAAAGGATGAGGGATGGGGGATGAGGGATGAAGAAGACATCAGCCATAGTTCAGAATCGCAAGTTCCATTTTCAGCCTTCCTTCCTCCTCTCTCATCCTTCTCTTTCCTTCTCGCCTTCCGCGAGCAAATCGCCGCTTCGCGCGATCCGGATGAAGACGTCTTCGAGCGACTTTTGTTTGAACTGCTCCGTTACCTCCCGGGGCGTGCCCTCGGCGATCTTGCGTCCTTTGGCGATGAAGAGCACCCGGTCGCACACTTCCTCGACATCGCGCATGTTGTGCGAGGTGTAGATCACCGTCATGCCCTTCTCGCGCTGGATCGAACGCAGGAGTTTCCGCACCTTGTCGGCGATGTCGGGATCGAGGCTCGCGGTCGGTTCATCGAGCATCAACAACTCAGGATCGTTCAACAACGACTTGCAGATGTTCAGGCGCGTCGTTTCACCTGAGGACAACTGGCCGGTGACGTTGCCTTTGAGATGTGAGATCTCAAACATCTCCAACAGTTTGTCCACCTTCTCTTTGCGTCTGGTAATGCCGTAGATCTTGGAGAATACATACATGTTTTGCCACACGCGAAGGTTGGTGGGCAGGTTGGCGTACGCGGAGGAAAAATTGGAGCGCGAGAGAATCTCGATGCGGTGGCGTTGGAGATCTTTGCCGAAAATGCGGATCGCGCCCGAGCTTGGCGTGATCAACCCCAGCAGCATGTGCAACGCGGTGGTCTTGCCCGCGCCGTTCGCGCCGAGAAGACCGAGGATCTCGCCGCGAGGCACCTGGAACGAAAGGCGATCCACCGCAAGCGTGCCGCTGAATGTTTTTGTGAGGTCACGGACCTCGACGACCGCTTCGGACATGGGCGCACGCTAACACAACGGCTCGTGCGCTGGCAACCGGGGCGTGCCGCATCGGAACGGCTACGCGCAACTCGGCCGGTAAACGCGCATCGCCTCGCGCAGCGCCGACTTGGCAAAACTCGAACACACCACCGGCCCGTGCGCACCCCAGCGTTGGGTGCGGGAACGCGAGAGCTTGCCGATCAATGTCAGCAGAATGAGCGCATCTTTGAACTCAACACCGTAAACGCCTTGGATGAAGCGTGCATTCTCGAAGGTCGCCGACCGGGCCGCCTCCGCATCGGATTCAGCAATACAACACGTGTGCCAGTGGGTCGCGTCCTCGATCCGGGCGATTTCCGGTTTCGAAAACACCTCACGGACGATCGCGTATCCGTCCTCGTGGAACTGTTTGGCAATAGCTTTCGTATCCATCCCCGTGCTCCTTTCCAACTAAAGCCGCTGTTTCGCGTGGAGCACTAGCTTCTCCATCGCGCAAAAGAAAGCATCAAACAGGGCGGCGATGTCGAGCGCGCGTCGTTTCAGGTCCGCCTCGGGGCAATCGGGTCGGGCGGTTTCGGCAAACCGACGGCACGCGGCGACGTCGCCGGCATCCAAGACATCGCCTTCCAGCATCCGCAGCGCTGCCTCGGGCGACACCTCTTTGCCGTGGACGAGCTTGACGAACAAACACACGGGCGTCTCGAAGAAGTTCTTGCGGATGCGATTCAGTTCGTTGCGGATCAACCACAGACTGTCGAACCAGAGCACGTCCTGTCCGTAAAACCAGAGTCGGCCTTTCATCAGCCGGGCGAACTTCACGTTTTCAAATAACTGCGCGAATGACACGCCGCCGCCGAGTTTGGCCACGGCTGCCTTCATTTGCGGCACGGTGGCGTTGCGCGGGCAATCGAGCCGGTAAGTCTCGAGCAGCGTGTTCACTACCTCGGTGAGGTAGTGATCTAATTCGCGATCCAACTCGGTCACGCCCGGCTCGGTCAGGTATTTTGACTCTTCGTAATGACGCGCGACGAGTTCCAGCACGAGGTCGGCCGTCTTCGGATTGGGAAACAGCCTCCGCGCTCGACGAAACGCATCGAGTTTGCCCGGGGTGGTGCGTTTCTCCGCGAGACATACGGCCGAGTGCAGGGGCGGCGCGAGGTAATGCATCAGGCGGCTGTGCAGCGAATACTTGTTCTCGAACGGCCCGAGGTTGATGGGCGGATCAATCGTGCGGTTGTACGGTCCGTAGTAGATCGCGATCTTTTTCCAGTGATAACTCTCGTCCGCCGCCGACCACGCGCGGTCGGCAACGTACCGGCGCGCCTGGTCGAGGCGTCCCTCGTTGCCGTGATAAAAACTCCATTGCCCGAACTCGGTGAACCAACCCTGCGGATCGAACAACTCGCCCCACTTGAGGTTCACGCCCGGCAGATGTTCGAGGTTGCGCGCCCATTCCTTTCGCTCCCTGGCGAGTTCGAGATGAACGCGACCGACCTCCATGGACATCGTGCACCAGTCCGTGGCGCTCATCGAATCGTGGACGAAAAAGCGCGTGTCGAAGTCGCTGAGGCCGGGAATCAGATCCTCGAACGTCCATTTGCCGGCATTGGCCTCGATCTGTGGCACCCGTGCCCGGCAGCGGTCGAAGTAGGCGCGGATGAACTCGGCGAAGTCGTTGGGAGGAGCGGGAGTGAATTTCATCGTAGGACGCACGGCTGTGCGCCCGAGGTTTGGGATCAATGGGTCGCACCGCCATGCGTCCCTACGATCTGCTCCAGCAGTCTGTTTGTCCTCAATCCCGCCTCTCCGTCGCACAGCGGCGCGCGTTTCTCCGCCACGGCATGGACGAAATCCTCGACGCACGGCAGGTGCGCGTTGGTGGGCGGAGCGATCTTCAAGTCCTCGCGCTCCCGGCCGCGGATCACCGTGAGCGAATCCATGTCAAGCGGGTCTGCAATAATCTTCCCCTCCGATCCCACAATTTCGAAACGGTCAATGAAGGTCTTGGAGTTCCAGGAAAAGTACGCGTGGACCGGCGCGCCGTTGTCGAGTTTCAGCACGATGCTCGATCCGTCCTCGACTTCGTAGGGCTGGACGAGATGTTGCAAATCACGGAAAACAACCTTCGATGGCCCGAGCCAGTAATCGAGCAGGTCGAACCGATGCACGCCGATGTCCGCCAGCGCGCCGGCGCCACCGCTGCGCGCCGTTTCAACGCGCCAGTGTTTTGGGTCGTTCTCGGCCGGGTTGAACCAACTATGGCAGGCGATGTTCACCCATGTCGGCGTGCCGAGGACGCCGCTCGCGATGAGTTGCTTCACCTTCTGCATCTTCGGGAACGCGCGACGGTAGTAGGCGACCCCAAGAGTGACTCCTTTGGTGCGCGCGGCTTTGATCATCTTCTCGCAGCCGGCCACCGTCGCCGCCATCGGCTTCTCGACGAGCACGTGCTTCCCGGCTTCGATTGCGGCGAGCGCGTACTCGGCGTGGGAATCGGGTGGCGTGCATACATAAACGGCGTCAACGTCACTCCGCAGCAGCGAGGACAGCGTGAGGTGGGCGTGAGCGATCGAGTGCTGTTTCGCAAAGGCCTGCGTCCTGTCTGGATTGCGTCCCCACACCCCTGCAAGGTGGCTGCCTCGTGCCTCGCGCAATGCCGACGCGGAACGCTTCCCGGCCAAGTCGCCGTAGCCGACCAATCCCCAGCGCAGTTTCATTTCCGTAACGCCGCGATTGTTTCCTTGATCGCGTGGGCGATATACTCGATGTCCTCTTCCGTTGTGGAAGGGAACACCGGCAGACTCATCACTTGCTGACACGCCTTGTGTGTCACGGGCGTGTTGCTGTTGTCGTAGCCGACCTTCTCGAATGCCTCCCAACTCCAGACGGCAGGATAATGGTTCGCGGTGCCAACCTGCCAAACGTCCTTGAGCTGTTTGAGGAAATCGGCGCGACTGAACTTCACCTTGTCGGTGTCGAGCCGCGCCACATAAAGATGGCAGCCGTGTCCCTCGCCGATGCCACCGGGGCGGATGATCTCCTCAACGCCTACGAGCAGCTTGTCCAGTTGCTGGAATCGCGCGAGCCGTCTGGCGATCACACGGTCAATCTTGGCAAGCTGGCTCAGCCCGGTCGCGCACTGCGGTTTCGTCATGCGATAGTTGAAGCCGATCTGCGTCACGCGCAACTGCGGCCCGTACACGTAGCCGAACGTCTTCAACCCGCGCACTTTCTCGGCGAACTCGGCGTCGTTGCTCGTCACGGCCCCGCCTTCGCCGAGACAGGTCATGTTCTTGTTGGATTGAAAACTGTAGCAGCTCGCTTTGCCTGCCGGGCCGATGCCTTTGCCCTTGTGCTTCGTCCCGACCGCGTGCGCCGCGTCGTAGATGACCGGGATGCCGTGTCTCTTGGAAATACGATCGAACCCATCGACATCGCAGGCCAACCCGGCAAAGTGTACCGGGATGATCGCCTTGGTTCGTGGCGTGATCTTCGCCTCGACGGCCGCGGGCGAGAGACAGAGCGTTACCGGATCAATGTCGGCGAACACGATCTTCGCGCCACGCGCCGCCGCAGTGCCGGCGGTGCACACGAACGTGAGGCCGGGCACGATCACTTCGTCGCCTTCCTTCACGCCGAGCGCAATCATGCACAGATCGAGCGCGGTGCCGCAGGAGTTGACCACCACGGCGTGCGTAGAGCCCTCGTGCGCGGCGAGCGCCTTCTGGAAGTCCGCTTCCTCAGGCAATGGGAAAAAGTTCCCGTTCGGCCCCGCCGCCGCGTTGATGACGCGCATCGCGGCATCAATGTCGTCTTGTTCCCACACCCCGCCGAGTGCGAGGAAGGGCACGTTGCGTTTCTTGACTGCGGTTGCGGTGCTCATGGGCTGGTTCCCTTCTCGCAAATCGCGACGGACTTGGCAAGCCGATCCAAAGTGCCGGTTACGATCAAATTAATTTCGATCCGATGCGCGCCGATGTCAACTTCGCTTGCTTCTCGTCGTCGTTGCGTTAGCTTTGCTGCCGCAATTCCATGAACGAAACTTTATTCTTCGCCATCCAGATTGACTGTGAGTCCACCCAGCACGCGTTGAAGAACCCCGCCCTCGGCGAGCGCGCCATCCGTGGCCTGGGCGATGTGTTCGCACAGACCGGCACGAAGGGGACGTTTTTCGTCATCCCCGGCGATATCGAGGTGCACGCCGCCATCTACAAGGAACTGGAGAAGCAGGGCCATGAAGTCGGCCTGCACGTCCATGCCGCCGACCAGGGCTATGGCGAATTCCTCGGTGACCAAAGCGCGGAGGCCCAGCGGACAATCCTCGCCGAGGCGATGGACCGCTTCGCACAGGCGATGGGACGCAAACCCCAGAGCTTCTGCCCGGGTTATCTTTCCGCGAACGACTTCACCTTTGGCATCCTCGAAGAGTTGGGATTTACGCACGGCACCGTCTCATGCCCGACGCGCAATCTTCCCCAGTGCGCCTGCGTGTGGGGCAACAGTCCGCTCGACCCGCGTTATCCGCACCGGTACAACCGCGTGCTCAACGGCGACGTGAATTTCGTGGACCTTCCGCTGACGGTGGATCCCGAATCGCGCATGTGGGGAGGGGGGCATCCGCTTGATCTGCGCGTCGAACTCGTGGATGCGAAGAATCATTGGTACACGATTGACAAGTCCGTCCGCAGGCAGCTCAGCCAGAATACCCCGATCAAGCAACTCCACGCCGTGACCCACAACGTGTTCGAGTTCAGCGATGCAGCCAATTTTCGTCGCGAGACCTACGTGGGAATCGTCAAAGCCGCGCGCGATATTGCTGCCCGGGAGAAACTGGAGTTTCGCGCCGCCACGCTGGCCGAGGTCGCCGCGGCCTATCGCAAGGCGGTCCCGTTCGAGAAAGCCGCGCCCGCCACCCTCAAGCTGGATACGCGCGGACGGAGTGCCGCGAACGCAAGCCGTTAGCCTCGCAATCACGCGACGCGTGTGACGCAACTTCGCCGCGTACAGCCTCGCCGTCGGCACCGTCGGCGTGTCGAGCCGCAGGCTGAGGTCGAGGCGTTGATCGCCGCGCAGATTGCTCCACGCATCTCGGCTGTTCTGTAATTCGTCTTGCGCCAGGGCCAGCATCCGCCTCAACGCGCCGCTCCGTTCGATGGCGAGATCTTGTACGGAATAGCAGTCACGCCCGGTGGCTTCGAGGCGCAAGCGGAGCCGGTAGAACTGCTCGGCATTGGCCCACGTGCGCCACAGGTGCGACAGATGACGCAGAATGCGCCGCTCGCTCACAGAGTGTTCCCGGCGATGAGGCGGCACAAGGCGCTCGACCGACTCATACAGCGCGAGTGCCCGATCCCAGGCATGGAGCGTCTCCGTCTTCACGCAGATCCGCACGCCCGCCTTTCGCGCGGTGGGTGAAACATTCGCCGCCGACGATGGCGATCATGCCGCCGAGACCCGACACAGCGCGAAAGACCTGTTCCCAACCGCGCGCGATCAAGTCGAGGCCTTCGTCGCTGCCGGTGCAAACCGAACTAAGCACTCCCGTAAAGATCGGAGCCCCTTTCAACCGCGGCTTGCGACGGAACAGCGGCTGATCGGGCGCAAGGCGGAAGTTGTCCGCGTGCCAATACAGATCAAGTCCACCCGCGGCTGCGTCCGCCACGATGTTTCGGAGTCGGCGCTCATTCTCCCGCCAGTGTGGATGCGAGATTTCAGGGTAACGCCGATCGTGAATGAAATCGCTGAGCGGGACGCGAACCTGAGTCGCGTGGATTTCATGGCGCGCCATCAAGAGGAGGGTCTCCCGGCGGGGCGGCACGTCAAGCCAGCGAGGCGTGACCGTGTAGCCGCCCCCGACGTCGCAATGGAGACGGAGATCGAAGCGGGGAGAAATGGAAGCACGGCAGAGTCGAAGGATGGGGCGCCGCGCAATTCCATCATGCGTTCGGGATGGAACAGCTCATGAGCCAGGCCGCGCTCCGTGCGGCTGGAACGGATCGTCTGTTTCGGCCCCACTTCGATGGTGAATCCTTGCGGATGAGACGGCCCCTTTCCCAGGACAAAGCGAATGGGATCTCAGTTCCTCGAAGACGAGGACCGAAGGCCGAACCCGGCCTCGATGAACTTGTCGAATTGCCGCGTCGCAGCGGACAGGAACGGTCCCGCGCGGTGTCACCGGCCAGTTACCGTTCGAGTTGGTAACATCGTTCACCACATGGAGGCGGAGTGGAATCTGGCCGGTGACGCCTGCAAGCGCCTGTGGTCGGGCTTCTTGGCGGCGTCGCCGTTGAAATCGAACGATGTCCTGCCGGCGGCGGCCCATTCCTTCGCCAGATCAATCCTGCCATCCAGCGTGGGCGGTTTGCTCGCGCACCCGAACACAACTGCGGAATCAGGAACCTGGACCTGCGTCGAGACAGGCTGGTGGAACTGGATCGTTGCGGTCGGTTCTGCAATCGAGACAGCGCTGCAGCAAGCAACCAGTGCTGCCGTGGTGAACGTCTGAATGCTCCGCGAAGGTTTCACGCGGGCCAGCATTCGGCTCGGGTCGGATTCTGCAAGCGAAAATCCACGAACCAACGTCAGAGGCGTGCGTCAGGAGGAACCCACGCTTGCATTTCATCATGCGCGTCCTACCATACGACGCCAATGACACTGACGGAGAAAATCATGGCGCGCGCCAGCGGACGTTCGGAAGTCCACGCAGGCGACAATGTCTGGGTGAATGTGGACATCCTGATGACGCACGACGTGTGCGGGCCGGGCACGATCGGCGTGTTCAAGAAGGAGTTCGGCAAGAACGCCAGGGTCTGGGACCGCGAGAAGATTGTGATCATTCCCGATCACTATATTTTCACCGCCGACTCGCTCTCGAATCGCAACGTGGACATCCTCCGCGACTTTGTGCGCGAGCAGGGGCTCAAGTATTTCTACGACGTGATTGATGACCCCTCCGGCCACTGGCATTTCGACGCGGAGAAAGGCCAGCTCAAGCGCCAGCACGGCAGCAAGTACTCGGGCGTCTGCCACACGACGCTGCCGCTGAAAGGCCATACGCGACCCGGCGAGATCCTGCTGGGAACGGACAGCCACACGTGCATGGCGGGCGCGTTCGGCGAGTTCGCCACCGGCATCGGCAACACGGATGCCGGGTTCGTGCTCGGCACGGGCAAAATCCTGCTCAAGGTGCCCGAGACGATGCGGTTCTGGCTCGAGGGCAAGCTCCAGCCGGGAGTGATGGCCAAGGACGTGATCCTGCATTGCATCGGCGACATCGGGTTCGACGGCGCGACCTACCGGGCGATGCAGTTCCAGGGCCCGGGCGCGCAGGCTCTCAACATGGACGATCGCATGACCATCGCCAACATGGCCATCGAAGCCGGCGGCAAGAACGGCATTTTCGAGCCCGACCAGAAGACATTCGATTTCGTCAACCATCGCACGAAACTCAACGGCACGAAGACGAGTTACGAGCCATTGTTCTGCGATCCCGACAACAAGCAGCGGTTCATCTACGACAAGAAGTTCGATCTTTCCAAGCTCGAGCCGACCGTGGCGTGTCATCCCGATCCCGGCCAGCGCAAGCTCGCGAAGGAACTGACGAACATCAAACTCGATCGCGCCTACATCGGCTCGTGTACGGGCGGCAAGACGAGCGATTTTCTGGCGTTTGCCGAGGTCGTGAAAGGGCGCAAGGTGGCGATTGACACGTTTGGCGTGCCCGCGACGACCGAGGCGGTCAACGAGTTGCAGACTCTCAAGGTGGACGGCAAGACGGTGTGGGACGTTCTCGTCGCCGCCGGCGTGCGCATGACGGAGAACGCGAGCTGCGCGGCGTGCCTCGGCGGCCCGACCGACACGTTTGGCCGTCTGAACACGCCGATGAACTGCATCAGCGCCACGAATCGCAACTTCCCCGGTCGCATGGGTCACAAGGAAAGCAAAGTCTTCCTCGCCAGCCCGTACACCGTCGCCGCCAGCGCGATCAAAGGCCGAATCGCCGATCCGAGAGAGTTCCTGAGTTGATTGGGGTGAGTTGTAACCGCGTGCCCTCCAGCGGCAAGCTGTAGAACGACCGGCGGAACCCGTGCCTGCCTCCTGGGCAGACCGCATTGGAGCGCAACAGTAACCTGATCATGAAGCACCCGCTTGCGTCCAGCCTGCTCAGCAGCTTGCTGTTGTCAGTGTCCGCTTGGGCTGACCCGGCAACGAACCAGCCGTCCTGGACGCCGAGTCTCGAAGGAGCGGTCAACGGTACTCTCACATTCCAGACCGACGAGTTCCTGACCGTGCCGCAGGCTGTGGCCGACGAGGCAAAGAGCCCCGGCGCGTCCAAGTTCAGCATTGCCAAAGAGACGCCGACGGTGGATTTGGCGTTGTGCGGCGGTTTGGAGATGAACAAGACGCTGCACCCGTGGTGGTCCGCCTGGGGAGACATCTGCGTCGCAAGCGATGGCCGGGTGTACTCGGGCGTGGGCGACCACGGCGACGAGGCGGCGGGCACGTCGCAGGTTTACCTCTACCGGTGGGATCCGAAGACGAAGCAGCATTCGCGGCTCATTGATATCAACAGTCTGGTCAAGCGAGAGAAGGGCGAACCAACTTTCTCCAAGGTCCATGCGCGGATTGATGAGGGGGCCGACGGGCGCATCTACTTCACGGCCACGTTGAACAACGGCGCGATTGCCCGCGACGAGAGGTACCAATGGTCGGATGTCCTGCCGGGCGGTCAGCTTTACGCGTACGACCCAAAGACCGACCGGACCGAGATCGTCGCCAACCTGCCGGCTCGTCGGTGTTCGACGGCCAGCCGGCTGGACCGGAAGCGCAACATCTGGTGGTGCAACCTCGATGGCGAAAAAGCCAACGCACTTTGGGCGTATGACCTGACGAAGAAGAAGGAGATTTTTCGAGGGCCGGAGGGGTCGGTGGCGATGAACCGCACCTTCGCGCTGGCACGGGATGGCTCGGTCTATTTCAACGGCCCGGACTCGGTGATCTGGAAGTATTCCCCCAAATCAAACTCCATCGGACCCACCAAGTCGCAGTTCCCGGGGACGCAGTTCATGCGCTGCTCGACCGACCAGAGCGCCCGGGGCGACATCTTCGGCATCACCGTCCCCGACGCGATGAAGAACAAAGAGTTCAACCTGTTCCGCTACAACCCCGCCGCCGACAAGCTGGACATTCTGGGGAAGGAATTCACGACCGGCCATTACACGACGGTGTGTGTGCTGTCCCCCGATGGGAAGCATGTCTATTACATCCCCGGCGCGCCGGGAGTCCCGGTGGTGCAGTACAATGTCTCTCGCAATCAGCGCAAGGTGATCGCGTTCCTCGGCGAGCCAATCGAGAAACGAACCAAACACATCCTGGGATCGGTGTTCGGGTTGAAGATGAGCGCCGATGGCTCGACTCTCTACGCCCACACCAACGGCTACTCGTACCAAGGCGACAAGCCGGCAGGTGAAGCAGAACTGGCGAAGGTCGGTTTGCCCATCGTCTCGTTCGTCGCCATTCACATTCCCTCGCGGGAGCGATAGAAATCCTGGCGCCCTCAGGGCGTGGGGTTCGAACAGGGTTCCTTGCGCTTGCCGTTCCTTGACACCACTTCACCCACTCGCTAATGTCGCCGCATGAGATTCCACTGGAAGCTGCTGTTGCTGGCAGCGGTTTTCTGTCTCGCGTTTCCGCGATCGTCTCCCGCCCCGCTGATCTACCAGCCGGGCGAGGGCTGGACCTATCAGGGCGCGGCGGAAATCATGGACAACCCGAAGGATCAGCTCGAACTTGGGAAAAAGTACGAAGGCAAGAGGAACTGGGATGACGCCATTGCTTCGTACCTGTACATCCTGCGCAAGTGGCCGCTGACCGAAGAGGCGCAGGAAGCGCAATATCGCATCGGGCTCTGCCGCGAGGGCATGCGCGATTTCTACAAGGCTTTTCTTTCCTACAAGCGCGCCATCAGCAAATGGCCGTCCCACCCGCGGTTCGAAGACATGCTCGATCGCATGTTCAAGATTGGCAATCTGTATCTGGCCGGGGAACGACAGAAACTTTGGAAAATCCCGACTCTCCCGTCCATGGACAAGGCGGTCGAAATCTTTGAGGGCGTGATCCAGGCAGGCCCGCAGAGCAGGTTCGCGCCGCGCTCGCAGTTTGGCATCGGCCTCGCCCGCGAAAAGCAGCGCGCATACGAGGTGGCGGTGGACGCGTTCACCAAGCTGATTGATCGTTATCCCGACAGCGAGCAGGTCGAGGCGGGTTACTATCAAATCGCCGTGGCTTGGGAGAAGGCATCGCGCAAGGCGGACTATGACCACTCGGCCGCGGATCGGGCCGTCGAAGCGTACCAGGAATATCTCGCGCGGTACCCGAAAGGATCGAACGTGGCGCAAGCACAGAACGCGATTGCAAAACTGCATGCGGAGCAGGCGCGTGGCCTGTATGAGATCGCGCGGTTCTACGACAAGCAGCGTAAACCGAAGTCGGCGATGATCTACTACAACAGCCTCATCGCGCGCTTTCCCGAATCGAAATATTCGGATGTTGCCAAGAAACGCGTCGAGGCAGCCACTCGGACGAGCGCGAATTGAATCTGCAATGAACCGACTGTTCCCCACCGCCGTCGTCGCCGCGCTGCTCCTCTCCGGTTGTTACCACCTTGGTCCCAACCCACCGAAGGGTTACAGCTCGATTGCGGTGCCTGAGTTCAAAGTCGGGCCGAAGGTGTTTCATCCTGGTCTGCAGACCCCCGTGACCGACGCATTGATCAAACGGCTGCAGGCGGATAACGCCCTGCAAGTCCTGCCCGTGTCGGAAGCCGATGCCGTGTTGGAGGGCACAATCGTTGGCTACGGACTTCATCCGCTGCGATTCCAACGCGGTAATCAGGAGCAAACGCGCGAGTATCGGCTCACGCTCACTGCACACATCATCTTGAAGAAATCCGGCAGCGGCGAGGTCATCGTCGAAGACAAGAGCGTCACGGGTGAGACCACGTTCTTCATTCTGGGCGACCTCACCACATCGGAGCATCAGGCTCTGCCGCTCGCTGCGGACGACCTCGGGCGGAACATCGTCAAGCTCGTCGGCGAAGGGTGGTAAACGAGTGGAGCGTCCGAGCGCCGAGCGTTGGAGAGACTCAGATGAATGCACTGCTGCTCCGCCAGACGCGGCCAGTGGAGCAATTCCCGCTCGAACTGGCCGAGCTTCCGTCCCCCGTCCCGTCTGCCGATGAGCTTCTCGTGCGCGTCAGCGTGTGCGGCGTCTGCCACACCGATCTGCACACTGTGGAGGGCGAAATCCACGCTCCGCTTCCAGTGGTGCCGGGCCATCAAGTTGTAGGCATCGTCGAACGACTCGGCAACCAGGTCCTGCAGTTTCGCCTGGGTGACCGGGTCGGCTTGCCGTGGCTTCACTCGACCTGTGGGCACTGCGAGTTTTGTAAGGGAGGACGGGAGAATCTCTGTCTCGATGCCCGGTTCACCGGCTTCCACAGTCCCGGCGGCTACGCCGAATACACCGTGGCCAAGGCCGCGTTCGCCGTGCGGCTTCCAAGTGGCTACGCCGATGCCGCGGTTGCCCCTCTTCTTTGCGCCGGCGTGATCGGATACCGGGCGCTTCGGTTGAGCGAGATCCAGCCTCGTCAGCGATTGGGACTTTATGGCTTTGGCGCCTCGGCGCACATCGCGATCCAGATTGCGCGCCACTGGGAATGCGATGTCTTCGTGGCAACACGCAGCCGGGAACACCAGGAACTGGCGAAGCAACTCGGTGCCGGGTGGGTGGGCCGGGCGGAAGAGGTGCCCGCCGGGACTCTGCACAGCGCGGTGATGTTCGCGCCTGCCGGCTCGCTCGTCCCCGAGGCGCTGCGCGCATTGCGCAAAGGCGGCACCCTGGCGCTGGCGGGAATTTATATGACGCCGATTCCGTCGTTGCCGTATGATGCGTTGTACCATGAGCGCACGGTGCGCTCGGTGGCCAATGCGACACGGGAAGACGCAAACCGATTGATGGACCTGGCCGCCCAATTCCCCATCCGAACGGAAGTCGAAGTCTTTCCGCTCGTGGAGGCGAACGAGACGTTGCTCACGTTGAAGCAGAGCGAGATTCGCGGCGCCGCTGTGCTCAAGGTTGCAGGGTTGTGACCGTCAGCGAGAGTCACCTTCGCTTGTCCCGCAAGTCTTCAGTCTGCCCACCGCTCGACCGACTCCTCTTTCCTGCTTTTCGCGGAACGATACGCTGCTTCGAGAATAGCCATGTTGTTCCAGGCGGCGGCGTAGCTGTCCACGTACGGCTTTCCAGACTGAAACGCTTTGATGAAGTCGGTATAGATCGCGCCGTAGGGGCTGAGCTTGAGCTTCGCTTCCTTCAGTTTGACCCACTTGGCGGCTTTGTTGTTATAGTAAGCGAGCGGACCAACTTCACTTCGCGTGTGCGAGATCGAACCCAGTGTGCCATGCAACTCGCCGACCCGCTGGCCACCGGCGGACACGCTCCAACCGACTTGCAGCGAAGTGGTCGCGCCGTTCTTGTGTCGCAACAACACCAATGCGGTGTCTTCGACTGAGTAATCGCGGTTGTAGGTTTCGATTCGCGCAAATGCGCTGACGATGGGCGAACCGACCACCCGTTCGGCGCTGTAGATTTGATGATAGCCGTTGTCGAGCAGACAGCCCCGTCCGCCGATCTTCGCCTCGCTGCGCCAGGAGGAGCGGAATGTTTTCGCCCCCGGCCAGTAGCTGCCACCGAGTCCTTCTGTGCGAAACAGGAATGGTTCGCCGATCTTGCCGGCGCGCACTGCATCCACAATCGTCAGCATGTGCGCAGAACGCCAGTAATTATGGACGATGCCGAAAAACGTGCGTTGTCGCCGCAGCACGCGGACCACTGCGCGTGCCTCCCGCAGATCCACGGTCAGCGGCTTCTCGGTCAGGATGGCGTAACCGGCCCTCGCCGTCTCGATGAGGATCGGCTTGTGCAGTTTGTGCGGGAGAGCCAGGACGACCACATCCACTTTGCCGCGATTGGCGCGGAGCAATTCACGATGGTTTGTGTACCAGCCCGACTTCGGAACGCCGAGCATGCCGCCGACCTGCGCGAGATTGGGCGCGGCGACATCTGCGAGCGCCACGACGCGTGCCTGTCGCGGCACCTCTTTCAGACCGTGAACGTGCCCTTCTGAAACGATGCGTCCGCAACCGATGATCGCGAGGTTGAGCATGGAAGTTGGAGGGTTTGGGGATCAGGAAATGGAAATGGGCAACCAGTTACCACTCACCGATTGCCAGTACCAGACCACCCATCACGCCGGCGCCTGGGGTTGAGCCGCAGCGTTCGGGTCCAGCCGGTACACGATGCGGGCCTTGTCGAGATCGTAGGGCGACATCTCCATGCTCACCCGGTCTCCCGCCACGATGCGCACAAATCGTTGGCGCATCTTCCCTCCCACGTGCGCGAGCACGGGGTGACCGTTGTCGAGCGACACACGATACATTGTTCCCGGCAAGACTTCGGTAACCTTGCCTTCGACTTTGACGACGTCCTGTCTGCTCATAGTGACCTCGTTGTGCTTTGCAGTTGGGCTGGTGATGTGAGACGCCCCGCACAAGCGTCGGCATCCCACGGGAATGAGTCCACATTAGCCGAAGCGCATCTTTTGTCAACGCCCATGAAGCCCACCGGAGAGACGGCAGTTCATGGCGATGGAGTCCAAGGGATCGCACCTCTCGATCCTGGGGAGCGACAAGGCAGCAATGAAGAACCACCAACGCTATACGCTCGCGCCGACCTCGGCGTCTTTCGCAAGGCGGGGATGGCAGGAAACCACGTTGCGCACTTTGCCGCTCGGTTCGGGTTGGATCTCGTCCACCAATTCGATTTCGATTCGAACGTGGTCTCCGAGGAGCCGGCGCAGTTTGTCACGCAAGAGTTGCCGCTCGGAATCGTGGAATTCACGCAGGCAATCCACCCTCACGAGCACTTCGTCGGGATCGCGTTGAATCACCTGGAACTGGCGCACCATGTCGAACTCCTGGAACAGCACATAGAACCGAACGGGCGAGACGTAGCGATGGTCGGAGGTGATGAGGATGTCATCGAGTCGTCCCAGCACGGAGCGGATCAGGGGAAGTCCGCGTCCACATTCGCACACGCCGCTTTCGGGGAACACCAGGTCGCCGACCCGGTAGCGGATGAGCGGCATGACGGTGTTGACCAGTGTGGTGACGACCAGGGACTTCGCGTCCGTGTTGCGTTCCCGAATCGAACCCAGGTCCAGGTATTCGGCGATGCCGGTGCCGGCGCTGATGTGATAGAAGCGGCGCCGCTCGCATTGGCAGGCGGTAAGGACGCGCTCGTTGGTGCCGTACCAGTCATAGACGGGACAGTCGAACATCTCCTCGATCACCGCGCGGTATTGCGGAAGCAGCGTTTCGGAGGAAGTGATGATGGCATCGGGCGAATGAAGCTGCAGGCGTTTCTCCCTCGCGAAGCTGGCGAGGATGTAGATCGAGGACGGGTAACCGCGGACGACCTTCGGGCTGAAGCGATTGAACTCGCGCACGTAGTCGGGCAGATGTTTTTCGTCCATGTCGAAGACGGAAAAGAAGAGGGTATTGGTGCGACGTTCGTAGCGGCAGATCGGTTCGCCCGGGCTGGGTTCGTAGTGACGAAATGCCGCGACGCGGTCGTAAGGCCGGTAGCCAACCCAGATCCAGCAACTGATGATGCTCGCCCACTCCATCCATACTTGTTCGCGTGAGAGCAAGAACCGCAGTGGTTCGCCGGTGGTGCCGCTGGTCTGGCAGAGAATGGCGTTCTTGCGTTGCGCAGGGTCGAACAGTTCCCAGAAATGATCGCGCACGTCCTGCTTTTGGAGCAACGGCAGGCGCGCGAGATCGTCGAGAGACTTGAGATCGCCGGGCTCGAACCCGGCCTGACGGAAGCGTTCCCGGTAGAACGGCACATTGCGATGCGCGTGATCGAGAATAAAGCGGAGCCGTGTGAGCTGGTAGTCGCGAATCTGTTCCTGCGGTCGCCACTGGAAGTTCCGCGCGAAAGTCACGTAACGAATTCCGCCGCGGATCATCTTGTTGAACTCGGGATACGTTGTGTCGAAGTACGAGTAGGCGCGCGAAGTCGGCAACTCAGCGTATGCGATGGCCCGCGGCGCCGAGGGGCGGAAGGATGCCTGCGTCGGCGATCCTTTGGCGGCGTGGCCACCCAGATCGAGCGTTTGAATGAAATACTGAAACTTGCCCGAACTCGTCCGCGGCAGGCGTGTGACCCACTCGATGTCCACATCGAGCGCGTCCTGAAACCGGCGCTGGAGTTCCCGACGAATCTTGTGCTCGATTTCGGGCCGCTTGCTGGCATCGGTCGGTACAATCAGGACGCGAATACGGCCGGGTTGTTCCTGCATCATCTGCCATTCAGAGACATCGGCCCAGGCACCGCTGTGAATGGAGGCGACGGAGAAGGAAAACGGAAGCACGCCGTTGCGGGTCACGACAAACTCCGACTCGCGGCCGAGGACGTTCTCGATCAACTGGAATTGCCGGCCACATAGGTCGCAGCGGTCCTTGCCGAGGACGATCGTGTCGCCCACGTCGTAGCGGATGAACG
>CAZOTB010000091.1:0-24566 GCA_964582645.1 uncultured Verrucomicrobiota bacterium | reverse complement strand
GGCGCGCGCGATTCGATGCCGGGCATGATGGACACGATCCTCAACCTCGGCCTCAACGACACCACCGTGCAGGGCCTCATCAAGCGCAGCGGCAACGAGCGCTTTGCCTGGGACAGCTACCGGCGGTTCGTGCAGATGTACGGCGACGTCGTCATGGGAGTGCAACCCAAGGGCAAGGACGAACACGAACCGTTCGACGAAGTGATGTCGCACCTCAAGAAGGAACGCGGCGTCACCAAGGACACCGATCTCAACGCCGCCGACCTGCGCGAGTTGGTCGAGCGGTACAAGAAGCTCATCCACAACTGGACGGGCCAGAGTTTCCCCGCTGATCCCTGGAAGCAGCTGTGGGGTTCGATCGGCGCGGTGTTCCGTTCGTGGAACAACGAGCGTGCGATCGTGTATCGGCGCAAGTACGGCATCCCGCACGAGTGGGGCACGGCGGTCAACGTGCAAACGATGGTGTTCGGCAACATGGGCGAAACCAGCGCCACCGGCGTCGCATTCACACGCGACCCGGCCACGGGCGAGAAGGTGTTCTACGGCGAATACCTGATCAACGCGCAGGGCGAGGACGTCGTGGCCGGTGTCCGCACACCGCACCCGATCGCGCAACTTGCGCAGGAGATGCCCCACGCACACGCGGAGCTGGAAGTGATTCGGGCGAAACTGGAGAAGCACTTCAAGGACGTGCAGGATTTCGAGTTCACCGTTGAGGATAACGAGCTGTTCATGCTCCAGACCCGAAACGGCAAACGGACCGGCATGGCTGCCGTGCGCTTCGCGGTCGAGATGGAGAAGGAAAAACTCATTGATTGGAAGACGGCGCTCCGCAAGGTGCCGGCCGATTCGTTGTCGCAACTGCTCGCGCCCGTGTTCGACCGCACCGAGCGGGCGAAGGCGATCCAGCTGGCATCAGGCCTCGCGGCAGGCCCGGGCGCGGCGACCGGCAAAATCATGTTTAACGCGGCCGACGCGGAAGCGGCAGCCCATCGCGGCGAGAAGGTGTTGCTGGCGCGCGTCGAGACCAGCCCCGAGGACATCCGCGGCATGCTGGCGGCGGAAGGCATCCTCACCGCGCGCGGCGGCGTCAGCTCGCATGCGGCGCTGGTCGCGCGGCAGATGGGCAAGGTCTGCGTGGCCGGGTGCTCGGAGTTGCACATTGATTACAAGAACCGCGCGATGACGGTGAAAGACCGGGTCGTGAAGGAAGGCGACTGGGTTTCGATTGACGGCACCGCGGGCGAGGTCTTCCTCGGCGAAGTGAAGACCGCGCCGAGCGAAATCGTGCAGGTGATGATCACCAAGACACTCGAGCCGAAGGACAGCTACATGTTCCAGCTTTTCGACAAGCTGATGAAGTGGGCCGACAAGGTGCGTCGGCTGGAAGTCTGGGCCAACGCCGACCTGCCGGACCAGGCCGCGAACGCAATCTCATTTGGCGCGCAGGGGATCGGGCTTTGCCGGACGGAGCACATGTTTTTCGAAGGCGACCGCATTGATTGGATGCGACAGATGATTCTCGCCGAGAGTCAAGAGGAACGACGCAAAGCGCTGGCGAGATTGCTGCCGTTCCAGCGCAATGACTTCGTCGGACTGTTTCGCGCGATGCAGGGGCGGCCGGTGACGATCCGCACGCTCGATCCACCATTGCACGAGTTTCTGCCGCACGAGTCGAAGCAAATCTCGATGCTGGCGGAGAAACTGGGCGTCAGCGCCGAGCGGATCGCCAAGCGCGTCGAAGAACTGCACGAGATGAACCCGATGCTCGGTTTGCGGGGCTGCAGGCTGGGCATCGTCTATCCCGAGATCACCGAGATGCAGGCGCGCGCGATCTTCGAGGCCGCGGCGCAAGTGCAGAAGGAAGGCATCAAGGTTCATCCGGACATCATGATCCCGCTGGTCGGATTCCAGCGGGAGTTGGCGTTGCAGCTTGAGATCGTAAATCGCGTCGCCAAAGAGGTCATGGAACAACAGAAGGTGAAGTTCAAGTATCTCGTCGGCACGATGATCGAGATTCCGCGTGGCGCGTTGACGGCCGACAAAGTTGCCGAGCAGGCGGAGTTTTTCAGTTTCGGCACGAACGATCTGACGCAGACCTGTCTCGGCATGAGCCGCGATGACAGCGGGCCGTTCCTGCAACCGTATGCTGAGATGGAGATCGTGAAAACCAACCCGTTCGCCTCGATTGACCAGGACGGCGTCGGCGAACTGATGCGGATCGCGGTCGAGAAAGGCCGCAAGACGCGCAAGGACTTGCAGGTCGGCATCTGCGGCGAGCACGGCGGCGACCCGAACTCGGTGAAGTTCTGCCATCGTCTCGGGCTGGATTACGTGAGTTGTTCACCGTTCCGCATCCCGGTGGCACGGCTCGCGGCGGCGCAAGCGGTGTTGGAACAACAGAAATAGCAGCGCAACAAGGGCAGTGGGGCCGGCATCCAAATGATTGGGTGGATGAACTGAACGAAGAGCCCTACATCAAGGTCGAAGTACAGGGCGCATGACGAGGAAATCCAAAACCAGCAAATTCGTCTCCGCTTCCCGGAAGGGCGCGCGGCACAAGCACCACCCGAGCGTGGCGTCTCCTGTCGCAGTCACCTCGGGCGGGGCCTCCTCCAAACCCGCCGCGATCGAGGTGGATGCCGCGGCACCGGCGGCAGCGACGCCGGCCGCGAAAGAGCGGGCGGAGAGTCGCGTTTCCGCTTACCGTGACGACGGCGAGAGCGGGATCAAGATTTACCTGCGCGAAATCGGGCAGGTGGCGCTGCTGACGCCGAAGGAGGAGATTCAACTCGCCGCCAAGATCAAGCGTGGAGACCAGGCCGCTCGCACCCACATGATCAAGGCCAACCTGCGTCTCGTGGTCAAAATCGCCCACGACTATTCGAACCTCGGCCTGCCGTTGCTCGACCTCATCAGCGAAGGCAACATCGGCCTGATGAAAGCCGTCGAGCGGTTCGACCCGAAGAAAGGTGGCAAGCTTTCGACCTATGCCGCGTGGTGGATCAAACAATCCATCAAACGGGCGCTCGCCAATCAGAGCAAGACGATCCGGTTGCCCGTGCATCTGGTGGACAAGATCGCCAAGATGAAACGCATCGCCATGCGGATGAGCGAGGAACTGGGTCGCGAACCGACCGATGAAGAGTTGGCAGAGCGGATCGGCCTGCCGGTGAGCAAGGTCAGCCAGCTCAAGATCATCAGCATCCGTCCGGCGTCACTCGATGCCCCAATCGGCGACACGGACAGCACTGAGTTCGGAGAGATTGTGGCGGATGAAGACGCTTTCTCTCCCTACGACATGCTGCACGACAAGACGCTCCGGGGCGACATCCGCGACATGCTCACCGAGCTCGACGAGCGGGAACGCACCATCATCACTGCCCGGTTTGGCCTCGACAACAACAAGCCGCGCACGCTCGAGGAGGTGGGCGTGAAATTCAAGATCACCCGCGAGCGCGTCCGTCAGATCCAGAACATCGCCCTCACCAAACTCCGTCGCCTGCTCGAGAAACACGAGCGGATCAATCCCACCCCCCAAGAATCCGCGGAAGGGGAACGCGAGAAAATCTAACCAACTCAGGAGATTCCCAAGCGCTTGTCGTCCTTCCACGGCGGGTGGCCCGCTTTGCGGTTGTGCTTTCATTTCGCGGTGCTATGTTCCGCCCACTTTCGGTGCGTGCTTCTAAGTTGACCTCGCAGGTGATCTGAGAACGCCACTTGCTTAAGTATTGCCGTATGAAATTTATCGTCCGTTCCGCTGCGGTCTGTCGCAACTGGGCTCGTCACCCGTTGCGGCGCGTGTTCCTGCTCGCTTCGGCATTGTTGCTGACCTGCGGTGCACTGTTCGGCATCGGGCAACTCCAGGCGTACCAGACCATGGCGCCGGTCAAGCCGTTCCATCACGCCGGGAATCGGACGGGCGTGCTGTTGATCCACGGCTTCGGTGGTTCTCCGGTCGAGGTACAACCGCTCGCGGAGGGGCTGGCGAAGGAAGGGTACACCGTGGACGTCCCGCTGCTGCCCGGCCACGGAACGACACCGCGCGATTTTGCTTCGACAAAGAACGAACACTATTTGACCGCAGTCCGTTCGCGCCTTCAGAGTCTGCGCGCCGAGTGTGACCGGGTGTTCGTGGTCGGCTTCTCCATGGGCGGACTGCTCGCGCTCCAATTGGAACGTGAATCAAAGCTCGACGGCCTGATTCTGATGAGCACTCCGATCCAGCCCTGGAGCGATCATGCCGACTTTGACTGGCTGAAGTGGGCCGCAGAGAACGGGACGCGAATCAACCTCTTCGTCCCCACGCTCGGCATCCCCAATCTCCTCCACGCGGCCCGGCGCGAGAGGGGCGCGACACCGCGTGACCTGATCGAGCCGAACTATGCCGCCTACCCCGCTGCGTCCTGCCTGCAGGTGTTGGAGCTGATTGAGACCATCAAACCACAACTCGGTTCGGTGGCGACGCCGACGTTGATCCTGCATTCCCGCGACGATCACGTGAGTGCTCCGTCGAGCGCGGACTACCTGTATGCACATCTGGGTTGCACCGAGAAAAAACGGGTGCTGTTGCGCGACTCGGGTCATGTGATCGGACTCGGACGCGAGCGGGATGAGGTGTTGCGCCTCGTGGAGAACTTCGTGGCGACGGGCACAGTGCGCTGATCGGCGCCGGACCAACTACGGTCCTTTTGGTTTCGTTGGCTCTTCGGGCTTCGTGGCCGGCTTTTCTTCGCTCTCCGCGTCCTTCGTTCCCTTTTTGAACTCCTTGATGGATTGACCAATGCCACGGGCGAGCTCCGGCAGCTTCTTCGCGCCGAAGAGCAGAACGATGACGACGAGGATGAGAATCAGTTCCCACCCGCCCGGCGTCCACGCCAGCACTGCTGGAATTGAGTTCATGCCCACACTGTAAGGGAACGCCCTCAAACCGCAAACGAATTTCGCGGCCGAGGCGGTGGGTTGCGCCCGGCTTTAGCTCTCCGACAGCTCCCACTCCGTCGGAAGCGCCACCACGCCGACGGGGGAGTTCGTCCGGTCGCTGGTCACCTCGAAGTCGAGGACGTTGGGGGCGTAGCCGTAGAAAACGGTATTATCCAAATCGGAAAGCGAGACTGTGAAGGAGTAGATTCCGGGCAAGAGAGCCAAGCGCGGGAAAAGCACCCGAAATCGATGTATTCCCGGGGTGAGGTTCAGGACGTGGCCGAGTCGTTTCGTGCACGTCTCGAACAGCGTCATGCCGTCGGGTCCGTGAATTGTGAGGAAGCTGCGGGCGCTTTCGACCGGCTGGCTCAACAACAACTCGACCGAGATGATCAGATCATCACCGTGCTGGACGGAGGCAACACGTTTGCCGCTCTTGTCCTGGCACTCGACCTGGACGAAGGAACAAATCATCGTTTTGCTGTCGGCGGCAGCCTGAGCCGGGAGGTTGCGGTTGTAGCTGTTGGTGAGGTAGGCGTTGACGACGTTCTGCGATTCGCCGTAGGCCGCGACCTGGCCGTTGAACAGCAACACGCATCGCTTGCACAGCGATTGGATGGCCGCCATGTTGTGCGAGACGAACACCACCGTCCTGCCGCTGCTGACGATCTCCTTCATCCGGGCGATGCACTTTCGCTGAAACCGGATGTCGCCCACGGCCAGTACCTCGTCCACCAGCAGCACGTCGGGATTGATGTGGACGGCGATGGCGAATCCAAGCCGGACCGACATGCCGGACGAATATTTCTTCAGCGGCGTGTCGAGGAACTGGGGAATCTCGGCGAACTCGATGATGCTGTCGAGCTTCTTGTCAATGTCGGCTCTCTTGAGTCCGAGGATCGAGCCGTTGAGATAAATGTTCTCGCGCCCGGTCAGGTCGGCGTGAAAGCCGGCGCCGACTTCGATCAGCGGGACGACCGTGCCGTGAATCGAGACCCTGCCCGAGTCGGCCTCAGTGATTTTGGCGAGAAGTTTCAGCGTGGTGCTCTTGCCGCTCCCATTCGGTCCTATCAACCCGAGGGTCTCGCCCTGTTCCACCTCGAAACTCACCTCGCGCAGCGCCCAGACCACCCGGTGGCGATCCGCGCCGGCTGAGGGAGCGCCGTGCCGCAGCCGGTCCAGCAACTCCGAGAGTTGGCGCTTGAGGGTGACGTGTTGGCCGATCGAGAACTTCTTGGAGACGTTCTGAAACTCAATCGCGTTCATCGTGATGTGCCGCGCGTCATCTTGCCTCGACAAGGTTGGCCCACGCAACCCATTTCGCGGTCAGTTCCATCCCGCGCTGAAAATCGAAGCCGGGTTGGTACCCGAGTCGCTGGCGGGCCTTGTCGCAGCGGACCCGGGCACGGCTCGTGAAGAGGTCAAAGTTGGATTCGTCGGGAATCCAGAGCGGCTTCTCGGTTTCCTCGGCGGGCGTCTTTCGCAATGACTCCCAGAACTCCTCGCTCGTGAGCTTGGCGACGACCGGCAGCTTGCGCAGGCGCTTGTGCAGCTTGGGACTGTGGACGGCCCGGCGCAATTGGGCGATGGTCCCGCGCGCCTTGCGCTGTTGCCGCAGATGGGCACGCACTTCATCGAGCGTCATCGGGACGGTGGACTTGATGTCGAGCATCCGTTCGTAGGCGGCGTAGAACTCCGACCAGTGGACCGCATCCGGGCCGGTAACGAGAAAGGCCTCGCCCACCGCTTCCTCACGAATCGCGGCCAGCCGCATCGCGTCCGTCACGTCGTCCACGTACACGGCGTTACACATCCCGCTGCCGCCTTCGAGCAACACCACACGCTTGTGCTTGAGACACAAGACCGGCTGCACGGTCCACGTGCCGGCAAAGGGGCCGTACACGACAGTGGGTTGCACCACCGCCACGGGCAGGCCGTGTCGCCGATGGAAATCGAGCATGATGTCCTCGGCCGCCCGCTTGGCTAGGGCGTAGGCGTGGCGCGTGGGCTGGCGCGGTGTTGTCTCGGTCAACTCACCGGCCGAAACAGAACCATAGACCGAGACGCTGCTCACGTGTACGAGCCGGGATACCTTCGCATCGAGGGCCGCCCGGGCAACAGCTTCGGCGGAACGGACGGCGTGTGCCTTCTGCTCGGCCGCGGTACCGGCTGCTTCATAAGCGCATTGGAACAAGAAATCACAACCCTGGGTTGCCCGACTCACCGCCTGACCATCCGCGGCGTCGCCCACCACCATCTCGACGGGAAACCGGCCAACCCGCGGCGCGTGGGAGAGATTCCTCACCAGGACCCGCACCTGCGCACCCCATTCGAGCGCCAGCCGTTCGACGAGCCGGCCTCCGAGGAAGCCGGTGGCGCCGGTGACCAAGACGCGTTTTCCTTCGAAGCTCATCGGCTCGGCTCCCTTGCCGGCTTGAGCCAGGGCAACTCGAGCGGCTTGCGACGCGCGTAACAAGCCTCGATCATGACAACCGAACGACGGCCTTCGGTGCCCGGTACGCGGGGCGGTCGCTTATCGCGGATTGCGTCGAGAAAATCGCGCAACTGTTCAGCCATGAGATCTACGTACGACTGCTCGCCCGCGGTGTCCGCCGCCGAAACCTGGCCGACGACCTGTGGGTTGCCGGTGCGCGAACGAAGGCGGACCTGGTTTGTGTGCAACCCGACTTCGAGCATCGCGCGGTCCCCAACAAGAATGGCCGTGCGTCTCAGGTTGCGGGTCCGACTCAACTCGACAATTCCCTTTGCACCGCTTTTCATCACGAGGCGCAGTTCGCAGTCTGCTTCCACGCCGCCGTGGTTGTCATCGAAGTAATCGAACGACGCCACCTCGCCCAGCCACCACAGCAGGCTATCCAGCGCATGAGCACCAAAGTCCATCAGGGTACCGCCACCGGCTTGCCGTCTCTGGTAGTACGCGGGCGAGGCGACGGGCCAACTTTGGATGAACCCGTCGCGCACATCGAACGATTCGATGTTGCCGAGGAGGCCACTGGCGATCGCGTCCTTGGCGAACAGCGCGGATCGCAAGAACCGTCGCATCAAGCCGACCGCCAAAACCTGGCTGGACTGGGATGCAGCCTGGATCATCTGATCGCACTCGGACGCGCTCAGGGCCATCGGCTTCTCGACAAGCACGGGAATGCCACGTCGTAGCAACGCGATCGAAGCTTCCGCATGAAGACCGTGGGGCAGGGCCACAATCGCTCCCTCGGCCTTCCCCTCCAACTGCATGTAGTCTTCGAGCACAGATGGGATGCCGTATTGCCGGGCGAGTTGATCGGCCCGTGCCCGGTCCTTGTCCACAAGCACGCTGATGGGTACGTTTGCAGCAACCGAGCCCGGCAGATGAGCACGCTCAGTGACAGCGCCGCAGCCCACGATGGCGATTCTGGGAGGCCGGTCGTTCACGTTGATGTTGCGCGAATGGTTTTCATGCGCCGGGTTTGGCTGACCCGTTTCCATAGCACGGGTCGAACCGGCTTGGCAATGGCGGCTGCCGGGATTCATTTGCTGGCGTTTTCGCCGAGAACGTGGTTATTCTGGGACGGCAGTTCGATGAACATCCTCGGCATCTCCGCATTCTATCACGACAGCGCCGCCTGCCTCGTGCAGGACGGCAGGCTGGCCGCGGCGGCGCAGGAGGAGCGTTTCACCCGCAAGAAGCACGACTTCAACTTCCCGAAACACGCCATCGAGTACTGCCTTCGCGAACGTGGGTTGACCGTCAAGGAACTCGACATCGTCGCGTTCTACGACAAGCCGTTCATCAAGTTCGAGCGCATCCTTTCGACGTATCTCGCCTACGCGCCCTTCGGGATCGCGTCGTTCATCCAAGCCATTCCGCTTTGGATCAAACAGAAGATCTGGATGAAGGAACTGATTGCGAAGGAACTCGGCTACGAAGGCAAGTTGGTGTTTCCAGAGCACCACGAGTCACACGCGGCATCGGCGTTCTTCCCGTCGCCATTTCAACGGGCGGCATTCCTGACCATTGACGGTGTGGGCGAGTGGGCCACGACCAGCTACGGCGTCGGCAAGGATAATGAAATCAAGATGCTGGCGGAGTTGCACTTTCCGCACTCGCTCGGGTTGCTCTACTCGGCGTTCACGTATTACACCGGCTTCAAGGTCAACTCGGGCGAGTACAAAGTCATGGGACTGGCGCCGTACGGCGAGCCGAAGTACAAGGACCTGATCCTGTCGGAACTGATGGACCTCAAGGAGGACGGTTCGTTTCGCTTGAACATGAAGTACTTCAACTACTGCGTCGGGCTGACGATGACCAACGCCCGCTTCGATGCGCTGTTCGGGGGGCCGCCTCGCAAGGCTGAGTCCCGACTCACGCAGCGCGACATGGACCTCGCCCGGTCGGTCCAAGAGGTGACGGAGGAGGTCATGCTGCGGATGGCGCGGCACGTTCACAAGGTCACCGGCGAGAAGAACCTCTGCCTCGCGGGCGGCGTGGCGCTGAACTGCGTCGGCAACGGCAAAATCCTGCGCGAGGGACCGTTCGAGAAGCTCTGGATTCAACCTGCAGCCGGCGATGCCGGTGGCGCCCTCGGCGCGGCGTTCTTTGCCTGGCATCAGTACCTCGGCAATGCCCGGCAGGCGGACGGCGTGCGCGACTCCCAGTTCGGCTCGTACCTCGGGCCGAAGTTCGAGAACGGCGAAGTCGCGGCGTTTCTCGCGAAGAACAACATCCCGCACGTGACGCTGAAGGACGACGAAATCCCCGACCGGATCGCCGATCTCATCGCGGACGAGAAAGTGATCGGTTGGTTCCAGGGGCGGATGGAGTTCGGGCCGCGCGCGCTTGGAGCCCGCTCGATCATCGGTGATGCCCGGTCGCCGAAGATGCAGGAGACGATGAACCTCAAGATCAAGTTCCGGGAGAGCTTCCGACCGTTTGCTCCGTCCGCGTTGAGAGAGCGGGCATCGGATTATTTTGAGATTGATTGCGAGAGTCCGTACATGCTGCTCGTGGCGCCGGTACGTGAGAAAATCCGCCGCGCAATGTCGGACAAGGAGGAAAAGCTCTTCGGGATAGACAAACTCAATGTGGTGCGCTCGGACATTCCCGCCGTGACGCACGTGGACTACTCGGTGCGGTTGCAGACGGTCGGCCCCGAGGACCATCCGCTGTACTACCGGCTCATCAAGCGCTTCGACGAGAAGCACGGCTGCGGCGTGATCATCAACACCTCGTTCAACGTCCGTGGCGAACCGATCGTGTGCACGCCGGAGGATGCTTACCGCTGTTTCATGCGGACGAACATGGACTACCTGATCCTCGGCAATCACCTGATCGAGAAGAAGGAGCAGAAGCCATTGGACAAGGACATTGACTGGCTCAAGGAGTTCGAGCTCGACTAGCCCATGTTGCTCGACGAAATCAAAAACATTCCCAGCGCGAAGAAGGATCTGCGCAGCTTCGGCATCGTGATGGCCGTCGTGCTGGGCGTACTCGGCGCGTGGGCGTTGTGGCGCGGCAAGCCGGCAACGTGGTGGCTGCTCGGGTTCGCAGCGGCGTTCCTGGTGCTGGGCTTGGCGTGCCCCATCGCGCTCAAACCGCTCCAGAAGGTCTGGATGACCCTCGCGGTGTTGATGGGCTGGGTCATGACCCGGGTGATCCTGGCGCTTCTGTTTTACCTGGTGATGACCCCGATCGGGCTTGTCGGGCGGCTGGTGGGCAAACAGTTCGTGGAGTTGCGGTTCGACAAAAGCGCCACCAGCAGCTACTGGATTCCCAAGGAGAAGACGCACAGCGCGAAGAGCGACTACGAGCGGCAGTTTTGACGGGCGCATCCCAATACTGCCACCGTTGTAGAGGCGCCCGTCCCCGGGCGCTGACTGTGCCGAGCTGAAACGGACGCCGCCAGGGACGGCGGCCACTACAACGGCAGCCAATACGCTGGGAGGATCGAGATGCGGCAGTTTTGACCACGGGCTGAAAGAGGTTTTGACACTGCGATTTCTTCCGTTAGTATTCCGGCTGTCGGTGGGGCAATTGGATCATGTCGAAGCTGGCAATCATTCGTGAGTTTTGGGAGTTTCTGCGCGTCCGCAAGAAATGGTGGCTCGCACCAATCCTCCTCTTTCTCTTCGCCCTCGGCGCGCTGATCGTCCTGACGCAAGGCTCCGCAGTCGCGCCGTTTATCTACACCCTCTTCTGATCGGCCGCATCGGCAGAAGGCAATCGCCCGCGGCCTTCACGCCGCCAAGTGCGTCTTCTCCAGCATCTTCTTGAGCTTGGTGACGATCTTGTCTTCTTCCTTGTCTTTGAGCCGAAGGATTTGTTTCAGGCCGAGAGCAAGATGCGGAATGTAGAGTTCCATGTAGTTTCGTTTGCGCTCGGCCTCCAACTGGCGGCGACGACGGCTGAGATACACCGAGAGCCGACGACCGAGTTCCTGCAGGCCGAGCGTGATCTCGCGGATGATTTCGTCGTAGGATGCAATCGCTTCTTTGCTCTCACTCGTGAACGGCACCCAGACGCTTGCCATGTGCACGAACAACACCATCGGCCCGAGCGGCAACGATCCCTTCGGGTGCGCCAGGCCGTAGTTCTTCCAGTCCACCGTGGTGACCGACTTGGTGATCGCGCAGGCGCCTTGTTGGTACAGCAATGGCACGCGGTTGGCAAAGCGTAGCAAGCGGATCGGTTCTTCCATCGTCACTCCCTCCCCGCCAGAAGTGACCGTCTCGCCGTCTTTCCTGGCATCTTTCGCCGCGCTGCCGGCAAGTTTGCCGAGATTCTTGTACGCCAGCCCCAACTCGATCTGGAATGGATTGCCGCGATAGACCGACGGCGAACGCGTCACCGCCTCGTAGAGGTCGGCTTCAATTTCCTTCTTGAGTCCGGCCAGGATTTGCTGCTCGCCGATGGGCGAAATGCAATCTGTCGGCGGGTTCATCAGCTTCGTGTCGCCGATCGCCTTGAACAGCCGCTCGCTTTCCTGGAACGCCACCCGCGACGGACGCGACTTGGGCTCGATACCAGCATGGGTGCAAATCTCCAGCGCCACGCGGTCGCTCACTCGCGAAAAATCCTGGTGCAGGAACGACCGCAACGTCCGCGCATGCGTGTCTTTGAGCATCTGCATGAGCATGCCGAGCTCGATCCCGTGTGGGTGCGGTTTGATTTCATTCGGCTGCGTCGGTAGCTGCTTCGCGCCCCGCTCGAACACCTGCCACGACGCTTCTTTCCTCGGCGGCTCCTCCTTGGGCGCTTCCTTGCCCGGCTCGGGTGCGGCTTCCTTCGACACCAACTGCACCCGGTACCGAAACGTCACGTGCGGGTTGGCGATTGCGCATTGTTGGAGAAACTCGTCCACCGATTGCTTGCCGGTTTGATACTTCGCCTCCAGCTCAATCTCGACCCGCGTGCCGTGAGGATAGGTCGAAGCAGGTCGCGCTTTCGGCACTTCCGCAGTTTCCTCCTTTGACTTCTTCGGCTTCTTGGTTTCGGAATTCGGATTTTGGATTTCGGGTTTCTCTTCCTTCGGTGGCCCGAAAAATTCCGGCTGCCAGTTCACTTCCTCGTCCTTGAGGATGTGCGGTTCGTTCTTGCGGGTGTCAATCTGCAGCTCGAAATAATGCGCCTTCCGTTTCGGCCCGATCTTCGACGTGATCCGCGTCGAAGTACCTGTGGTGAGCTGGCCGTACATGCCCGCCGCGCTGATGCCGATGCCCTGCTGCCCCCGGCTCATGCGCAGGCGGTGAAACTTCGACCCGTACAGCAGCTTCGCGAAAATCTTCGGGATCTGCGCCCGCACGATGCCGGGACCGTTGTCGGTCACGATCACCTTGAAGCGGTTGTCGTTGATCTGAATCAGCTCAACGCTCGCCTCGGGCAAAATACCGGCCTCCTCAGCCGCATCGAGAGAGTTGTCCACCGCTTCCTTGACAGTGGTGAGCAATGCCTTGCGCGGATTATCGAACCCGAGCAGGTGCCGGTTCTTCAGGAAAAACTCGCTGACGGAAATCTCGCGCTGCTTCTTCGCCATCGTCTCGGCGATGCCGGGTGGGCGCGATTCGGACCCGGCGGCACGTTCCTCGCCATTGCCGGGTGTGGCGGCGCCCGTCCCCGGGCGCTGTGATTTCGCGAGTGGAAGTACCCGACCTTTCTTGCCGCCGGGGACGGCGGCCTCTACAACTGCCTGACTCGCCTTGAGCGCCTCCTTCTTCGCGGCCACACGATCCACCGGCCTCGGCGGGGGAACAGCTCTGCGGCTGGGAGCGGGTTTCTTCGCGACTCTTGCTTTCGCCATCGTGGTGAACCGATACAACGCAGCTAAGCGTCATACAAGGTGAAAGTAGGGGCGCACGGCTGTGCGCCCGATTTCTGAATGACGGGCACACAGCCGTGTGCCCCTACCGGAAAATTTCCGTGATCACCCGCCCGTCCCAAGTTTTCGGCACCTTTAACTTGAGGAAGAACGCCGCCGTCGCCGCGGTGTCGTCAATGCGGACTGGCGTCTCGAGTTCGTGGTTCTTGCGCACGCGCGTCCCCCAGGCGATCCACGGGATGGTCATGTCAGAGATCTTGTCGGTGCCGTGCGTCTTCTCGTGGCCGCCGTGGTCCGCCGTGATGATGACGATCGTGTTGTCGTCGAGGAAACCAATCTTGCGCCAGTCGGCGAAAAGCGCGCCGAGCTGTTGGTCGGTCTGACGCAAGGCATAAACATATTCCATGGACTCCCATCCAAACGCATGCCCAGCCAGATCCGGCTGGGCGAAATGAATGAAGCACACGTTGGGCACGATGGATTCGAAGCAACGCCGCACCGCTTTGACCGTGTCGAACGGGGCGCGCCGCGGGCCGTCGGGTTTCTTCGGGTCGTAACCGAGTTCCTCGGTGTCATTGGCCGGGCAGGCCGAATAGCTTGCCGTGCCCGGTTTGTCGAGGTGACGGAGCTTGCGTTTGCTCGCGATGAACGCGGTCTGCAATCCCGCCTTGTGCGCCATCTCCAGAAGTGTCGGCACCTTCAGCCCCGCGCCGGTGTCGGCGTCGAACTCATTCGAGGTCACCTTGTGCCCGGTGGGCAGCAGGCCCGTCAGCAACGATGCGTGCGCCACCATCGTCACGCTCGGCATTACCGTCTGTGCACGCCAGGTGTAACAGCCGTTCACCGAGAGAGAACGCAGTGTGGCCGCGTACTCGTCCTGAAACATCTCCGGCTTGCATCCATCGAGGGTCATGATCACGACCCGCCGGCTGGAATCAGCAGCCTGCGTCCCGCCGATCAGCGTCAGGACGAACACCGGGATGAGAACGAAACATTTCATTCTGAAGTCGCGGCAGACTATGTCGAAACAAGTTGCGAGTTCAACGGCGAAAGTGCGCTTATGCGCGCGAAACGGCGCGAAATGACGCTTGACCCCTCCCTGAAAACAGTCATCTTAAAGTGACGCAACCGAAGCTCGGTGAATGATCGCGTGTGGCACTCCTGCTCTGGGAGTCCGACAGAGCAACAGACTATGGAATGGCATCAGATTCTCTGGCTCGCGTTGTATTATGGGGCGTTGGCGCTGCTGTGTTGTTACGGCGTTCATCGCTACCTGATGCTTCTCCTCTTCTATAAATACAAGCACCGTCCCCCGCCCGCGCCCGCGCCTCTTCGGGAGTTACCGCTGCTGACCATCCAGTTGCCGATCTATAACGAGATGTACGTGGTGGAACGGTTGCTCAAGGCCGTGTGCGCGCTCCGGTATCCCCGGGAACGTCTCCAGATCCAGGTGCTTGACGATTCGACGGACGAGACGCGCGACATTTGCGCCCGGCTTGTGGCGGAATACCGGGCGCGCGGGTTCACCATCAGCCATATCACGCGCCCGCATCGGGAAGGATACAAGGCCGGCGCGCTCGAGCACGGCCTGCTCACGGCGACGGGCGAGTTCATCGCGATCTTCGACGCCGACTTCGTCCCCGAGCCCGAGCTGCTCGAACGGATGATTCATTATTTCAGCGACCCCGAGTTGGGTATGATCCAGAGCCGGTGGGGGCACATCAACGAGGATTACTCGGTGTTGACCAAGGTGCAGTCCATGCTGCTCGACGGACATTTCCTGATTGAACAGACGGCGCGGTGCCGCTCGGGACGCTTTTTCAACTTTAACGGCACCGCCGGCATCTGGCGGCGCGAATGCATCGAGTCGGCGGGCGGATGGGCAGGCGACACGCTCGCGGAAGACCTCGACCTGAGTTACCGGGCGCAGTTGCAGGGATGGAAGTTTCTGTATCTACCGGAGGTGGTGACGGCGGCCGAGTTGCCGGTGGAGATGAACGGTTTCCGCAGCCAGCAGCATCGCTGGGCCAAAGGCTCGGTGCAGACCTGCAAGAAGATCCTCCCCGTGCTCTGGCGGAGCGCGTTGCCGCTCAAGCTCAAACTCGAAGGCACGGTGCACCTGACCTCGAACCTCGCCTACCTGCCGTTGCTGCTGATTTGCTTTCTGCTGAACCCGAACTTCATGCGGCAACTGCCGGAGACCTGGCTGCGGATGGCACTGGTGGATTTGCCGATCTTCCTCGCGGCGTCAGCGTCGGTGATTCTGTTCTACGTGTGCGCGCAACGGGAACTGCACCGCGACTGGAAACGGCGGCTGTTGCTCGTGCCGGTGCTGATGGCGGTGGGGATCGGTCTCTCGATCAACAACGCCAAGGCGGTCATCGAGGCGTTGTTCAACCACCAAACGAGTTTCGCGCGGACGCCCAAATACGGAATGGAGAACGGGCGCACGGCGTGGAAGGAGCGACGCTACCGCGCGATTCGGCAGGCGCTGCCATGGATCGAGCTGGCCTGCGGCACGTACGTCACCTGGTTCATCCTGCTCGCCGTGGAATTGCAAAGCTGGGGCACGATCCCGTTCATGATATTGTTCCAGATTGGCTTCCTGTACGTCGGCTTGGTTTCGATCGTCCAACAGATCAGGTTCAAGGAGCCGAAGCCGGCCGAGGCGAATGTGTTGACAGCGGTCGAGGTGTAACGCGACGCTCGTGGTACCGCGCCCGCCGTTGTCCGATCCATGAATCGCGAACCGACCATTGCGCTTGTCTGCGATGCCGGCAGCCGCGACGCGGCGTTGCTCACGCGCGGCATCGCGACCGTACTGCGATACGTCGGCTTGCCGCACACGAGCGTGGCCTGCACGGATGCCGCCAAGGGCGCGCTCCGAGCGTATCGCGTCGCGGTGGTGCCCTGTTCCACGGCGGAGTTCCCGACTGCCGCAATCGTGGACTTCGTTCGGCGAGGAGGCAAAATGCTGCTCGGTCTCGATCCCGCGCCGGAGTTGCTCGCCCTGCTCGAACTGAAGCGTGTGAAACTCAAGCCGGTCGCGGTGCGGGAGATGTCGTTCCCGCACAAGACGCTGCACGGCCTGCCGGCTCGCGTGTTCCTCTCGACCCGGCAAGTCGCGCTGTTCAAGGCCGGGCCCGGCGTGAAGTCGCTGGCGCAGTGGCGCACGCTCGATGATCTTTCGATGCAGGATCCTGCAGCCTACCTCGCGCCCCACGGCGCGCTGCTCACCACGGCGGTGCCGATGCCGGGCGAGCACACGCAGTTCTCCGAGGATCGCGTGCACCTCGGGCGGTTGATCGCAGCGCTTGTGAACCATTTTCACGGCAGATTCGACCTGCTGCAATTTCAGCGTCGCCTCACCGAACAATTGAGCGACGAGGAAGAGTTGCTGCGCGACACTCCGCCGCGCGAGTTCGAGGTGCGCGGGCTCTGGTTGCCGCACGTGCCGACGCCGAACGAGTGCGCGCTGATCGCACGGCAGAACTTCAACCTCATCTGTCCGAGTGTTGGCGCCGTCGCGGCGCGGCATTACGAGCGCAGCACGTTTCACCGTCCGTGGATGCTCGCCGAGGCGTTGACGAAATGCGTGGACCAGGCTCATCGCAGCGGGTTGGAGGTGCTGCCTTCCGTGACCGCGTGGCCGTTGCCCACGCCCGACTTGGCGCGATTTTTCGACGGCACCGGACGGCTTGCGAAAAATCTCAAATCTCAAATCCCAAATCTCAAATCCCATTGGATGTGTCCCACCCATCCCGAGAACCAACAACTGCTGCTCCACTCGATCACGCGCCTGCTCGAGGAATTCGCGCCCGACGGGGTGTTGCTCGGCGGACTGCGTTTCCCCGACGAGACGTCGTGTCGGTGCGACGGCTGCCGGACGCGGTTCGAGGAACACCTCGCTGCGCGGATCGGCGCGCGTATCCTGAACCAGCAGCAGCGCCAGTCGCTCTGGCAGAACTGGCGTTGCGAGGTGATGACGGATTTGCTGAAGCGGCTCCTGACGGCATGTCGTGCGACCAACCCCAACGCCCGGCTCGCCATCGCGACGCTGCCGTCGTGGGACCGCCTGCCGAAGTCCCTCGGTCAGGATCCGTCACTGTGGCAGCAACAACACCTCGCGGACATCGTTGTGCCGATGGATTTCACCGACTCGATGCCGGTACTGCGCGATGAACTCGGTCATCAACTCTCGTCGAGACACGGCGGCACGCGCATCTGCGCCGGGATTGGAGCATACACCGACGCATCTGAGTTGGCGTCCGTTGCGGATCTCGTTCGGCAGATTCGGCTTGCGCGTGAGATGGAGGCCGATGGATTCGTGATCTACCACACACGCCCGGAGTTGTGGCAGGAACAGATGTTCGAGGGATTGCGTGCCGGCGCGCTGCGTTCTCCTGCGAAGTTGCCGTGGCATCCCAATGCGCCGATTCGCTCCACCAAAGAAGCCGCCGCACCCGGCAAGCCCCCGCGTCACCGTATCTCCCCGCCGCCATGGTCGCCGTTCGTGAACGAGGGGTGATGAGGCGATATGAATCTTGGATGGTGTGAAGTTCCGGGTTGCTCTCCCGAAATCTCCTCGCTACAACTGGGCGGAGTCTTTTACGGCTCTTTTACTGGAGGAAGTATTCACGACCATTAGCAATCACGACAACTAATTTTGCGCGGCTTCGTCCGCTGTCCACAACGAAACGTGGAACTTTCTGTGAGAGGACAACGCTCGATGCACGCCCCGACGAGGGGCGTGCTGAAAGCGCTCCTCTCTGGGCATCCACGTGCCTGTTGTGGGGTGCAAGTAGGTGCGCCCCCTTTTGTTGACATCGAGAACCGAGCTGCGTAGGCGATCGATGGCACTGGCACGAACAGGCGGCGGACAAACAGGAAGCGGGAAAGCATATCGTACTCGTGAATTCCAACACCCCGGGGTTGCGAAGGCCAAGGGTTTCGCTGAACAGAACCTGGCCTGCCCGATCAAGACACGGAAAATCTCGAAACTCCTCGACCTCAGTGAAACGCATTTCTGCCGCATATTCAGGGAAGAAACGGGGAAGACGTTTCTCGCGTATGTGAACGAGTTGCGCATGGGGGCGGCCATGCAGTTGCTCACCGGCGGAACTATGCGAGTTCTGCGGATGAAGGAGATCGCGAATGGTGTGGGGTTTTCATCAGTCTCCCACTTCAATCACAAGTTCCGGCAACACTTCGGAGTAAGCCCAAGCCAATACCGCGCTAAAATCGGACAAGGAATAAGAAAATCGAACAAGCTTTCGGGCTCGCACGCCGACCCGGGAGCGCCGTAGCTTGCCCGCATCGAAGACGGAGTGGGAAGGAGACTTCTATGAAATGGGCGATGACTCTGATGCTGGTACTCACGACGGTGCTCCAGACTCGCGCGGCCGATTTTGATGCCGACGGGCTGCCGGATGATTTTGAGGCGACCTATGGCTTCTCCACCAACGGTCTGCCGAATACCAACCTCACACTCTCTGCGCTTGTCGGGTGGTGGCAGATGGATGATACGTCGCAGACCAATGTTGTGGATCGTGGATCGAGTAACCTCACCGGCACGCTCACCAACTTCACGGGGTTTCCCTTCGTCACCGGCATCTAAAGCAACTCGCTCGCGTTCAGCACCAACTCGTACGTCAGTTTCCCCGCGACAAACGGCGTCTTGAAATTGACCAACAGCTTCACGATTTCCGTGTGGTTCTGGGGCACGAACGCAACGGATGAGACAACCTTGGTCGAGTGGAACGGCACAGTTGCTGGCGGTGGGGCACAAGTTCTGCGGCCCGATTCGGATCTCGCCACGAACGGCTGGAAGACCGCGCCGCTGTGGTCGAAGTTGGACGAAGAGACTGCCGATGACGGAGACTACATTTACATCTCGGGACCAGGATCGTATACGGAAGCAAGTTTGTCCAATCCTGCTGGGACTCCGGGCTCTGGCTCCGTGGAGATTCACTGGCGAGGAAAAAAGCTGGCAGGGCGAACCGTTGCCATCGGTCTCTATCAAGGAACCAATCAGATTTTTGGCTCCGACTACCTTTGGATCACCGCTTGGACCACGTACACAAACGCGCTGAGCCAGCCACAAATTGACTCCATCACGGACTACAACGACTTGCGCTTTCGTTTCATCTCGTCGGGGTATGATTTTGAACTCCCAGGGCAAGCTTCGGTATCGTAGGCAGAACTGTCCGTGCCGGCTGGTAGCGCCTCCCTCGGCTGGGAACTCGGCGTGAAGACCAACGGTGTGGCTCAATTCCGCTTCCAGGATCCGAGTGGGAGTTTGCAGACCGTCTCGGGCGGCACCAACGCCCTCAACATACGCGATGGCGAGTGGCATCATCTGGTCGGCGTCTATTCTTTCACTACGACCAACGCGACTCTCTACGTGGATGGCGTGGCCGAGGCGACGGGCACGATCACAAATTGGAATCCATCCGCTGCGAGTACATTCGCGTTTGGCTTCCTCCCCCCTCCACCCAACGCGCCGTTCACGCTCGACGAAGCGCGCTTGTACAACGTGGCTCTGTCGTCGAACGATGTGCTTCAGCTTCCCAATATCTATTATGATCCCGATGGCGATGGCCTGAGCAACTTGCAGGAGAATCAGTACGGCACCAACCCCAACAGCGCCGACACGGACAGCGATGGGTTGCCGGATGCATGGGAAATCGCCCATAATCTGGACCCGACCAGCGCCAGCGGCGACAACGGCAGCAGCGGCGATCCTGACGGCGATGGCTACACCAATTCGCAGGAGTACACCAATCACACCGACCCGAACGATTATTACAACGGCGTGCTGCCGACGCTGGTGATCGTCAGCGGGAACAATCAAGTCGGCTTGACGAACAGCGTTCTCACCGACCCGCTCGTGCTCGATGTCCAGAACGGCAGTTCACAGTCGTTGAGCAACTCGCCCGTCGCCTTTACCACCAGCGGCGGCGTGCAAATCTCCACCAACAGCAGTGGGCCGTGGTATTCCAGCATGAACCTGCGCACGCACAGCGCGATCTCCGTGTATGCGCTGCTGCCTAGTTCACCCGGCACCGTCGGCGTCACCGCCACGGCCACCAGCGGCTCAAGCTCGACCTACACCACAATGAGTGGCACGGCCACCGGCATCACCTGCATCGAGGAAGCCATGTGCGCGGTGCAAGAGCGATATCAAGTAGCGTTGAGCACCAATGTGACTTGGCCGGACCGAACCTATCCCACGCCTGCCAGCCCGGGCCTGTATCCGTCGAACAGCTTCTACTGCGCGGACATTTCCTCGAATGGGGTTGCCGCGGTAACCAACCTGATCCAAGCAATCGCGAACAAAGTCTCGAACAACGATTTTCTCACCCATTTCGTCGCGCAGATTGATGGCCAGTCGAACGTCCTCGTTCACAGCGCCTCGCCGTTGACAAACACCGTGGCGGGCGTAACAGTCATTGGAATCGGTGATATGCCCATGCCCACGAATTTCACCTGCGGAGCAAACACCGCCACGCTCGGAGAACTCACCGCATACATTGGTCAGTTGAATTCGTTTCTTGTGGCGGCCACTCAGGCGGGAACAAACGGTGTGGGTTCGAGCAAGGAGTACCGGCAGGGGTTATCAGTCGGCGCGAGCACCTGTGCGCTGGCGAAACAGGCAGCCATTGATTGCTGGAACAACGGTGCAACCTGTGGCGGCGGCATGAACGGCGTTTGGACCAATACTTCCAACGGCATTTTCGTCGAGGAATTCACCGGCCATCCCAGCCCCTTCCCCGGCCCGAGCGCGGAAGCAGCCCTCTACGCCGTGCGCGGGAAGGTTAGCGCCGATCTATCTGGCTACGGCACGAACGGGCTCGCTCAGGTGCACCTGCGATTGGTGCCGATGGCGAACGGCGTTTCCAACGATCCACCTGTGACCCCGGCGGACAGCACTTGGCGGTCGTATCAGTCGGTCACGCCCGGAACGGCGTGGCTGTCAGACGTGTTGCCAACTGGGGCGGGTACGAACGGGTATGTGCCTACATTCACTCTTGACTGTCCCACAAACCAAGGAACGCGCTTTGCCGGCTGGACCCTTGGCGGACAAGTGGCAACAGTCACCCCCATTTGGACGAACAACATCTCCGGCACGTGCGCCGAGTGTACGATGGGACTGTTCCGTATCATTGGCCCGGACAAGCTCTGCGTGGGCACGACGGCAGCGCTGACGACCGCGGGCGGCAGCGCGACCGGCTGGAGTTCCGGCAATCCGACCGTGGCGACAGTGAACGGCAGCGGCGTAGTCACCGGCCTGACCGCCAGCGCCTCCATCGGAGATGTGGTCATTACAGCAACCAATACGCTCGGTTGTCTTGCGACCTGGGGGATGACCGTGGTGGGCGTGGGCGAGTTGAAAGCCGATGAAGGCAACGCGCTCTACGGCCCGACGAACGTGGTGGCTTGGGCAACGAATGGCGTTGTCACGGTCACGGCGAAGTCGCAGCCGCAGCTCGCGGCATCGCAGTTGCCGACTTGCTGGTCGCTGACAGGCGGGGACGGGACCAACGCTTTGTTTCGAACAATCACCAAGACCAACGCCGTTTTCACGCTGCTCACAGCTTCCGCTGGCAGTTCGGTCTCGAATCTTTGGATCGCGCCTGTGCGTGTTGATCTCGACGCGGGAAGGAACGAGGCAGAAGAGGAGAATCCAGGAGTCTACGTCAGTGTCAATTGGGGTGATAATGACGGCGACGGTTGGTCGCCTACTAACCAGACGCCGCCAGACGCCACTTACACCGGCGACAAAGATGATCCGGAGATCGTTGGTGGCGACACGACATTCCGGTCGTTCACCTTAGGTGTCCAACCCTCGGGTGTAGGAGGTACAGTGAAATTGACGTTCCCAGCGAAGATGAAAGTTTGGGGCACTAACACGAAGAAAAGCGGAGGGGTTTCCTCGCAAATCTTGTCAGGCAGTAATCTAGTAGTTTCCTCATCGCCACAAACGCTCTACATCGAAGGGGTTCTTGGTTCTGACCTGCTTCGGGATGTGGAGCTAAATGCGGAACATGTTCCGAATGGCGGAACACCCATCGGATCAGTTGACATCGTGCGGTTGACAGTATTCGAGGTGGAACTGACCGGAATCTTCAGTGGCCCACAACAGTCTGACAACGACGCGCGGCATAGCGCGCTGAATTTTAGCTCGGACACGAATGGCATAATCAGTTGGGACGACCCGGACACAAACTGCATGTACTTCGCGAACTGCCTAGAGGTGCAGGGAACGGTGAAGCCTAGCGGCGTGACAAACCAGGTGTCCTTTACATTTGCCAGGCTGGTGTGGGGCAAAGGCTGGTCAAGGAATACCACGAATGATGCTTGGACTGTGCAAAACAACTCGACCCCATGGCAGAATGATGACCTCACAGAGTCGGATGAGGACAAGACCGTTTCACCCTCGAACCACATATACCAGATTGATGGGCCTGGCTTTGCCGTGAAACTGATTAGCGAAGGATGGGGGCCGTACATGGCGCAAGTAGCAGACCTTATGGATGTAACGGCTGTCATCTTTGAAGGGCACACATACCAGTGTTCGGACTTTTACAAGTGGCACACAAAGACTTATCTCAAGCCAAAGAACGCGACCGAATTGACCCGCGACATAGGCTCGTTGCAGGAGGTTGGAGGAGGCTGGATCGCTGTTCCCAGCAGCCCATGACTGATTCCTTTAGGAAGGAGTGTATTATGAACTCAATCGGGAGAATAGCTTTGGTTGGCACAATGGCTTGCTTTCCAATCTTGACCAACGTGTGTGTCGGTGAATCAGCGTCCTCAGATTCTTCGGAACACCTTCTGAACTTGCTGCAGTCAAACGACCCTGAGCAGCAGACAAAGGCGCATCAACGAATCGTGGATCAGCGCAAAGAGACAGTGGTGGGACTTCGTGAGATCATAAGAAAACAGAGAGCTGAAACTCAACTTGCGCCTCAAATAAGGAGCCAAGTGTATCACGCGATAGCGCTGCTTGGCGAACTCCGTGCCGAGGAGGGCATCCCAGAGTTAATGGATAGCCTTACGTTCAGGGTTCCCCAAGTCATGAGATGGAGCGGTGACGAACCTTCCTTCCACGAATACCCTGCTGCCGTCGCATTGGCGAAGATCGGGCGACCCGCCGTGGACAACGTAGTTTCACTGCTAGAAACTACAGCAAACCCAGTGGTTCGCCGTTTGTGCGCGCTGATCGTAGTACGGATAGAGGGCCCTCGTATCGCGAAGTACCAATTCCGAACTCGATTGTCGGACGCGCTGCCAGTTCAGAGCAAAAACAACCTACAAGTGGCGCTCGATTTCATTGATAAGCAATCCTTCGAGGAAGAGTTCAGTCGTTGGAAGTGAGCCACCGCCACCGGCTGGACTTCCAGCAATCCGACCGTGGCGACCATCAACAGCAGCGGCGTGGTCACCGGCCTGACCGCCAGCGCCTCCATCGGCGATGTGGTCATTACCGCGACCAATACGCTCGGTTGTCTTGCGACCTGGGGGATGACCGTGGTGGGCGTGGGCGAGTTGAAAGCGGATCAAGGCACAGCGCCGTACGGGCCGACGAATGGAGTGGCTTGGGCAACGAATGGCGTCGTCACAGTCACGGCGAAGTCACAGCCACCGCTGCCCGCCTCGCTTCTTCCAACGTGTTGGGCCCTGAAAACCAATGGCGTCTCGCTTGGCCAGAGCTTGAGCGTCACGATTCCCAAGAGCAACGCTGTATTGACGACTTTCACTGCACAATCAGGCAGTTCAGCATCAAATCTAGTTGTCAGTGTCGTAAAGGTAGTGTCTATGACCGTGATCTCCAATGCGACCCAGAACAATGTGATCGGGACAAACAACTGGGCCACGGTGAAAACTAATGCCGACGTGATTTGCCAAGTGACGCTGGATCCCAACACCGACTACGCTGCTTCGATTCTTAATTGGGTAGGGGGAAGCGGCGTCACGAATCAGCCACGGCAAAGGAAGATATCGGCAACCAACTCTGCGATGACAACAGTGACTGCAACTTGCGGTGATTCGTACGCGAGCAATAACATCTGGGTGATATGGGGGACGGTGAACTTCCTAACAACCGGCACGAATCCACCAGCGGCCCCGGATTTCCCGTCCTATGTGCCGGCAGGAGAGTTACTAGGCGTTCAGTACGGAAGCAGTAGTAACTCCGCATTCGGCAAGATAACTGAGGTCTGCACAGTCAGCCCGCCAGGAGTTCATGATGTGATAACTGTAACGCGCCACCATATTTCGTGTGAACGGGGGTGGTAAAACTTCAGATTATTTCGTGTGGTATGATCC
>CAZOTB010000090.1:0-24693 GCA_964582645.1 uncultured Verrucomicrobiota bacterium | reverse complement strand
GCGGTGAGGAGGGAAAACGACTGCTTCTGTCGCAGGGTTACCAGCCCGAGATGGTCGAGGAAACGCGGGGCGCGGGGACGCGTTGCATCAAGATGCGCGGCGGCATGGGTCTGCTGGGCGTGATCGGCAAGTACGGCATGTACCGGCTCAACAATTCGATGGCCCTGCTGGACGCACACGTGCGCGGCGTGCCGTCCGAAGAAGCGCTCGCGGGTCGCAATTGGTCCAACTACACGTGGCACGGCGACCAGGCGCCGGGACAGCCTTGGGTACACGGTCTTCAGGCGTCGGATTGCGATTTCAACGACCTGCGATACTCCAAACTCATCATTATGGATGGCAAGAACCTCGTCGAGAACAAACTGACCGACTCGCACTGGTTCATCGAGTGCATGGAACGCGGCGCGAAGATCGTCGTCATCGCCCCCGAATACGGCGCGCCCTCGACGAAGGCCGATTACTGGATTCCGATCCGGCCCGCCACGGACGCGGCGTTGTGGCTCGGCATCACGCGATTGATGTGGGACAACCAGTGGTACGACACGGACTTCGTGAAGAAGTTCACCGACTTCCCGTTGCTCGTCCGCACCGACAACCTCAAGCGCCTGCGCGCCTACGAAGTGTTTGCAAACTACCAGAGCGATCTGTCACCGGATGGCCCGAGCTACAAGGTGCAGGGCCTCAAGAAGGAGCAGCACGAGAAACTCGGCGACCGCGTGGTGTGGGACGCGAAAACGAACGCCCCGCGCGCGCTCACCCGCGACGACGTCGGCGAGACCATGGCGAGGAAGGGCATTGATCCCGCGCTGGACGGAAAGTTCACGGTCAAGGGCGTGGACGGCAAGGACATCGAGGTGATGACGACATGGGAGATGTACAAGACCCATCTGAAGGACTACGACCTCGACAGCGTCGCTGAGATCACCGGTTGCCCGAAGGAACTGATCGCGCGGCTGGCGAAGGACATGGCGACGATCAAGCCAGTCTCGATCCAGACGGGCGAGGGCATCAACCACTGGTTTCACGCCACCGAGGCGAACCGCGCCAGCTACCTGCCGCTCATGCTCACCGGCAACATCGGCAAGCCGGGCGCGGGTTGTTACACCTGGGCCGGCAACTACAAGGCCGCGCTGTTCCAAGGCTCGGCGATCACGGGCCCGGGCTTCAAGGGGTGGGTGGCGGAAGACCCGTTCGACATCAACCTCAACCCGAAGGCGCACGGCAAGGAAGTCCACGCGCACGGCTACACCAAGGACGAAGAGCCCGCCTACTGGAATCACGGCGACGTGCCGCTCATTGTCAACACGCCGAAGGAGGGGCGGAAATGTTTCACGGGCAAAACGCACATGCCGACGCCCACCAAGGCGATCGTGTTCACCAACGTCAATCTGATCAACAACGCCAAGTGGGCCTACGGCACGATCAAGAACGTCAACCCGAACGTCGAGATGATCGTCGGCATTGACATCCAGATGACCGCGTCGCTGGAGTACTCGGACCTCGTGTTGCCCGCCAACTCCTGGGTCGAGTTCGAGGGCCTCGAGGTCACGGCGAGCTGCTCGAACCCGTTCCTGCAAATCTGGAAGGGCGGCATCAAGCCGCTCTACGATTCCAAGGACGATCTCGTAATCCTGGCCGGCATTGCGCGCGCGCTGGGCAAGGTCACCGGCGACAGGCGGTTCGCCGACTACTTCAAGTTTGCGGAGCCGGAGAATCGGCACGTCTATATCCAGCGGCTGCTCGACACCTGCACGACCACCGCCGGCTACCAACTCGACGACATCATGGCCGGCAAGTACGGCGTGCCGGGCCAATGCCTGATGCTGTTCCGCACCTACCCCCGCATCCCGTTCTGGGAGCAGGTCCACGACAACTATCCCTTCTACACCGACACCGGGCGGCTGCATTCCTACAGCGACGACCCGACCGCCATCGAGTGCGGCGAGAACTTCGTCGTCCACCGCGAAAGCCCGGAGGCGACCCCCTACCTGCCGAACGTGATTGTGAGCTCCAACCCCTGGGTGCGCCCGAACGACTTCGGTCTGCCGATGACCGCCGAGCACTGGGACGAGCGCACCGTGCGCAACATCAAGCTCGCCTGGAAGGAAGTCAAAGGCACGAAAAACTTCCTGTGGGAGAAGGGATTCCAGTTCTATTGCATCACGCCGAAGACCCGCCACCGCGTCCATTCCTCCTGGTCCAACGTGGATTGGCATCTGATCTGGGACAGCAACTTCGGCGACCCCTACCGGGTGGACAAACGCGCCCCCAGCGTCGGCGAACATCAACTCCACATCAACCCCCAGGCCGCCGCCGACCTCCACCTCAAGGACGGCGACTATGTCTATGTGGACGCCAATCCCGCCGACCGCCCGTACCTCGGCGCGCGTCCCGACGATCCGTTCTACAAGGTGGCCCGTTGCATGTTGCGCGTCACGTACAACACCGCCTACCCGTACAACATCGTGATGATGAAGCACGCGCCGTACATCTCGACCGAGAAGAGCGTCAAGGCGCACGAATCGCGGCCCGACGGCCTGGCGTTGACCGAGAACGGCTACCTGGCGAACCTGCGTTACGGCAGCCAACAGAGCATCACCCGCAACTGGCACATGCCGATGCACCAGACCGACACGCTCTTCCACAAGGCAAAGGTGAACATGAGTTTCATCTTCGGCGGCGAGGCCGACAACCACGCCATCAACACCGTGCCGAAAGAAACCCTCGTGCGCGTGGTCAAAGCCGAAGACGGCGGCCTGGGCGGCAAAGGCGCGTGGAAGCCCGGCACCACCGGCATGAGTCCCGGCGGCGAGAACGACATCATGACGAAATACATCGAAGGCAGGCTGGTGGAGGGCACGGGCGAAGGAAGCTACGAGTGAAACGGGAAATGACTAATGACGAATGTCTAATGACTAAGGAATGAACCAATGACGAATGAGCAGATGACGGTCAACGTGGGAAGCGCGAGGAGCGCAGGCCCATTAGTCATTAGGCCTTAATCATTAGTCATTCCGCGGAGCGATTATGCCCAAAGACGAAATCGATCCGACCGATCCAATGGAGTTCACCGCGGTCACGTTGTTGACCGACGAGGACACGATGACCCCGATGGGCGAGGCGTTCACCGAGGAGTTCATGCGGATGGGGTACAACGCGAAACAGATCCTCGCGCTGTTTCAGAACGAGTTTTACACCGGCCCGCACATGGTCTGGAAGGCAAAGGGCGAAGAATTCGTCCGCAAGCTGATCGCCGACACGTTCGCCAAGTGGGGCAGAAAGGTCGAAGGGCAATGACCACGATCTCATTAACACCCCGCTTCAGCGGGGTGTATGAAGCGACTCAGCAGCCCGAACCGTTGCAACGGTTTGGGACGCTGGCCACGAAACCGTTGAAACGGTTTCTCCGCTCCGCCGCAGTCAAGACCACCCAGCTAAAGCGGGGTGTTAATGAGATCAGCTCTCTCCAGTGGAGTCGCGGTCGCAAACCCGGCGACCCGACAACCGAGAACCGAGAACCCTGAACGGAGAACCTAATCATGCAAAAAGTCTATAACTGGCAACTCGGCCGCGCGATGGAGTACCCGTACGAGGCGGCGTATCCCAAGGAGCAGTTCGCCTTCGTGTTCAACATCAACCGCTGCATCGGCTGCCAGACCTGCACCATGGCGTGCAAGTCCACCTGGACGTTCTCGAAGGGCCAGGAACACATGTGGTGGAACAACGTCGAGACCAAACCCTACGGCGGCTACCCGCATCATTGGGACGTGAAGATCCTCGATCTGCTCTCGAAGGCGAACCCCGAGGGCATGAAATGGAACGGCACGCACGAGGACCGCAAGAGTCCCTACGGCACATACAAGGGCAAGACGATCTTCGAGGCGGTGCAGAAACAGGTTTCGCCCGAAGGCCCATACGCCGCGCTCGGTTACCTGCCCACGGACGAGGAATGGAGCGCGCCGAACATTTTCGAGGATCACCCGCGCGGCCCGAAGGGCGTCAAAGGCCAGGTCGCGCACACCGAGGGAACGCAGTTGCCCGAGCACAAGACGTGGTTCTTCTACCTTGCGCGCATCTGCAACCACTGCAGCTACCCGGCCTGCCTCGCCGCGTGTCCGCGCCGCGCGCTTTACAAGCGGCCCGAGGATGGGATCGTGTTGCTCGACCAGGAACGTTGCCGGGGCTACCGGAAATGCGTCGAGGCGTGTCCCTACAAGAAAACGCTCTACCGGCCGACGACCCGCACGAGCGAGAAATGCATCGCTTGTTTCCCGCGCATCGAGGGCAAGGACCAGGCCGGTGGCGGTCGCAACATGATCACCCGCTGCATGGCGTCCTGCATCGGACAGATTCGTTTGCAAGGTCTGGTGCGCATGTCCGAGGACGGCACGTGGGCGCCGGATCGCCAGAACCCGCTCTACTATCTCGTCCACGTCGCCAAGGTGGCGCTGCCGCTGTACCCGCAGTTCGGCACTGAACCGAACGGTTACTACATCCCGCCGCGCTGGGTGTCGCGCCCCTACCTCAAGCAGATGTTCGGTCCCGGGGTGGACGCCGCCATCGAGCGTTACAGCACGCCCGACCGGGAGCTGCTCGCCGTGCTGCAACTCTTCGCCAAGACCGACAAGATCATCTTCCGTTACGAGATCAAGGAAGGGAAGAAACAGTTCGAGACCGAGGTCAACGGGAAGAAGTTCGAAACCTACAACGACACCATCATCGGCTACGGCCGCGACGGCGCGGAACTGTGCCGCAGCACCGTGGAGGAACCGGTTCATGTCCGCGACGCCAAACACGCCAACTCCATCTGAGACGGTTGCCCCCGTCACGGAGACGGATTGATCTGGCGCAGATGAATGGTTCGGGTTGGGAACGCGAACTCCAGTCCGGCTGCATCGAAGCGGCGTTTGATCTCCAGGTTGATCTCCTCCATCGCCTGCAAGAAGTCCTTGAACACCGTCGTCTTGCACCAATAGACGACGAAGATGTCGAGCGAGTGCGGGCCGTAGTCTTTCCAGTAAATCCACGCGTCGTGGGTCAGCGGATGTTGACCGAAGATCTCCCGCAACAATGCGACCGCCTGCTGCATCTTCTCCGGGGTCGTGTCGTAGGTCAGATTCAACGTCAGCAACTGCCGGATGTTGGGGCGCATCGAGACGTTGTTGATGCCGGTCTCGGCAACAATCTTGTTCGGCAGCGTCACCAGATGGCCCTCCAGCGTCCGCACCGCGTAGTAGTTGCCCGTTTCATCCGGCCACGGACGCAGCGCGGCGGCTCGCAAGGCGCTCGACAGGCCGCTTCCCTCGCGATTTTGTTGTTCGATCCAGTTCACCGCCGCAAACCGCACCAACGCGGCGGCCTCCTTCGGGTCCAGTTCCATGTTTCGGTTCATCGCCTTCCTCCTATCCCGACCCGTTCCTGTTGGATAGAAAACGGGTTTGTGGGATCGCCGCCCGACTCCGTTCGCCCGATGCGGCGCGGAACTTCCCGGGGACAAATCGGCTTATCCGGACTCCCACCATCCGTGCAGAGTCCGATAATCGGCCAACAACGAAATCTGAAACTTGCGGGCCAGCAGACGCAGCCATTCCTCCGCGTCCTCGGTTTGCCGCATCTGCTTCCACAACGACTCCGCCGACTGCGGTTGCGGCCGCAGCATCTGTCCCAGGCAGGCGCACAGAACCGGCAGACGGCTGGCCAACCGTTTCCAAGCCCGGCTCACCGCGCCCGCCGTGGCCTCCGTGCATTTGGGACGGCGCGGCGTGCGCCCGCTGCGATGATCGAACCCGGCTTGAAGACAACGCACCGGCAGGCTTCGATACGGCAGCATGCCCTTGGGGATCACACTGAGGGTGCGTCCACAGGGCGGGCAGAGAAAACGCTGGCTGGCGACAAGCTTGTTCTGCGTGTTCGAGGACAGGCCCATGCCGTTCCGAGGTGTGGCATGTCACCGTCGCCGGTCACTTCCCGGCACGCCGCATTGCAAAAGCATCTGCCGGGCTCTCTCCCGAAAACGCTCGCGCACGTCCCGCGTCGGCGGGCGGCAACGGCTCGAACCGAGACCAACCAGTTCCATGCAGAGCTTGTCGAGATAGCCGTCGCCGCCGGTATATTGCTCCATTTCGGCCCATAGAGACAGAAATGGCAACACCACGTGCACCATCTCGCGCTGGGCCTCCTCGTACTTTCGTTCCTCCAACAGCTTCCACAAATTCACGCCCCACGCGGGCCAATAGTTGCAGACATGGAGTTCGATGGCGCGCGCGCCGAGGATGTGGCTCGTCACGTAGCGATTCTGGTTGTCAATGATGCTCACCCGGCTGCTGAACCGCGAGACGACGCCCTCGAAGACCATACGCCCGGTGTCAGGCGCGGACCATTTCAAGCCGACGAAGTTGGGAAACTCCAGCAGCCGTTCGAGGAGCTCCTGCGAGAGACCACAACTGGTCCAATACGTGTTGTACAGGATGATCCCGACGTCCGCCGCCTCCGCGGCGGTTTGCATGTATTCGAAAAAGTCGTCCTGCGTGTGATGGAAGTAGAACGGAGCGGAAACCTGAATGTATTCCGCGCCGAGTCTTTCTGCCGCTCGCGCGAGAGCGATCAGCTCCCGCGTGCTGGTCGTTTGCGCGCCCATCGCCACAGGAACTTTGTCGTCGGCTGCTTCGACCACGGTTTCCGCCACGCGCAGTCGCTCCTCGAACGCGAGCGTGGAGAAATCGCCTGCCGCTCCGCCCGCGAGCAAGACGCCGGTGCCCGTTTCGATGCCGCCATCACGCACGAATCGCACGTGGCGACGGATGGCGTCGAGGTCCAACTCCAGGTCGCCGTCGCGGAACATGGTGGGGATGGTCACGTAACAACCGGTCAATCGGTCACGCAAGGTGGTTGCTTTCATTCGATCCAGAATGAGTAGAGTTCTCCTCGCGTCAGGTGAAAACGAAACCGCACCGGCTTGCGGACAAATGCCGAGAGGTCGCCGTGTAGTTGCAGTCTGGTGCTGTTGCCGCAAACCTCTCCAAGTGTGACGGGCGTGCCGGGAGCAATCACTTCCGCGCGAAGCTCACCATCGAGATTCACAAACAAGCGGTTGCCGCGAAAGGTCACCGGCCTTGTCGTGAGCGTGCCGCCGGCATCGCCGGCATCCATCGAGGCAAAGCCGTCGCGGCGCAGCGTGGCCAGACCGGTGCGGTACACCCGCTGGGCGTTCCGTAATCCGCGCGCGCCGACATGGAAATGCAAACGCTCGCCGATGAGGACGCAGCAACCACCGGCGGATTGCAGATAGGCGTAGTTCCAATCGCTCGCGCTTTCCGAGACGGGCACGAATGGTTGCCGGTTTGGACGATGCCAATGAAAGCCGTCCCGGCTGAATCCGACGCAAAGGTCGTTCGTCTTCGTCCCGTCGGCCCGCACGCCACGCAGGATGCTGAACAGACCCAGCAACACGCTCTCGTAAGCAGCGGCGTCGAGATTGTAGAGCTGCGGTTGCGCTCTCGTGTCTGCGCGAGGCGGGTCGAGTTTGTCCGCACTCGTCCACAGGAGCAGTGAGTCGAGCTCCCAGTTCGTAGTACCGACTTTAGTCGGCTCTGTGCACTCGAAATATCGCCGGGCTCGGATGATCGGGTCCGAAAGCATGTCGCGCACGCTGAAGCCCCACACGTTGCGGAACGGGTTGCGAAACACAGTCGTGCGGTCCACGCAGATGCCGGTCTCTGACACAACATCGCTCCAATGAATGCCGTCTGCGGAGAAATGGATCAGCAACGGCCCGTAAGAACTTGGAGTCGGAGCGAATCGAAACAGCTTGCAGCGACGTCTGGGGTCTCGTTCTTCCAAATCCAGCCACACTGTCGTCGAATCGCGTGGCTCACGCAGGACAATGTTCGTGCCGGGGACGACATCGAGCGCACGTTTCTCCCAGCGCAACCCGTCCTCCGACACCGCGTAGCAGGTGGACTGAAACAGCCCGCCCATGTACCACATCTTGAACAGCCGATCGTGCGGGTCGTACCACGCGCCGTCGCTGAACGTCATCGCCGCGGGCGCGTCGCCGTGTTGTTCCCACGGGCGGTCGGGCTCGAGCGCCGGGCTCGACTGCATCTCCGCCGCATGAAACGTTCGCCGCAACGTCGTCTCCTCGATCAGAAAATCGTCCACGAACAATTGCCGGCCCACGTCAATCGGTATCACTTCAGGCGGCGAGACGAGATACGGCGGAAGCGGGGTCGGATCGAGCGAAAGAGATGGAAGTCGCGGCGGCCAAACCGCGGGAAGACGAATGCCGTTGTAGAGCGTCTGGCCCGTGGTCATTTTGCCAGAGCGTAACGGGATGCGTCAGCCTTGCGCAGTTCGCCCACGTCGAACGTGTGCAAGTCGGCCTCGAGCGCCGCCAACTGGATTTCCTGAAAGTCGGGATCGTCGAGGACGAGGTCGCGGAAATAGACGAGCACCTGACCTTGTTCGACCAGCGTCCGTTGGAGTTTTTGTACGTCAACCTTGCGTGGTGTCGTCTGTTCAGCGATGGCTTGCGCGGCAGCCACACCCGCAGCCTGACCGGTCGCCATCCATGCCGGTTCCATGCGAATAGCGGAGAACGCGACATTGGTTGCCGAGAGCGCGCCGGGAACGAGCAGCCCATCCACTGTTTCCGGAATCAGAGCCCGATAGGGGAGCGTGGCGGGACGATTCGGGGCGCGAAGTTTGTTCATGTAACGGAACCAAATCACGCCCTCAATGAGGTCAAAGCCGTCGCTGGTCTTTACGACGGCCCCGTGTGAATTGCGATGCCGACAAGCATGGCTGTCGAAGCTGTGTTCATAGATCGCGATCGCATCGTCGTGAATCTTCGGTCGGATGCGGCAGGGCGGAGGACTGGAGTCGTGTTCGGTGATGATGTATTCGCCGATGATCCGTCGACCCTGGCGGACGTAGAGTTGCCAGGGAAAATGTCCGTCGTTCGGATATTCGTCCGGCGGCAAGCCGAAGCAGCGCGCCTCCTCGCGCGGAATGCGCGGCACATCGGGATCGTTTTGAAGAAAATACAGCAGCCCCAGCGTGTAGTCCTTGTAGTGCAGATAGAGACGGTCACGCCTCGCCCAGTCGCCCGTGGCCCATTCCGCAGAATGCTCCGCCAGGTCCATGCTGGTGAGCGACTCGATGTGGCCGTTGACGCAGTATTTGCGGTTCGCGAGCGGGTTCAGCCACAGAATCTCCCGCAGAAACCGCACGCGACCGCTGGCAAAGTCATCCAGTAGATCCCGGTAATAGCCGCGCAACTCGGCATAGCCGGCGGGCTTCGCGATGGGCAACCGCTTCGCGGGATCGGAGGAGAGCGTCAGACGAAAGCAGTTGGCTTGGATGTAAGGACTCGCTTCACCCGTGCTCTGCGGGAGAATTTCCTGCCGGTGATAACGCCAGTCATGATAGATCACACCCGCAAACTGCTCGTCGAACTCGCGTCGGCCTTCGCGGCCCACCCGGCAGGCCACTCCCGCTGTGGCGGCGAAATCACCCTCATACGTGCCGTCGATTGCGACGCGATGGGAGACTCGCAGGATTTGGCCAGCGTCACGATGTCGGTACGAAGAACCGATCACTGTGTTTTCCTCTTTGATGACCTCGAGAAGTTCCAGCCGGTAGAGCGTCTGGAGATTCTTCTCGGCGGCGACCATCTCCAGCAGAACTTTCTCGGCAACGTGCGGCTCCATGAAGAACCCGCCGTAGGTGAGCCGGTATTGTTCGGAGTCTTTGCCGTAGGTCTGAAAGTAGTATCGGCGGACGCGGGAGAGAAATTCGTGAAAGATGCCGCCGAACGCGTTGTCGCGAAGGGTGTCAATGCTGCCGAGGCCGGAGGCGGTCATGCCGCCAATATGATCCCCGCGCTCGATGAGGAGCGTCCGACAACCCGCCCGGGCCGCCGCGAGCGCGGCTGTGACACCTGCGATTGCGCCGCCGTAAACGACGACGTCAGTGTTCCTAGTACCGACTTCAGTCGGAGTCGCCGGGGTCGCAGGTTGTTTCATCGAAAGATTCCGACTGAAGTCGGTATTACAAACCACGTCCTCAGGGATCCGTGTAGTAAATCGGCACGAACATCAGATCGCCCGAGTGGATGATGCTGCGCAACGCGCCCACATGGCCGTCGAGGTAGAGCATGTTCGCGCGCAGGCCCGAGTGACGATAGACAACGCCGTAGTAGATGTCCCACTCGGCCGAGATGGTCGCCGGTTCGTTCATGGTCCACGCGAACACTTTCGGGCTGCTGTTGTTCCCGTAACCCCAGACCTGCGTGTCGGTCACAAACGGCGCTTCCGCCGGACCGCCCGGATGATCAATCGGCCCGCCGAATCCTTTGCGGCACGGGCCGTCCACGGGGTCGTAGTTGTACCGGTTGATGTTCCAGTTCATCATGTAACTGGAACGGACATTCTCGTACGAGGTCAACGTGATCCCCGCAGGCCAACTCGCCAGCCGGGAACGCCGCTCCGCGGTGCACTTGAGAACGGACCAGCGCGGGCCGGTCGGCGAGGCGCTGCCGGAAACCGCCACACCATCCCGGCCTCCCAGATAACCGCCGTCGCCAAGGTAATCGAACCATTCCCGGCTCCAAGGATACGCGGTGTTGTAGTCATCGGCGTAGAGATTGAACGCGAGATGGATCTGTCGCAGGTTGTTGGCACAGGTGGCTTGATGCCCCTTGGCCTTTGCGTTCTGCAACGCGGGAAGCAACATCGCCGCGAGAATGGCGATGACGGCAACGACGACGAGAAGTTCGATGAGAGTGAACGCGGTTCGGAATTCGTGATTCGGAATTCGTGATTGGTTCCGAATCACGGAGAACGAATAACGGACAACGAGTAACGCTCTCCTCATCGCCGTCGCACGCGTAGCAGCCACAATCCGCCCAACCCCGCCAACGCCGCTGCCGTCGGTTCGGGAACGTAACTGACCGACAGCAGCGGACGGAAGGTCGATTCGCTGGCGTCATCCGAATCCCAGCGAACGAAGTTCTCGGCAAACACCGCTTCGGCGTTCGGGGAATACAAAATGAATTCCAACAAGCCGCCATCGCTGACGAGCGCGTCCTGCGCCGCCGCGACGAAGGCGGGCGAGGAAGCAAACGTGTAGAACACGCCGTCGCCGCTTGTCGCCGACACGCTGGAGAGCACCGTCGAGTCGAAATCACCGCCTGCGTTCGCCCAGAGGATGTCGCTCGAGCCGTTGTTCTGGATGCGATTCCAAGTCACGCCGGTGGGATGCACGGCATCGTTGCCCGTGCCTTCGATCATGGAGATGCTGTTGGTCAGCCGATGGGCCTCGACCACCGCGCCCAGTCCCGCCTGCGAATTGACATGCATCTGCAGGCTGACGCTCGTGATGACCATGTCCGAGGTAATGCCCGTCAGATCAAACCCCAGCACGGTGCGCAGGAAATTGCCGGAGCTGTTGCCGCTGCGGATCAGGTCGCTGCCGCCCCAGTTGTTGTTCGGCGAGGTTTGGCGAAGCTCCGAGCCAAGATGCGAATACGAACCGTTCGGGAACACACCTTGACGGTATTGAATGGTCGTCGCGCCGGATTGCGCGAACGCACCGGGCACGCCCGCCAACGAGAATCCCAATGCGTACACAACCAGCGGCGCGAGGCCGAGGCTGCCGTTGCAAGCGACGTTTGTTTTCATGATTCCTTCTCCTTCGATTCTTGTTTCAACCAGTGCGGCGCGAAATGCCCCGCCTCAATTTGTTTCTGAATTTCCACCCGCGCTGCCCGAACATGAGCGCGCATCAAATTCTCCGCGAGTTCCTCCTGTCCGTCCTCGATTGCTTTCAACAGCGCCATGTGTTCCGCCAACACCTCTTGTGGCGGACGAACATGCTCGCGATCTTCGGCTCCGTGGCCGGGCGCGCCGAGATAGAGCAGTTTGCCGACGACGTGATATTGGTCCGCGATCCGGGCCGCCATGCTGTTGCCCGCGATCTGCAACAAGCGACGATGCATCTCGCTGTCTACCTCCGCCGCTTTGTCGAACCGGCCCGCCTGCGCCTCGTCAACCACTTGTTGCGCGAGCTTCCGCAATTCGCCCACCTGCGCCCGGGTGATGCGCTGACAGCAACGCGCTGCGATCAATCCCTCGATCCGTTCGCGCACCTCGAAGGCGTCGAGCACGTGCTCGGGGCTGAGGTCGCTGACGAACATGCCGCGGTTATCAATGGCCTTGATCAACCCGGTCGCCTGCAGTTCGATCAACGCCTCGCGCACGGCGGACTGGGCGACGCCGAGTTCGTCGGCGAGCTTCTGCTGGCGCAATTGCTCGCCGGGCTTGTGACGCCCGCCGAGGATCGCGTTCACGAGCCGGTCACGGACGAGATGGCGCGAGGGACAGTGGGGCTGTTCCAGCACAGGGCGGCTTCGAGAAGTTCGAGGACGAGGCATAGGTGATTCGCTTAAGTTATAAAATAATCGTTTATTGCTACACTTATGCTATAAATTCGGAATCCGTTGTCAAGCCAAGAAATGCAGGGTTTCTGGCTATGTTCTGGCAAGGTTTGCTTGCGGAAACGAACCTCAACGGTCGGAATGTGGACGGGGGATCGAAGGTGACCCCTTACGGATGCATTGTCAGGGCGGGGTGACGGCTCTGTTCTTTACTTCGCCATGACGCGCAGAATATCGCCGCAGCCGGTGGGGTACTGGAATCGCACACTGCCATCCTTCTCGCGTTGAAGTTTCAGCTCCCCGTGATTGGCGCTGATGATCGTTTGGATGCCGGGGACGCCGCGAATGGTGAGCGTGACCGGCCTGGTCACATCGGCGGAATAGTTCGCGAGTGGGATGGCGTGACCTTTCGACGACTTGATGAGCCGGGCGTCAATGAAACTTCCTTCGGCTTCGATCTGTGGTGTCGCTTCTTTCGCTGGTCCGAGAATCCAACTGCGCGCCTCGGCGTTGAAGTCTGAGGGCGTGATGTGGGCGGAATTGCGAGTCGGGACAGGCGGAGGCTGATAGGCGCTCCAGAGACACGTCGCGCCCGGCAACGCGGCGATGTAGGTGATCTTGCCTTTGCCGAGCGTGCGTTCGACGACGGCGGGCGAGCTGCTTTTGAACGTCGCGACCACTTTTGCATCGGCCACTTCCACGCGATCCACCACGCCAAAGACCGGCATGTCGCCGATGTGATCGAGCGGCGCGAGTCGCGGTAGTTCGATCTGTGGACGGAAGAACGTCTGCTTCTCGTCCAGCTTCGCCGACTTCAATCCGAGGAACGCCAGGCCTGCCGGGAGCGGTTGCTTGTACTGATCGAAGTGGAACGCGCCCGCCGTGGCAAAAAGCTGGCCACCTTGCTGCACCCATTGTTCGAGTCGCTTGAGTGCGTCGGGTCGAATGCAGTCGCCGACCCAGTAGGCGACCTTGTAGTCCTTGAGATCATCCTCCTCGATCAACAGATCGGGCGACCGATTGCCGTGGACGAGCGCGTAGTAGATGCCGACACGCTCCATGTGGAAACAGAGCCTCGTGTCTTTGTAGTTGGCGGCGAACACGGACAGCCCGGCTTTGTCGGTGGCGATGCCGGCAAAGTCCCAGTGCTCGGTGCTGTCGGAAAGAATCATCGCCACCTGCGACGGCACGACGCGCGACTCCGGCAGAATGTCCTCGATGGTCGCCATCGCGCGGTTGATGTCGCGGATCGCGCCGTAGCGTTCGGGGTCTCGAAAATCAATGTAGTTCTCTGTCCACGACGAATTGACGCCGATGGCGAAATAATCCAAGCCGCGCGCACCGTGAGCGAGGTGACTGAACGCGGTGCGACGGAAACTGGCGTCGGTGTTGCCGGGCGAGTGCGGCATCGTGTACTGGAGATGAACGGACTTGGGATTGTCGCGCATCCCCGAGCGGAAATGATCGGCGGCGTAGGCATTGATGAGCGGCCCCGGCTGGCCGACCTGCCAGAAGTATTCGCTGTGCCGACCGAACGTGGCCGCGCCGCGCCGAAACCACTTCAAGTCCTTCGCGATCTCCGGGTAGTACCATGGGTGCAGCGCAACGTTGCCGCCATAGACCACGTCCGTGCCCATTTGCTTCGTGATCTCCTGCGCCATCGAGGCAACCTTCTCGATGGCGGCATCTTCGTAGAACTCGCGCGAGTCCACGTAGAGCCGCGGATTTGATTTCGACGTCGCCGCGCTGGAATCGGGCGACTCGAAGTTCACCCTGCCGTGCTTCTTCTGCTGCCATTCGGTCCATTTGGCCTTTAGTTCCTCCGGCTTGAGCAGCGACAGCCATTCCGAGAACGCAATCTCGTCACCGTAATCAAAGCGGCGCAAAAGCGGCATCGCACCGGCCTCCTCGACGCGCTTTTTGGCGGCGGCGACATTCTCCGGCGTCGGCATGAACCGATATTCGCCCACGGCGTAGGCAGGCAGGATCGTCAGTCCCCGCTTCTCGAACCGTTCCCGGGCGATCGCCAGTTCATTCGACGATCCGCCGCCGAACGCGCGCATGCCGATGTCGAACCAGAGGTCCGCGGCCGCGTCGGCCAGGCGGCCACGTTGCCAGATTGGATGGACCATCACCGCGTAATTGAGCGGCACTTTCGGCTCGCGCCCCACTTTGCTCGGATGCGCCTTCAACCACGCCGCGATGTCGTGATATTGTTCCTCAGCCAGTTGGATGCTCTCGCCCTTGTACTTGTTCGGATACGGCGGCAGGCTGATCGTGACGCTGTTCGCCTGCGGGTCTTTCCAATCAATCGCGCGGAACAACGGCGTTCCCGTGGCCGAACCGGCCAGCTCGACGCGGATGTCGCTGCTCGTCCCCGGGCCGTTGACGGACACGCCGGTGAAGTGACAGACATCTTGTTTCTTCAGTGGAATCCATTCGCTCGGCTTGTTGGCTTCGAGGGTAAGGTTCGTTTCCGTCACGTACCACGGGCCGCGATTGTACTGGTAGGTGAGACTGTACGCGCCCGCTTGGGGTGTGGTGAGCCGAACAAAATACCGCGTCGAGATGTGCGGCAGCGCGGCGTCGAGGATCGGATACAACTCGGCGCGGCCGGGCTGTTTCAATGGTTGGAAGTCGCGCGTGAGGAAAAGGAAATCGACATTGCGGTTCGCGGCCGGCTCCGGTTGCTCGATGGCGACGAGCGTGATCTCGGCGGGACCGGCTTGCAGCCCCTTCACGTCGAACGATTGCTCGACCAAGCCCTCCGATCCGTACGAAATGTCGTACTGGCCGATGGGCTTCGCATCGCCGAACCAGAACTTCGGCGCATCCTTTTCGCCCATGACCGCCGAGCCGACGAGTTTGCCGCTCTGCCGGATCTCGACACGAAACTGTTCCTCCGTTCCCGTCGGCGCTTCGTAGCGCGACCAAACCCGGTAATCTCCCGCTTCGGGAATCTGCACCGTGGCCACGGCCTTGGCGTCGTTCGCTTTCGCGTCCGCGGACAACACACGCTCGCCCGAGATGTGTTGGAAACCGATGATGTCCGTCATGTAGTTGCCGTGGTCGTTCAGCACGACCTTCCAGCCCGCGCCCTGTGGCTTGAAATCCTCCGCCTCGATGACGACACCAGCCGGGGGCGCGGACGTTTGTGCGAGGGCGGTCAGACCGTACACACTTAGAATTCCTGAAGCGATACCAGCATTGAACAGTGATTTCATAGGTCGTTTCGGAGCGTCCCGACATCAGCCTCCTTCGAGCAGACTGTAGCACGCAATACTGAATAGTTTGTCCCGCGAAGTAAGCGCCATCTCAAGCTGTTTTTTCCCAATGGCGCGAGGATCAGGTGAATCTGGGCATCCCTGGTCACGCGCGCCCCCGGATCGCCACCGCCCGTACCGGCGACGCTTCGCCGCGGACGATTTTCAGGGGCAACGCGATCAGGTCGAACCGATCGGCCTTGATCTGACTGAGGTTCGCGAGATTCTCGACGATCAACACGCCCGCGCTCAGTAATACGATGTGCGCCGGCCAGGGCGGCAGGTCCACCGACGGCGTGTCCACGCCCACGAGCCGTACGCCCAGCGACACCAGATATTCCGCGCTCTCCTTTGTCAGCGCCGGGTGCGAGGTGAAGTACTCGGCCCGTCCCCACATCTCTTCATAACCCGTGCGGATGATGACCTTGCCGGTCTCGCGGAGGGCGCTCGCATACGGTTCGAAGTGTGCCGTTTGGATCGTGCCATCGGGTGTCTGACCGGCCACGTCAATCAGCACGCACGGGCCGAGACAACGTTCCGGCGGCACGTCGGCGATGGTCTGGACGTTGTCGAAGAAATGCAGCGGCGCATCCATGTGCGTGCCGCAGTGCAGACCGAACGCGACGCGGCTGCTGTTGAGATGGCGTTGGGCGGGCGTCGAGTTCGCCGCGCGGTCGAGCACAGCGAACTCGAACGGCGGGTAGCCGACGAAGACCGGCGTGCTGGTTTCCAGCGGACGACTCAGGTCAATGATCTCGTTCATGCCGTGGCCGGTGTCGGCAATTTCCAGCAGCACGTGCGGGCGGACGCAAGCGGTGCGGACGGTGAGCGTGCCGCCATCGGGCATCGCCTCCCAGGCATTGCGCACGATGTTGAGGACTGCCTGCCACAATTGGGCGGCGTCGGCGCGCACCGGCGGCAGGGCCGATTCGAATTGGGTGCGCAGCCGAATGCGGCGCTGTTCGAACTCGGCGGCGCAGAACCGGAGTTGATGGGCCAGCCATTCGTTCACCGAGACCGATCCTCGTGCGCCTCTCGGCAGCCGGGCGAACTGGAGATAACCGTCGGAGATGCGCTGGATGCGTCGCACTTCGGAGTCAATCGAGCGCAGCAGCCCCGGCAAGGGCGAATCACCGGCCGGGCGCGCGTCGGTGTTGGTCGCAAGCTCATCGCGCACCGAGTCGAGGTTGAGGCGGATCGAGCCGAGCGGGTTGCGGATTTCGTGGGCGAACTTGGCGGCCATCGTCCCGATCGCCGCCAGCCGTTCCGAGCGCAGTCGCTCCTCGTGCTCCTGTTGCACTCGATGCACCATCGGGCGGAACACGAACAGCCCCATCAGCGACAGGGAGGTGATCGTGCCGGCAAACACGCCGGCCTGGAGCCGTCGTAATTGGCGCACGCCCGCTTCGTCGCGCTGCTGATATTGTTGCGCAACGGACTCCAGGTCTTTGGCCAGCCCGCCCAACGCTTGCGCGGAAAGTGGATCGGCTGCGGCGAGTTTCCGATCCGGCAACTCAGCCAGCGCCCGCGCATTGGTGACGTAGTCCCGGAATTGGCGGTCGAGTTCCGCCGTCAACTCCAGCCGCGGTTCGCCGCGCATGATCCGCGCATGCGCCTCGTCCATCCGTTGCGTCTCGCGCCGCAACTCATTGCGCAGGTGCTCCCGCTGGTCGTTGTCGGACTCGCTCACGAGGTTTTCGGCGAGTAACGCCGTGCGTTCGAGCAGGGTGTACTGGCGGTCAATCAGATTGAGCACCGCCGCGCTGGATTGCTGGACCTTCAGTTCCGCTTGCGGCAGGTAAAAGGCGACTCCCGCCAGCGCCGCCAGCACGGCCAGCGCGCCAAGATAGGTGATGGTCATGCGTGTTAGTGACATCACTGTCCTCCTTCCGTGGGGCGGAGCGGCCCGGCACGGAGAGTCACGGCGGCGAGGGCCATGTTCCAATCCTCACCGGCATTCAACACTGTGTGCCTGATTCTGATCATGGCCGAACTGCTGATGATTTCGTGGTCGGCGGTTCATTGGTCCCGAGGGTGCGGTTTCGCCGCAACTCGAGAATGCCCAGGTTGCCCGAGCGAAAGGATTCCGCCATGGCCAGCGGCACGGCGGCCTCGGCCTCGACGACCTTGGCCCGCATCTCCTGCGTGCGGGCTTTCATCTCCTGTTCGACGGCAACGGCGGCAGCGCGGCGCACCTCGGCCCTGGCTTGGGCGACGCGTTTGTCGGCTTCGGCCTGCTCGGCCTGGAGTTGCGCGCCGATGTTCTCGCCGATGTCCACGTCGGCGATGTCAATGGAGAGAATCTCGAACGCCGTGCCCGAGTCGAGCCCCTTGTCGAGCACGCTCTTGCTGATGCGATCGGGGAACTCGAGCACGTCCTTGTAGCTGTCCGCCGAGCCGATGCTGGTCACGATCCCTTCGCCGACGCGGGCGACGATGGTCTCCTCGGTCGCGCCGCCCACAAAGCGATCGAGGTTGGTGCGCACGGTCACGCGCACGCGGGCCTTCACCGCGATCCCGTCCTTGGCGACTCCGTCAATGGTATCGCGCCCGCTCGTCGAATGGGGACAATCAATGACCTTGGGGCTGATGCTGGTCTTCACGGCTTCGAGCACGGTCTTGCTCGTGCCCTTGGTGGCGAGGTCAATGGCGCAGGAGCGGTCGTAATCCAGGCCGATGCCGGCCTTGCGCGCGGCGATCAGGGCCAGGACAGTCTCCCCGACATTACCGCCCGCCAGGTAGTGGGCCTCCAACTGATCGGCACTCAGATCAATGCCGGCTTTGACGGCGGTGACGCGTGCGTCCACGATCATTCCTACCGGCACACGCCGCAGTTTCATGCCGATGAGTTGTCGGAACAGCACGGACGCCCGGGCCAACCGCGCCCGCAACCAGATGCCAAGGAAGCTGAGGACGATGAAGAAGAAGATGAGCCCGACGACAGCGACGATTCCAATTCCGACCGGGAGGAGCCATTTCATAGCTTAGTTCCTTTCCTGGGTTGCTTCTGGTTTGCTTGTGCGAACGACAACCCGATTGCCTTCCACTACCAGCGAGACGAGGTTACAGAAGCCGCCGAGCACTCCCAACACGGCAGTGCCGGGAAAAAGGAAAACTCCCTCATTTCACTTCGATCACGTTGTTGACCGAGCCGAACGCATTCTCCGCGCAGGCGCTGCAGTCGGGGTCGTTCTGCCATTGGCCGTCCACGAGGAACCGGTATTCGTGCCGGCCAGGGCTGAGGCTGACCTGGGTCTGCCAGAGGCCATCGCTGTTGCGCTCCATAGGGAGCGGCGAGGCGTCCCAGGCAGTGAAGTCGCCCGCGAGTTGCGCGGCTCTGGCTTCGGGCGCGCGCAGCTTGAATGCGACCGCGACCTTCGGCGGTTCGTTTACTGGCTTCGTCTGTTTCTTGGGTTTCATTTGGGTTTTCCTTTCCGTTGTTGTGTTTTGGCCCACGTGTTCGTGAGGCCTACCGATTCTTCCCAAAAAGCGGATGTTGTGCGCGGGCCTCGGCTTCAATGAGAGGTTGCACGAGCTTTCCGCGAAAGTACTCGGCGCGTTCCAGGCACTGTTCTGATTCGTCCTCGTGTCCCAACCGTTTGTGGGCGGCGGCCAACCCCTGCCACGCGCGCGGGTACATCAATTCCTTGCCGAGGCAGTACTCGAACTCGCGCAGAGCCTCCATCGGAAATCCCGCCTCCAACAGTTCCTTGCCTCGGGCCATGCGCGCATCGAGATCGGCGATTTCTTCTTCCAATCGCAACCGGATGGCATGCTCCGACTTGACGGTGAGCACCGAAGAAGGCATCTCGCGGATGACCTTTTCCGCGACGCTGCCCATCAGGATGCGCGCCAGCGCGGTTTGGCCGACCGAACCCATTACCAGCAAGTCCACGTCCTGTTCGCGGGCTACTGCCAGGATTTCCTGGTGAGGCAACCCGGCCCGAACCATCTTGGTCCAGCTTACTTTGTGGAAATCGAAGGTCTTCAGGAACTCGTCGAACTGGACCTCTTGCTGCTCGGCAATCTTCGTCTGGGCCTCGGCTGCAAGCGTGGCGGAGCTGGCATAGATGGCAGCCAGCGACTGGATTACCGTCAGCACGCGCAGTTCCGCCTCGAAACTGCGCGCCAGGTGAATGCTGTTGGTCAACGCGCGCCGGGAAGGATCGGAGAAATCCACAGGACACAGAATCTTGCGAACCACTGCCCGCGCTCCCGGCTTGACCACCCAGACGGGTTTATTGGCCTTGCGAATGAGCTTGTCGGCCGTCAGCCCCAGCCGGAATCGGTCCTCGGCCGACTTTTCGCCGGAGCCGGCCACGATGACGTTCACATCGAGAAAATCCGCAAGCTGGATGATGTGATAGAACGGCGAGCCGACGGCGATAATGGAATCGGCCACGCGCACCCCTTGGCCGCTGATCTCCGCTTGAAGTTTCTGCAAGCGCGCTCGGGCTGCATTCCTCAGATCCTCCACGGCGTGGGGCAACGCCTGGATCTCAGGAATCACGTGGATCAGGAAGACCTGCGAGCGAAATGTTTTGGCCAGTGTGACAGCGGCTTGCAGCGTTTCGGTCTGGCTCTTGACGAAATCGGTCGCTACGAGGATTTTTTCCAGCATTTTCATGTTGTGTTCCTTTCCAAGGCGGGCGTTCGCGCCCTTGTTTCAGTTTGCTCTTCCTGTTGAACGGGCGAGACAAACCCGTCAGGTTTGACGGCCAGCACCGAGCAGTTGACCTGGCGCAGCACGGTCTCGGCGGTGTTGCCGATGAAAAAGCCCGGGATGCCCGTGCGACCCACTGTGCCCATGACGATCAGATCCACCCGCCGCCGGGCTGCCAGCTTGATGATCACCTCCGCGGGCTCGCCGTGGAGCAAGCGGACGTTGTGGCGGATGCCCGTCAGCTTGTGTTTGGCGAGCAGTTCGTTCAGCCACCGGCCATGCGTGGCTTCGGTGTCGCGGGAGATTGTGTCCACTGCCTCCCGGTTCGAGCTCGCGTGCCACTCTGGCAACTTGTTTTCCCGGTATACGCTCCAGGCATGGATCACCTGCAACTCGCTTCCTTCCAGCCGGGCCAGCGAGGTGGCCAGTTCCAGGATCTTGACGGCCAGCGCGTCTTTCTGCTTGTCAAACGGGTCCGGGTCCACCGCCGCCAGGATGCGCACGAACCGTTTGTGCGGCACCGGCTTGAACACCCAGACCGGACAGGGGCACTTGCGCATCAGGTGCATGCTGGTGCTGCCAAACAACAACCCCTTCAAGCCGCCTCCGCCGCCCTCGGCGCTCATCATCACCAGATCATGCCCGTGGCCCAGCACGTCGCGGATGACCTCGATGAACGGCGTGCCGATCCGCACTTCGACGCCCAGCCGCAGTCCCTTTTTGCGAACGGGCTTGACGAACTGCTCTAGCCGTTCGCGCAAGTCCTGCATCGCCAGGTCCTGCAGGTCGGTCGGCGGGGTGGTGGGCAGCAGCATTTGGATGTCGCGTGGCAACCGTTCGAGCACGCCGATCACCGCCAACCGGCCGCGGTTTCTCATCGCCAACTCCATCGCCCGTTCCAACGACGGTCGTTCCCAGAGTTGCGCGCTGGTGACCAGCAGAATGTTCTTAAACCGGTGCATGTGCTGCCTCCAGTCGAACGGGCGTGACAAAACCGTCGGGCTTGACGGTCAGGACCGAGCAATCCACATGGCGCAGGACGGTTTCCGCCGTGTTGCCCATCAAAAATCCTTCGATGCCGGTTCGGCAGAGCGTGCCCATCACGATGAGTTCCGCCCGTCTTGTCGTCGCCAATTCGGCAATCGCTTCGCCCGCGTGCCCTTTGACGAGATGCACCTGATGGTTGATCCTCTCCAACGCAAACTTTCGCAACAGTTCATCGAGCCCGCTCTTGTGTTTGCCTCGCTCTTCCCGAATGATCTTATCCACCTCTGGCTTGGGCAGCCGGATACCCCCGTATCGCAGCGAATCCTCAGCAAAATGAGACCAGGCGTGAATGATGTGAAGCGTGCTCTGCTCCAGTTCTGCCAGCGAGGTCGCCAATTCCAGGATCTTCATGTTCAGCGCGTTCTTCACAGGGTCGGACGGATCCGGATCCACGGCGGCCAGAATGCGCGCGAAGGGCTTGCGGTGGATCGGTTTGATCACCCATACCGGGCACGGACACTTGCGCATCAGGTGCAGGGCCGTGCTGCCGAAGAAGAACTCCTTCAGACGGCTCTTGGCTTGTGCGGTCAGCATCACCAGGTCACGCTCGTGGCGCAACACGTCGCGGATGATTTCGAGGAACGGCGTCCCGCACAACACCTCGACGCCCAAGGGGACTTTGCGCGACCGAATTGGCGCGACGAACTCGTTCAGCCGCTCGCGCAGATCCTGCATGGCAAGTTGCTGCAGATCGACGGGCGTCATGGAGACGACAAGCCGTTGCATCTCCTGCGGCAAATGACGAAGCACGCCGACCACGGTCAACCGCGCCCGGTTCCTCTCCGCCAACTCCGCGGCCCGCCCCAGCGCAGCCTTTTCCCAGGAGTTGGTGTGGGTGACCAGGAGTATGTTTTTGAACCGTTTCATGGTCGGTTGCTCCTTTCTCGATTATCCGTGACGCTGTGCCAGGGCGGGGAGCGGCGCTGCCGTTTCACTCTGGCGCTGGGCTGAGCGGATCGCACCGGCAAGCTGCTCGCCGCTGAATGGTTTCTTCAACAGCGCCGACGCGCCCCAAGCGAGCGCCGAGTCTCGCAGTTCGTCGCTGTAAAACGCGGTCATCAGGATCACCGGGGTCTGCGGGTAGCGCAGGTGAACGTTCTGCAACAACTCCAGCCCGTTCATCCCCGGCATTTCGATGTCGCTGATCACGGCGGCAAACGGCTCCTCCGCCAGCGCGTGCATGGCCTCCTCGCCGCTCGCCGCGAACGAGACCCGATACCCCTGCCGCACCAGCAATCGCCCGACGATCTCGCTGCTGCGGGGATGATCGTCCACCACCAGAACTGGTTCAGTCTGTTTCTTGTCATTCATAGTTCATCTTCCTTTCTTTACAGCCGTGCATGGCGCCGCTCAGTCCACGTTGAATCGGAAGCCCTCCGGTTTGACGGTTAAGACCGAACAAGGCGACTCGCGCACGATGCGTTCGGCCACCGTGCCGAGAAACCACGTCATCATGGCCGAGCGGCCACGAGTTCCCAACACGGCCAGGTCCGCGCCGCTCTTCTTCAGGAAATCAACAATGGCTTCCGCGGGCGACAAGGTGCTGCCCATCAGGTGATAGGCGACGGACAACCCGGCCAGATCGCCGGCGAAGGGTTGAACGAACTGTTTCAGACATGCGTCGAGGTTCAGCTTGTACTGCGCCTCGAACCGCGGCGAAGCCTCCGGAGTCGGGGCGCGGTAATGCAACACCATCCAAGGCGGAACGTATGCATGCACGATGTCCAGGTGTGCCCCATCCTGTCTGGCGACCCGGATCGCCTGTTCCACAGCGCGGCGCGAGGTTTCGGAAAAGTCCACGCACGCCACCACCCGCTGGAAAGAACCGGTCTGTCGTTTGCGCACAAGCATCACCTTGGTCGGCGCTTTGCGCACGCCATTGGTTGCCAGCGCCCCGGCCCCGTGACGAGGTTCGGACGAACTGTTCGAGCCGAGCATCAGCAGGTCGGCGGCGGTGTCTCGCACCGCGCGCAGAATCTCGACGAAGGGCTGGCCCGCCCGAACATCAATCTCAACGTCCAATCCCGCCTGGCTGCGATGCGTTCCCGCAAGGAGCTTTTGGATGCGATCTTGATTCGAGGCGTAAAGCTGATCGAGAATTTGTCCTTCCGCGACATGGGGCGACATCGCCTTCTGCAAATCGGCCAGCACAGTCGCGTCAATCACATATACCACGTGCAGCGTTGCCTTGTTCCACTGCGCCATCCGCACCGCCTGCCGCAGCGCCTGCTCCGAGTGCTTCGAGAAGTCCAAGCCGACCACGATGTTCTTCAGATGATTCATTTGTTGGTCCTCTCGGTTTGTGTTTTGGCTTTCATTTCACGGCAACCATACAAACGCGTGGCGAGCGGCACTAATATGGAAAACGGATGCGTTCCTAAGCTTAAACCGAACATTGCCGGCAGGGCGGCGAGGACCGGCCCTGCCGCTTTGGGTGGGCAGCGTCCTGACCGGTCCGAGACGGTATCCCAGCGCCAGTGGCGAGGGTGGCTGGACGAGCGTGCGGAAATCACCCGCGAGTTCGACCCTCGCGGTGACAGGAGGGGCATCCGGTGCTTCGGTAAGAGCAGGCGGCCCCGTTCATGGCCTGCCTCCGGCGAGCAGCCAGAAGCACACAGCGAGCAACAGCAGAATGGCGAAGCCGGCCACCGACCATCCGCGCAACTCTTGTTCGATGCGGAGCGCGTGTTCCTTCAGCGGCGCAAATACCCTGGCGGTTCCGCGAATTGAGCCTGTCGCGATGTCTTCGTCGCGGCCGTGGTGTTGGGCTGGCGTCACTTTCGGCTTGGGCAGCAACCCCGCCAGTTTCTCGAACCATACGGCCATGTCTCCCTCCGGGATGCCGTGGCTGCGGCGGGCCGGGAATCGCGCCCGCAGCTTCGCGCCCAGCCACGCAAGCGCGCCGCCGAACAGCAGTGGCCAGGTGGCTTTCCACAACATCGCCGGAGTGAACTTCGCCGGCACGACCGCGAGCGTGCCGGGCAGCAGCCACACGCCAACCACGACGGCCACCACCAGGAACGCCCATGGCAATCGCGTCCCGGCAGGACAAGGCTCGGTGGACGCATGCGTTCGGGGCCAGACAAGCCAGAGGAGGCGCGCCATCATCAGGGTGGTGCCCGTGGCCGCCAGCGGCAGGAGCACGCCGAGCCAGCCAGCCCATGCGCCCGGCAGAAACGCGATCTCGCTCTTCAGCGCCAGCTTGGCCACGGCACCGCTGCTGAAGGGCGCGCCCGCCAGCGCCAGGGCCGGTATCATCAGACCGATGCGCGTCCACCACACGG
>CAZOTB010000089.1:0-25052 GCA_964582645.1 uncultured Verrucomicrobiota bacterium | reverse complement strand
AGCCATACTCCATCGGCGCTGCCCTGCTCGATCAACCCGGCATGGGCTTTCAGCATCCTGCCGAGAATGACCAACACGCCATCCCGGTCGGCAGCAAACTCAATCAGCGTGGGATCGGAGCCGGTGTTGGGTTGCACACGCCAACTTGCCGGTTCACCTTTTCGGATTGGAAGGCAGCGACGCGTCCGTAGCCGGTCTTGGGACGCCAGCCCGTTTCTGTTTGCGGGTAAGGGCCGGTGGCCTTGCTCGATACGGCGAAAGTGGTCGGCGAGACTGCGTTCGCCAGTCGGTTCGAGTTCAGCAACCACGACGCCCGCTCCTGAGCGCGTTGGTCTTTCGCATGGCCTTCGTAATCCACAAAACGCAGTACACCGAAACGCGACACGTTCTCGAACTGGTCGGTCGGATTCCACGCGAACTCGGCTTGCTTCCCGCCATCGACCGGCGCATCGAGGTAGAACAGATTCACGCCCCACCGGTCGTCGTGTCTCGGCGGGAGGTGGTGTGCGCCGACGAATTCATCCAATCGCACCCGGCCTTCGATGGTCCAGCCGCCCTCCCGCGGTCGCGTGCGGACTTCGAGGCTGGGTGCGGTCCAGCCGGGGAGGAGGCGGGGAAAGCGCAGTGCATCGAAGATCGCGCCCGCGGAGTTGAAATCCAATTCATAACAGCAACCACTCTGCGAGTCCGGGCTCAGATAAATCTCGAAACAATCATCCTCCCAGACGTTTGAGTCGCGATCCTTGTGCTCACAACGCGGCGTGGAGTCGCCGATCTCGGCGGCGAAATAGAGAAACACGTCGTCCCAAAGGAGCTTTGCTCGCGCCTGCGATTGGCCGATGAGCGCCCACGGCGCTGCGGACCAGCACGCGTCAGACAAATCGCCGTCCATGGTTGGCGGCGTGGCGGCCTGCTGGCACTCGTAAACCTTTTGAACGGGAGGCGCCGACTCGTGACCAGCCAGGGTTGGTTGCGCGCTCACGGCAACCATTGCGGCGAGAACCGCTTTTGTCGTCTCATAAATCATCCGCGAAGATTCACTTTCCTTCGTGCTTTGTTCACCACTTCCGATTCCAAATTCAACCAACGCATCTCCAGCGGTGACAATTCGATTGCCAGTGCGGGCCAGGAGGTGCGCGTCTCGGCCAACGTCTGCGGGCCGATCAGCGCGAACGTCGGGAACGGCTGGTTCAACACGTACGCGAGCGCGAGGTGGTTCGCCAGCACGCCGCGTTGCTTCGCCAGTTGCCGGGCGCGTTCGAGCCGACGGAAGTTGTCTTCGCTGTACCAGCAGCGGGCCAGTTGGGCATCGGCACGATTCTTCGGGTCGCCGACGAAGAAGAACCCCCGCGCCTGGCTCGACCACGCAAAGAGGGCAAGCTGCGTCCTCTTGAACCACCTGCGCGACTTCGGATCGGATGCGTGAATGCAACCCGCCCAGATCGGATCGACCATCCGGGCAAGGCTGAAGTTGTTGCTGACAGCGGAGAAGCCGGTCAGGCCTTTTCGTCGTGCGTAAGCGTTGGCGGCTTCGACGCGGGCGATCGACCAGTTCGAGCCGCCGAAGGACCGTAGGCGACCCTTTCCTTGATGTTCGTTGAGGACGTCCACGAACTCGCCCACCGGGATCGCTGGATTGTCGCGGTGCAGCAGGTAGATGTCGAGATGGTCGGTCTGCAACCGGTCGAGGCTCTCCAATAGTTGCTTCGTCAGGTTTTCCGGATCGCAGAACGGAGTGTGCGCGCCTTTCCCGAGGATGACGACATCCTTGCGGACGCCGCGGTTCTTGATCCATTGGCCGAGAATTTTCTCCGAGTGGCCGTGCAGGTACTGGTGGGCCGTGTCGAAACAATTACCGCCGCGTTCAAAGAAATCGTCGAACAGGACGTGCCCGTGCGGATTCGGAAACCACGTTCCCGACAGCATCGCCCCCATGACCAGCCGGGAGATCGGTTTCTCAATACCCGGCAGGTGACCGTACTTCATCGTGCTGTCGGGTCGGACACGGAGCGGACGCCGGGTGAGCGTGGGGATCGGGAAGCCGATTTTCTCCGCGTTGTAGGTAAGCCCGATGGACGCGCGCCACTCGTCGAGCGCCTTCATGTTGCCCAACGTGTCGTCCCAACTCATGGCGGGCGACCGCGCCTGGCGGTTCGCGATGTGGGCGGCGACGGTGTCGGCTTCGAGGGAGTACAGACCCCGTCTCGAGTTCGTCACGATGAGACGCGGTTTTGTCTCGCCGCGGCGCTGCACGATAATGTTGGCGGTTCCCTTCGGTGGGGCGCAAAACCACGGCGAGGGAACGAAGATGCTCCCCTCGGACCCGAAAATGTGGACGACGCTCTCTTGCTCGACCGCAACACCAGCGGCGATCTGAGCGATGATGTCGTTTGGGAATTTCACCGAAGCGATGGCCCATTCATCCACGCCGGTCTTGCCCAGATGCGCCGCGCCTTTGATCTCGACGGGCTCGGTGAAATCCTTTCCCGTGGCTGCGCCCGCGATCAGTCGGGCCAGCGAGACCGGGTAGCAACCGACGTCGAGGATGCCGCCGCCACCGAGTTCGTTCGCAAAGGCGATGGACTTTGGATTCCATTGCTCGCGGTAGCTGAAGCTGGCCTGGATCACCCGCACTTCGCCGATCACCTTCTCGCGGATCAACTCGACCAGCTTCGCCGTCTGCGGATGGCAGCGATACATGAATGCTTCCATCAGGAACACGTCATGGCGGTGCGCGGCCTCGATGACGGCCATCGCTTCCGCGTGGTTCAAGGTCAGCGGCTTCTCGCAAAGAATGTGCTTGCCCGCCTCGGCGGCCTTGATCGCCCACTCGGCGTGCATCGGGTGCGGTGTGGCGATGTACACGACCTCGACCGACGGATCGGCGAGTAACGCCTCGTAGCTGCCATGACAACACGCGACCCGGAACTCCCGTCCAAACATATTGGCGGCAGCCTGCGATCGACTGCCGACGGCAATCAGTTTGCCGGTGTGCGAGGCTGCGATTCCTTGTGCGAAGGTGTGGGCAATCCTGCCGGTGCCGAGAATGCCCCAGCGGAGTTTTTTCTTCCGGCTCATCTGTAAACTGTTCTACTTGCCCGCGCCGATTGCGCCGATGGGCATGCCTTTGTCATCCTTGACCGACAGGTTGGGGCTGTCGGCTTCCACGCCCCAGTTCCACGAATCAATGGGTGCCCACGGGTGGACGTATTTGGGGTCGGCGAAAATCGAATGCTTGTCCTGGCCGGTCTCTTCGCGCCATGCCTTGAACGATTCGTAGCGCTTGCCGTCCAGGGCGATCACCGCCTTGGAGAGCGTGTGGAAGTGGCGCTTGTACTTCGTCGGGAACTCCTGCGCCTGCAACTCGGAGAACAGCCCGGGCTTTTCCGTTCTCAACGTTGGATTGTACGTCGAGGTGATCGTGCCGAGGTTGTTGTAATCGCTGCGGAAGGTCTTGAACTCGTCGGGGTGGGACGTGTCGAGGTAGTAGATGTCGTTACCGGCAAAGGCGAAGCTGTTGAATTCCTGCACGGTGTCGCGCGCGCTGAACGTGTAGGCGGCGGCGGCGTACATGTGTTGCGACGCGGTGTTGTGACGGACCGTCACGGCGGGCGATTGCAGAAAATAAAAGCCGATCTCCGCCCCGACCGCCAGCGAGCGGGTGATGGTGCCGTGCGGCGACCAGAAGAGGAACGTATGATAGCCGGTGACCCAGCCGGGGCCGTTGTAGAAGACGGACTGGTCCACGTGCGTGTGCGGCGAGCGGTATGCGTACACGCCGGCTTTCTGGAAATACAGGATGCGCAGCCCGCGAAGGGTGACCCACGGAGCGTTCTCCAGATGAATCACCGCCGGATTCCGTTTCGCACCGTCTAGTGTCACTGTCCCCGGCTTGGCCTCGATGGTGATGCGATGATTCTCGTCCGTGCCACCGTGCGTCAGGCAGGTGTAGTCCGTATAAACTCCCGGCTCCAAAACAATACGGTCACCGGGCAGGGCGCGATCCACGGCGAATTGGAGCGAGCGATATTTCGCGGCGGCAAGGTTGTCCTGTCCGTCGGGTGCGACCAGGATCGTGCGCGGCTTGCCCTTCGCCTGTGCCTTGAACACTTCGCCATCGCTGCTCAGCCCGCCCTGGTCGGTCAGAGTCAGCTTGCAGAACAATGTTTCCCCGGGCGTCAATACGGCGAGGGCATGCTCGCGACGCGGCACGCGCCAGGTTTCGACCCATTCGCCGCCGTCGTTGGAATCCCACGAGCGCTTGATCAACGGCTTCGATTCAACCCGCCCGGTCAATGCCTTGGCGGACTGACCATGGTGCAGCGTCGCGAAACACGGTTCGGTGGTGGTGAACGTGACGATGATGCCTTGATTGTTGGCCAACACCTTCGGCGGCCCGTCGAGTTTCGGCGCGGATCGGTCCACGCGGACGATCGCATCCGCCGGTTCGCTCCAGACGCCGCGATCGTTGCCCACCTGGCAGCGGATGCGGTATTCGCCCTCGGCTTTCGGGAGCGCGAAGGAGTGCGCATCGTCGTAGGGCAGTTCCTGCGGCTGTCCATTGTCCCGCGTCCATTTCATCTTCGTAATCGCTCCCGTTGCGTCGAAGGCGCGCGGCTCGATGACAATGCTGTCGCGACCCGTCAAACGCCGCGGCACGCCTTCCTCGCGCAGTTCGCGGACGTGCGTCGTGCCGCCGCCGATCCACGGGTCGCGCTCGAACGTGTAGTCGCCGGTTGCGCCCAGCGGTTGGCTGTCGGCCTGAAATGCGAGCGTGAGCGTGGGCGCTGTGTTCTTCGCGTCGTCGCGGGTCGCCACGCCGAATGCGCCTGCCGGGCGACCCTCGGCGTCTTTGAGCCATGCCGCCGGACTGTCCGGCAGCAGGCGGTAGTCACCCTTCGCGGCGTCCACGAACCGTGGATCCGCGAGCAGGTTGAACTTGCCGAGGTTGCCGCCGCGCAGTGTCTGCGTGCTGTTATAGAATTCGCCCAGTTCTTTCGGTTCCCAGAACAGGTTGTGATCCACGCGAAAGCCGGACGCGAAGTTCCGCGCGTGCACGAATGCACGAGCGGCGACGATGATATTGTAGGACGTGTCACTGTTCTCCTTCGTGCTCGACCACATTACGCCCGAGTGCGTGTCCACGATGGTGTTATGGCGTATCACGTACGGCAGCCCGCTGTCCGCCTTGATGACAAAGCCGTCCACGTAGCCTTTGCAGAAGTTGCCCTCGAACGTGCCGCCCTTGCCGGGGAAGTACACCTGGTACGCGCAGTCGTTTTGCGGATAGAGCGGGTAGAGGAAACGATCGCGCGACTTCTCGAAACGGCAGTTGCGCACCACCACGCCGTCGCCGTAGCTGATCACCGGCTGCGCCACGTCGCGGCCCGTGCAGTTCTCCATGGCGATGCGCGCGGTGTTCGGCATGGGCGACCACGCCTTTTCGCAGTTGTCGAACTCGCAGTTGCGAATCGTCAGGCCGGACGCGGCGGACTGGATCGTGTCGCAGCCGTACGCGATGTAATCGGCGAACCGCAGCCCGTCAAGGACCACGTTGGGCCGCTCGACGCGCAAGGCGCGCGATTGCGAGTGTGTCTGACTGATCCACACCTCGTGCTCGCCGGGCGGTTTGCCGTCGGAGGTGCTGAACCAGAGCGTGTTCGCGTTGTCGTCGGCGAAACACGATCCCGGGTACGCGGCCGCCGAATCCTTGTTGGAGAGCGTGTGGTAACGGATGCGCGTGTCGCGTTCCCACATCTGCGCCTTGGTGGGCGCTTCGCGGGGCGGGATGGGTGTGACTTTGAACAACCCCGGCTTGCCCGGGATGGGCTCGGCTTTCTCGATCCGCGTCGCATAACGGAGCAGCGGCTTCTGCCCATCGCCGGCGCGAATGGTCAACACCGGCAACGTGGCAGGATCGGCATCCTTGGGTTTGCCGAGCCAGAAATGCCCCTCATACTCGGCCGTAGCGAGAACGAGTTCGGTGATCTGCGAGTTCGTGGACGCCTGTGCGAGCGCGTCGCGGAAACTCGCGGTGTCTCGGACGTTGATCGTCGTGCCGTTGCATGCGAACGAGAAAACGGAAGACAGCACGGAGGTGATGAGGATGGATGGTTTCATTTTGAAAGGGTCTCGCACGCACCGATCGCCGCCCCGCCCTTGCCGGCTTTCGCACTGGGGCTGCCGGGGGCGAGGCGGAAGTCGCGCTCGGCGGCGTTCACAAAGAGCGGGTCGGCGAAGAGGGTGCGTTTGTCGAGGCCGGAAAACTTCTGCCACGCCTTCAACGTCAAGAACCGCTTCATCTCGCCCGGCGACTCGGTGTAGTTGACGACCGACTTGGCGCCGGTGTCGAGAAAAGCGTCCTGTTTGCGCGGCGTGACGGTGTCGAATGGCGCGCCCTTCGGCGCCTGCCCGATGGACGTGCCGTAGTTGTTGTAGTCGCAATCGAATTTCCTGAGCTTCGTCAACCCGCCCGGACCTTCCTGGATATGAATCGGGTCGCTGCCCTGGAAGACGAAGTTGTTGTAGCGGCAAACGGACTTTTCGCAGGAGTAAAACAGCGCCGCCCCGGCATAAAGGTTGGCGACGCAGGTGTTGTGCGTGAGCGTCAGGCCGGGACTGCGCATGAAGAAGAAGCCGTACTCCTGCCGGAAGAGCACGTTCCTCGTCGCGACGAAACCGGTTGATTCCTCGACATAGACGGCCCTGCCGGTCGGCCACGCGCCGTACCAGTGCGCGTTCCAGATCCGGCAGCCGGCGACGGTGACATGGAGCGACTTCTTGATCTCAATGGCGGTATGCCCATACCAGCGAATCTCCAGGTCGCGGAGTTCCACGTACGGCGCGTTGGTGACTGCGACCATGACTGCCGCGGCGCGGTTCGAGTCGAGAATGGCGCGCCATTTCTCCGCAGCGCGGATGACGATGGGGCGCTCCGCCGTTCCGCCGCGCGTGAGGACGACGGGTTCGGGATAGACGCCGGCATCAACGATGATCGAGTCGCCCGGCCTGGCGCGATCCACGGCGAACTGGATCGTTTTCACCGGGTTTTGCAAAGTACCTTCCCGTCCGTCGCGGCCTTTTTCACTGACGTGCCATTCCCGCGGCGTGCCCCATTCGACGGCTGCCTTGCCGGTCGCGGGAAAAGCCCCGGCGGGACCGGACTCATCGGCGAGCTGGAGCGCGGGGCTGGTATTCGCAAGGCGATAATCGCCCAGCGCGGGCCAGACGAGCTTCGGATCAGCCACGATGTCGTTCGCGCCGATCGGTTTCACATCGCTCCGTGAGGGCGACCAGTAGCAGTTGAAATCAATGTCGCGCTTCTCGCCTTCCTTGAGTGGAGGATTCTGAACAAAGGTCTTTCGCACAGAACGGGATCAATTCTCCTCGCGCGCGGCTTTGCTGCCCTGCTTCCCTATCCGCAGATTCTCGTACCAGACGACGTTTGTGCTGTTCTGGCCGGCCACGAGCAGATCCAAGTCGCCGTCGGCGTCGAGGTCCGCAGCGCAGGCGTCGTAAGCGCACTGGTTGTCGTCTATCAGGTTCGGATTGAACTCGCCCTTGCCGTTGTTCACGAAACACACGACTTTCCGCGACTCGTAGCCGCAGGTGGCGATGTCAGTCGTCCCGTCGCCGTTGAAGTCGGCCAAGGCGAGCGAGTGCGTGCTCTTCAATGTGTCGTCCACGCGAATGGCCTTGTACTCCGGCGCGGGGAACCACCACACGCCCACGCCGTGGCCCTCGGTGCCGACCAGATCCACCTTGCCGTCCCCATTCAAGTCGGCGGCATCGAGGTTGGTGCCTTCGCGCATGGGACCGGTCAGTTCGTGGAACTCCCAGGACTTCACCGGGTCCGCGCCCTGCAGCCAGAATCCGAACCAGCCGTCCCGGCTATGCGAACCGTGGAGCGCGTCGAGTTTCCCGTCCCCGTTCAAGTCCTTCAGCCGCACGTAGTGCTGCCACCCGCCGATCTGGAAACTCTCGGCGAGCGGATGCTTTTCCCACCACTGGTTGGATGAACCCGGATTCCGGGCCCAGATCACGCCCCGCTTGGGCGTGCCGCGTTGGGTAGGCAAGAGCAGATCGGCCCACCCATCGCCGTCAATGTCGCCATTGGCGGCGCCGTGCGCATTCTGGACATCTTCCACGATCAATTTCCGTATCCATTCCTTTTTCTTGCGATCGTAGCGGCACCACCAGACCTGGCCCAACTGACCATCCGTGACCACGACCTCGCCGCTCGTCAGGGCCGCCTCCTTGCCCGAAGCGCGCCCGGCGAACGCGCCCGCCTCCAAGTGCAGGATGATCGCCTTATCGTCCAACGTACACACAGGCTTGCGGGGCCAGTCGGGGACCCGATACCAGTACACGAGTTTCGACCACGGCGAGGGGCCGCCGCTCGGCCCACCGGCTGCCACAATATCGAGTATGCCATCACCGTCCACGTCGGTGACGGTGATCGAGATGCCCGGCAGTTCGGAATCCAGAACGTGCTTGGTGAATTGTACCGGCGGGGGGCCGCCTTTGCGTTCAGCGCTGCCAACACCACCCCGGCACACAACAACACCACCGCCTTCGGTCGCCAGTTTGGCATGTTCATCGCCGTTGCCTTCAATATGGATTGAGAACCTTGGAGCGTGTTTGGAAAGTCGCTCGCCGCGTGCTTTTGCCGGAAGGAACGCCGCCCTTATTGCTGGTGAAGAGCGACGACCGCAATAAGGGCGGCGTTCCTTCCCAGCGACTTTCCAAACACACTCTGAGTGCCTGAGTGTCTCTGAGTGCTTGAGTACCTAAGTGTGTGAGTGCCCAAGCAAGACGCACTCAGGCACGTAGGCACTCAGCCACTTGGATACTCATTTCTTGAACCTCTTCAGCACGATCACGAGCGCAAAGATCGGGATCAACACCCACAGCCCGCACTGCAGCGAGAGCAATCCGATCACGAACACGCTCACGATGAAGAAGCCGGCAATGGTGAAGTTTTCCTTGAACCGCCGACTGGGATTCCACACGGCGATGGTTCTCCTTAGCGTTCCAGGATGCGCTTGTATCCGAGAACGCCCTCCGCGATCCCGTTCGCCAGCTTGTCGCGATACGCCACAGTCGCCGCCTGACTCGCCTCGCCGCTGTTGGAGAGAAAGCCGCACTCAACGAGCACCGCCGGGCACTCCGCGTACTGCAGCACGTAGAACCGCGCGCGCCGCACACCGCGGTCGGGGGCGCGCGTGCCGCTCAGGAGATTGCGCTGGACGCTGTACGCGAGCAGCATGTTGCGATCGTCGAACCGGTTGCCCGCGAGGTACGACCCGAGCGACCGCGACGATGCAGTCGAGGCCGATCCCGACGGTGTCAGGCAATACGTTTCAATCCCTCGCGCGTCGCGTCCGCGTGCCTCGGCATTGAAATGCACACTCACGAACAGGTCGGCGCGCAGTTCCTTCGCAATGGCCACGCGGCGATCGAGCGGCAGCGTCACATCCCGCGTCCGCGTGAGCGTGACCACGAATCCCTGCCGGGCGAGAATCTGCTGCAGCCGTTTCGAGACATCGAGCGTGAGGGTTTTCTCGAGCAACCCCGAGCGTGAGGTTGCGCCGTGGTCCTGTCCACCGTGGCCGGGGTCGATCACGATCGCGCGAAAGGCCGACGGTGATTTGCTTCTCGGTGGGAACAACACGGGGTCAATCACCTTCGCTGCGTCTGCGCGCCCGAGCAACGCCGACCCCCGCGCGGAGGTCGGCGGGGTGTTGAGCCAGACTTTCGTGCCGTTCAGCGACGCCTCCCGGCTGTCGAGTTCGAGTCGAAGCGTGGCGTGTTGCGAACGGAGCGAGACGAACCGACCATCCACCGACACATTCATCCCGTACACACGCGCCAGGTCACTCACGCGCACGTAATCGCGTCCGTTCCAGGGAATCGTGGCAAGGCGGGAGACCTGGGCTTCGGTGAACGGCGAGCCCAGCAACCACAGACATCCTGCGAAAGCGATCCAGCGGCAACCCGGTTGGCGACGCATTGAGCGCATACATGCATCAAGGATGGCCGCCGCGCAAGCAGCAAGAATGGAGGGTCAGAAAACCAAGCTGAAGCTTGTACTCCAAACGCAAGATGGACAGAGCTAAGGTTTGGAGTCCAGCCTTCAGGCTGTCCGGCTTGATCGTTGATGGATCAGGACCGCGTTCACGACGAGCCACACAATCACGAACCCGGCCACGCTCAACCCAATCCGCAGCGGCCAACCGGCCGTGGCGGTGCTCGCGGCGGCGAACTCGATCGTCATCGGCTTGAAGACCTCCGTCTGCAATACCTGCGTGAACGAATGCCGTACACCATGCGTCGGGAGGTTCACGCGCAAGGGCTGCACTCGCGCGACGACGACCTCCTGCGCGCCCCGCAGTTTGTCCCACTGTTGCTCGGCCGTTTTCTCGTCAATCTGGACGGTCTGCTGTAGTGCATTGGCAGTGACTGCGGCGTTTGCCGCATACACTTGCTGCTGGCGGGCGATGACATTACTCGCCTGGCTGCGGCGCAGGTCCGCCTCCAATTTCCTCGCCTGCTCGGTGTTTCCCCAGCCGCCGTAGTCGTACCTGGTTCGCGCCTTACCATAGTCTTCCGCCGCTTCCTTTACCTGGCCCTTCGAGAGTTTCTGACTGGCCAGATTGAAGAACGAACTGATCTCCTTCTGCAACGAGATCGTCTTCTCACCTTCCGTGCGCTGGTAGTCCTGGTATGAGAACGACGCGATGTCGGGCACGTCTTCCTCCTCATGCGCCATCGTGCCTTCGAAGCGGCCGTACTTGTAATCAATTGGCAGATACACATCCCAACGCGCGTTCTTGAGCGGGATGTCGAGCGACGGCGTTTCGAGTCCTACGCGTCTTTGGGGGAAGTGAGCCTTGCTCACATAAGTCAGTTCGATGCTCACCGGCGCGTCCTCCGCCCCGGCGCGTTCGAGCGGCAACAGCAGCTTGTCTTTGCTCTTGGTGGGGCGCACCGCGCTTCCGCTCACAAACGCCGACCAGACTTCTGCGTCCTTGGGCAGCGACAATTCGAGGTGCTGCCGGGCGTTGTTGCGAATCGAGAGCGTCATCGTCGTCATCATCTGGCCGTCATCGGCGACCACCGTCGTGAGCTTCACGTTGTCCACAAGCGCCTGCAACACCTCGGCCTCTTGAAATCGCTTCGCCGTCAACGCGAGTTTGTAGCCGGTACGGAGATAGCGATAGGCCAGCACTGTTGCTTCCGGAGCTTGTCCCGCCCACTCGGGCAACTCGCGTGCGTCCACGGGGAGCAGATCCGTGCTGACATCCCTGGCCTCGACCTGCAACGGAGGACGCGCCGCCACCGCCAGTGCGCCGGTCTCGCGTTCGGTGCCGAGTGTCTCGACGCCCGCCATCGAGATCCCGCCGTTCTGGGTGTTGCACGGCTGCTCCCATGTGACGGTGAACGTATGCACGCCCATGACCTTGCTCTGCAACTGCACGCGCCATTCTTCGCCTTGTTGGTCTTTGCGGCGGATATTCGCGCCGGTGATCTCGACGTTGCGAAACGCTGCCGGCACGCGCAGCCGCAACTCCCGCACGGGCGCGTTCGCGATGTCGAACCGCACGATGGCACGTCCGCTCAACAACGTGTCGCTCAACGTCATCCAGTTCACCACTTCGGCGCGCACCCAGGCCTCGACCGCTTCCGTCGCCACCGTCAGCTTCCATTTCGGCTGCGTCTCCGTCTTGGCGGCGATGAACTTGTACGCGAGCACGCCGCTCGCAGCCGAACCGTCGGCGATGGACGCCGCGGGTATTTCCGTCAACCCATCGAACGATTCCGCCTTCGCCTGCACGCCGGGCTCGGTGCTGACCGATACGAACCCGGTCAGCTTCTGCGTGCCGAGTGGCGCGACGCCGACGACCTCGAGTGTCTTCGGCAACTCCTGCTGCCATTTCAGCAAAAAGATCCGCAATGCGTATGCGCCCGAGATACGCTCTTTCATCGTCACTTCGAGAATGCGCTGCTGCGCATCGGTCTTTTCGATCCACTGCGCGACCTTGTCGCCGCTGACGCCCGTCACCGCGTATCCGGGCGGGATGGCCATGCGCAACGCGAACACGCCCGCGCGCTTGATCGTGTAATCGAGCTGCGCCTCGACCCGCGTCGCTTCGGTGCCAATCTGAAAACGATTGCGCACGATGGCTTCGATCTGCGGCTGGACGGTTTCGGCGCGCACGACCAGATTGAACTCGGGCTTCTGAAACCGATAGGCGCACACGACGCTCTCAGGCTTGCAGATCGCCGCCCGCGTGAACTCCTCGGAATCCACCCGGGTCAGTTCGTTCGACAACTCGACCGCGAGCGTCAGTTCCTCGGTGCCGCTCAACCCCACCAATCCCGTCTCGCGTTTCACATCGAGCGCCCGCGACACGTTCACCTCCGACGACACCGGCAACGCGCCGAGCAACGCCTCGGTCACGACGGTGAGGACGTAGTTGCCCGAGGTCACGCCTTTGAGCAACTCGACCGACAACACCTGTTCGTCGCCGTCCTCTTTCACTTCCCACGTGCGGATGTTGTCGCCTTCGACGCGCAACAACCGCTGCCCGGCAGGCAACGCGACGCGCGCCTGGCGCAACTCGCCCTGCGTCACCTGGAAATCGAGCTTCGAGCAAACCTGGATCACACCGCCGCCGAACGTCAGCAACGACGCGTTGTGACAAAACACCGTCGCCGCCGTGTCCGCCGCGCGTTTCACCCGGGGCGTCCAGCGCACTTCGATCCGCTGGCCGGAGCCGATGACGGCGTCCAGCCGGGTCGCAGTGTAGCCGCGAGCGTCAGCGAGTGGCTGCCCCGGGCGTGTCCCTGTTCCCGTCCGCTCGCTTACGCTCGCGGCTACCGTCTTGAACGAGACCGCCGTCGGAAACTCGACCGCCGCCTCCGGCTCGTCAATCGTCAACGCCACCTTGCTCGCGAGCGCGCCCGGGATGCCGAAGTTGATCTCGCGCTTCGTCACGTCGCCCGCGAGCTTGACGATGAACTTCAGCCGCAGCGTGGCGGTGCCCTTGCGCGGCAGTTTCACGCTGATGAACTTGCCGTCGCGCACGAGCGTCGCGCCGGGTGGGTTGGCGGAGAATTGTTGCACCGCCACTTCTTTCCCAAAGAGTGGAAACGTTGCCCCCGCAGCCGCGACCGACACATCCATCACCGCGTCGAACTCGGCAACGCGTTCGCGCACGGTGCCGGTGTAGCTCGCCGAGAGCACCGAGACGGCTGTTGTCGGCCCACTGCCCCCCGCGGGATCGAGGGGTGGGGGTGTTCCCGCCGAAGGCAGGTGGGCGACAACATCCGCCGCTTGCAGTGGCGCTGCCGTAGCTGCCGGCGCCGGAGCCGGCGGGGCAATGGCGCGGTCGTCGCCCGCGGCTGCAACATGGACGCCAGAGGCAAGCAGGAGGAACACGAGTGCTGCGACCGCGGGCGGCGCGGCGGGACCGGCGCTTGGTCCGGGGTGGATCGTTTCCGTCCCGCCTTCGGGTGCCGTGCGCGGCCAGAACTTCCAGATCAGCCAGCCGACCACTGCAAGGAGAATCAGTGGCGCGCCGATGATCAGGACGATGTGCAGCACTCGCGTTGTGATGAGAAAACTGGTGATCGCGCCGAACGCGAACGCGATGCCGAGGGTGACGAAGAAGCTGCTGGGACGTTTGCGGCGTAGCTGCAACGCCACGAGCACCGAGCCGATCAGTAACGCGGCGCCCTGCAAGGCCAGTACCGTCGCCTCGATCACTTTCTTCTTCGCCGCGAAGGCGCTGACGTGCAGCGGTTCTTTGCCTCGGACACTCAGGACCTTGGTAAACGCAATGCGCAGTCCCGTGCGCGGAATCTCGATGCGGATGGGACGAATCCCGCGCACCGTCGGCATGCGTGCGCCGCCCGTGAGACCGAACACGCCGCCAATCTGATGCTGCACGACGGCGGCAACTCCGGCGGCATCGGTTGGCATCGCCGCCGGCTTGGCAGGGGTGGGCTGCGCTGCTGCCACGGTGACTTGACGAGGTGGAGGGGGCACGAAACCTTTTTGCCACGCAACGTGGCCATCCGCGTACAATACGTTGCAGCCGTCGGGCGTCAGTTCAGAGTAGGCGATGACCGTGTCAGGCGGCGCAGTTTCGGACAGGCCGGCGCCGATGTAGATGAACGGCTTACCCGTGACCGGGTCCACGAACAGCTTGTCGCTGTCGCCCGCGTACTTCCCTCGGACCTCAGCCAGCGCCGACGGGAACTTTTCGTTGTTGTCACCCGAGTACAACCGCAACGCCAGGCCGATCTGTTTGAGATTGTTCAACGCCGAGGAACGCCGCGCCTTTTCCCGCGAGGCGTTGAGCGCGGGCAGGAGCATGCCGGCGAGAATGGCGATAATCGAAATCACGACCAGAATCTCAATCCCGGTGACGACACGATGTCGGAACGCCCGCACGAGGAGCGCGAGCAGCATAATCGCCACGCCCCAGCCCAGGATCCGACCACCCCAGTTACGGGTGATCTGGTCGTACACGCGGACGAATTCGCCGACGGCAAACTTGAGGCCGTACTTTATCTCAGGCGTGGCAGTCATGTTCCCGCCGAGGTTCAACAGCCGATGCGTTTCGGGCACGTAGAGTTCCCACTCGGCGTAGGTCGTCTGCATGTCGGTCTCGGGGGCAACGAGCGCGAGATGAGTCGGCCGCGTCCCTTTGAGCGAGTCCACCTTGAGCGCATAGACGATCTCGACCGAGAAGGCCTGGTCGCGGTTTACGCCGCGGGGCAATGGCACGAGCAGGTCGTCGCCGTCTTTCTCCGGTTTGACCGGCTGGCCCGCGACGTAACAGGACCAGAACTCGGCACCGCCGGGCATCGTGAATTTCTGAAACGGCTTGTCGTTGTTCTTCACCATGAACGACGCCTGGGTGAGCATCTGCCCCTCGTCGGTGATCACGGTCGTGAACTGCGTGCGGTCGGCCACGGCGTCGAGCACGCGCAATTCTTCATGGCGGACGACGGCGAGCGCGAGGTCGTACGGCACCGCCTCGTAGCGATACGCCTGGAGCACGGGCCGGGTGATGAGCGCGCGATCCGTTTCGGCGAGATCGAACTCGTCAATCCGTCGCAGCGGTTCTTTCGCGTCCTTGGCGGTGAGTTGGAGATTGGCCGCGCTGGTGACGGCCACGCTGCCCGTCTCGCGTTCAACATCGAGCGCGTGAATGCCGCCGACGGGCAACGTGGCCTTGTGGGGGTCGAATTGGAAGTCGTATGTCACGACGAGCGTGTAGCCGCCCCACGCTTTATCCTGCAGCGTGATCGTCCAGACGTCGCCGCTCTGCTCCTTGCGGCGGATGTTCGGGCCGGTAAACTCGACGTTTTTACAGTGGGTCGGCACCTTGACGCGAAATTCCTGCACGCCTTGATTGATGATGACGTACCGAATCGCCGCGCTGCCGCCGACAAGTCCATCGCCGATGGTGACAAGGTTGAACACGTCGGCGACGACCCGGGAGGTGAGCCGTTCGCAGGCGAGCTTGAGCTTCCAGTTGGCCTGATCGGCGGCGTAGGCGAGCAATTCATCGCTGCGCGCCGCGAGCGACGTGATGGGAATTTCGCGCAGGCCGTTCAGTTCTGCCGTCTTCAGGCGGATGCCGGGCGTTGAAGAGGCGCCGATCTGCGCGCTGTGCTTTGTTGCACCGGTGGCGAGGAGTGGGGCGACTTCGATCTGCTCGGGAAAGGCTTTCATCGGCTGCTCGAGTTGCACGTCGAACTTCCGCGCGCCGAGCACCCGGCTGGTGAAGTTGACGGTGAGCTTGCCCTCGCGCGATTTCCAGTCCTCGATCCCTTCGCCCTTCACATCCGCGACGACGAATCCGCCCAACGGCGCCAACTCGACGGCATAGATGCCGGCTTTCTCGACGTTGAGCGTGATCGCATGAGTCGTAAGCAGCCGGGCTTCTTCGAGCCGGGCGGTGACACGGTCGGCGACGTGAATCACCGGCTCGATGCGGTGCAGTTTCAACCCGAGTGCAAATGGCCGGGTGTAGAACTGATACGCAGCCAGCGTTCCTTGCGGAGCGTTGACCTGTCGCAGCCCCGCCGCCGACTCGGTTTCGACGGTAACGTCCTCAGCCGCGACGGTGAGCGTGCCCGATTCGCGCGCGACTTCGAGCGGCTGCGGCGGTGTCAGTTGCGCCGAGAATGGCGTGGCGTCCACGGTCTGCTCGGAGAGGAGTGTCAGCTCGTACGTCTTCTCGATCGGCTTGATGAACTCGACGGTCAACACCTGCCGTTCGCCCTCCGCCTTGACCTGCCAATCGCGAATCTGCGCGCCCTGCAGTTTCGTCAGCGCCTGGCCGTTGGGCAGCGCGATGGTGAGCTTCGACGCCGCGCCCTGCAATATCTCGTACTTGATCCGCGTGGTGAACTTGATCACCGCCGGCGCGATCTGCGCCGTCGCGGACGTATCGCAGGTTAACACCGCTTTGCGCGCCGCCTCCGCCGCCTTGCTCTGCCAGCGCAACGAGACCATCCGTTCCGGCCCAAGGAAGCCGCGGACGCGCGTGACGCCGTCCTTCTGTTCGATCTGTTGCACAGTACCGCTGAGGAGTTGTAACTCGACGCCCGCGCCGGTCGCCTGCGCGTTCACCGATGCGATTGCCGCCACGGGACCGACGAACGAAATCTGATTCCACGGTTCCGCCCGGTTGATCTTCGCCACGAGTTCGATCTTAAACTTGTGGCGGCCCTGTTTCGACGCAACGACGCTGTACCGGTTGCCGTCGCGCACGATGCGCAGGCCGGTCGGCAATTTCGTCGTGAGGACCGCCACCTCGCCATCGAACAACGGCAGCGTCCCCTCGGCGCGGTTGAGCGATTCGAGGTCGAACTCGGCCACGATCCGCGCCTCGGCGTCGGTGAGAGTGGCGTCGTAGCGAATCTCCCGTAGGAGCAACTCCGCCTCGGCCGGCAGTGACGGCTCTTTGGCGGTGACGAGAGTGGAAAGCAGAAGCAATGAGACAACAACTCGGGACAACGATTTCATAACGGTCTCCGTTTCTTGTTGGTGGCGCAGCCCAGGGCGGCGGCTGGCTCGGGTTGAGAGTGGGGCGTCGCGGCCTCCGCGGCGGGATCGTTCCATTCTTCGGGATCGAATACAGGAAACCATCCCCGATCAATCGCGGTGGCGGCGAGACGCTGTTGAAGTGGCATGGTCAACATCCAGGTCGTTAGACGGGCGGCATTCATGGACTCTTCCCGTGCCCGTGTCCGCAGTTTCGACAAGCTCGACTTTGATCACTCACGAAGGTGTCGTGGGTCGTCCGATTCACTTCGCACCTCGTAGCTTCACGCATCGGACGCTACCACTACGCGCGTGGGGGAGTTAGTAAAAGGGTTGTAAAGATCCTCGTCGCGCTCGCGCTTCCCTCTGGCCATGAAGACGTACGATCGTACGTCTTCATGGCCAGAGGGACACAGGGGGATGGAAACGGCTTGCATCGCGTTCGCTCCCCCGACAACCATCGCAACATGGCCATCGAACTGAACGGGCTGGTTTGCCTCATCACGGGCGCGGATGAAGGAATCGGCAACGGAGTGGTAAAGGGATTCCTCCAACGCGGCGCGAAGGTGGCGGCAGGTTTGTACGACGCGGCGAAGTCGGCGTCGCGGGTCGCTCCGGCGCTGGCGCTGCAGATGGATGTCACCAAAGCCGATCAAGTCCGGGCGGCTGTCGCGAAGACGGTGGAGACGTTTGGACGTGTGGATGTGCTGGTCAACAATGCCGGTATCTATCCCACCAAGCCGGCGGATGACCTGACTTTCGAGGAGTGGCGTTCGGTGCTGGACGTGAATCTGGACGGCACGTTTCGTTGTTGTGAGGCGGTGATCCCGCACATGAAGGCGCAGCGTTCAGGCGTGATCATCAACGTGGGCAGCATCACGGTCCGCGGCGGAGCACCCGGCCTCGCGCACTACGTCCCAAGCAAAGCTGCCATCATCGGTCTGACCCGGGCGTTCGCGCGGGACCTCGGCAAGCACGGCATCCGGGTCAACTGCATCCATCCCGGTGCGATCCAGACCGAAGGAGAAGCGCGGAAGTTTTCTGATCCGGAAGTGCTGTTGAAAATCCTCAATGAGAAGCAGTGTCTCCCCGGCCGCATCACCCCCGCAGACATTGAGCCGACGTTTGCGTTCCTCGCCTCGGCTGAAAGCGCGCCCATCACGGGTCAATGCCTCACCGTGGACAAAGGCTGGATGCATGAATAGGGCATGGGAACACATAGAAGCCAGCCTCGGTCACGTTGCCTTGGATCATCCCGAGGATGACATCTTCGCCTGGCAACTTCTTGATGCCGGCGCTATGCAACGGCAGCACCGTCCACGCAAGCGCGGCCCACACGAACAACACCAACCCACCCACGAACCCGCGAATGAGGATTTTCTTGGTCATGAATGCTCCTTGTCTGGCCATTCTAGGGACATCGTGGGGACTTGCAAGGCGCTGGATTTTGGGCATAGTACAGCCCCATGAAACGATTAATTGTCATCGGACTTCTCGTGGCCTCCATTGGCTACGCAGACGAACCAAAACAAGCCGCACCCGCCAGCGCACCGGCGGACAGCAAGGAAGCCGCCGCGCCGGAGGTGTCAGGAGACGCGCCCCAAATCACCATCGAGAAACCCAAGTATGAGTTCGGCGTGGTCGATCCCGGGCCGCTCGAAGCCACATTCATCGTCAAGAACACCGGCAAGTCCACGCTCGAGATCAAGGAAGTCAAGCCGGGCTGCGGCTGCACCGTGGTGCCCGATTACGACAAGAAGATCGAGCCGGGCAAGGAAGGCAAGATCAAGGCAACCTTGAACACGGCCAACATGAAAGGCCATGTCGAGAAGGGCATCACCATCACCTCGAACGATCCGAAGAAGCCGAGTTTCCACGTCACCATGTCGGCCGATGTCAAGGTGGACCTCAACATCCTGCCCAGCCAGAACATCTGGCTCGGTCGCCTGCGTCCGGAATCGCAGACCAACCAGACCGTGGAGATCAAGAGCGCGTTGTCCGACCCCCTCGTGATCGAGAAACTCGAAAGCTCCGCGCCGTGGCTCACGGTGAAGCTGGTTTCCTCGACCACCAACTCCGCCAAGCTCGAACTCACCACCAAGCCGCCGCTGCCCTATGGTCAGAACCGCGCCAACGTCCTCTTCCATACCAAGTACGCCAAGTATAGCAACGTGGTCATCAATGTATCGGCTCAAGTGCCCGCCACCATCTCCGCCGTGCCCGCCAACTTGATTTTCACCAAGGGCGAATCGAAGACAGTCGGCGTCATCATCATGCGCAATGACGGGAAGGATTTCCAAATCCAGGAGATCAAGAACCCTTCTTCGATGCTGAATCCGACGATCAGCACCAACCTCCCGGGTCGTTCCTATCGGCTCAATGTCACCTACACGCCTCAAAACGGGAGCCAACCCGAGAACGGCAAGATCGAGGTGCTGACCGACGAAAAGGAATGGCCGAAGGTCGAGTTGCCGTTCGAGTTCCGATAAACCCGGACAGAACGAACGGTGATACGGCGACTCCTTCATAGCGCGTTCGCACAGGCATTTGTTCTCTTGGTTGTGTCCGCGGTCCTCGGCGCGGCGGTCAACATCGCGCGTCCGAGGCCGGTGCCGTGGGGTAGCAAACCCGCCTACGACGTCCTGCCGCACCTGGATTTGACCGAGGCGGCCACCGACCTGGAAGCGGGCGACTGCCTGTTTCTCGATGCGCGTCCCGTCGAGTTCTATCGGCAGAGCCGCGTGCTCAACGCCATCTCCGTCCCTCAGAGCGCGCCCGAGGAGGAACTGAAGAAAGCCGTCCCGGTGTCGCACAGTTATCGCCGGATCATCATCTACTGCGAGGACAAGGATTGCGACGCCGCCGATGGCATGGCCCGGCGCATGAAGCGGCTCGGGTACGATCGGTTGTTTGTGCTGGAGGGAGGCTGGCGGGACTGGAGCGCGGCCCATTTGCCAAGCGAATGAGCGAAGCCACTCAAACCGCTACGATTGATGCCCCGGCGGGCACCGGATGGAAGGTGTGGACTGAGCGCATCCTGCGGTGGGCGCTCGGCGTGATCTTCATTTACGCCGCCTACTCGAAGATTTGGGACCCGATCTATTTCGCCGAGGAAATCTCCTACTACCACATGGTCCCGCGATGGGCGGAGAATTGGATGGCGATCTTCCTGCCATGGCTCGAACTCGTCTGCGGCGTCTGTTTGATTGTCGGAGTCGCCGCGCGCGGCGCGATGTGGCTTGTGATCGGGATGCTGATTGTGTTCACCTACGCGATCGCCCACGCCGTGGGCGAGGGACGCGACATTCGTTGCGGTTGTTTTGGCCACGGCGAGAGCGCACGGCGCGTCGGGATGATCGCGATCCTCGAAGACGTTGCCATGCTTGTCGGCGCGTGCGTGTCGTTGTGGTTGCAGAAGCGGAACTCCAAACCCACCCACGCCAGCGACCCTGCCGGCAAGTAGCGATTTCTGTCCTCGCAGATTCTCGCCGAATCAGCCACATTTCCGAGCGGTGCCCACGGAATACGGCAACGACTATGGAGTCCTCCAGAGCGGCTGCTGGAGGGTGGCGGTGTCCACGGGTCTGGCGAGCCCAGAGCATGCGCGGCAGTTGTTCGCGTCGTTCCTTGCGCATCCCGGTCACCACCGCATGTTCTGCGCGGGACTGAATCTCGATCCCATCACCGACGGCACGTTGACGGCGCCGATGCCATTCGGCGACAACATTCACGGCACCGCTTACCTCGGTCCGATGGCGGAAGAGCTGTTCGTTCGCGGTGCGATCGGCGGCGGCGAACCAGCGTGGGAAAGCTTGCCCGAGGGGAGCGTTCTCGATATTCAAGTCGGGTCATGAAACAAGCTCAGGGGGCACAGCGCCTCAGCCTCAAGCAACTCCACGCCTGGGAATCGCTCGGCTACGGCATGTTCATTCATTTTGGGATGAGCACGTTCGATGGCGACGAGCTCTCCAAAGGTGACAAACCCTCCACGCTCTACCGGACCGACCGGCTCGACGTGGATCAATGGATCAGCATCGCCCGCGACGCCGGCATGAAGTACGCCGTGCTCACCACGAAACACGTCGCGGGACATTGCCTCTGGCCGACGAAGCTCAACGACTACCATGTCGGCACGAGCGGGAACAAAACCGACGTGGTCGCCGCGTTCGTGAAGGCGTGCGAGAAGCGCGGGTTGATGGCGGGTTTCTACTACTGTTCGTGGGACAACCACAACCGCTTCGGCTCGTTGACGCCCACCTACACAAAATGGGGCGAGGGTTACACCACGGAGGAGTACCGGGAGTTTCAATGGCGGCAACTTGAAGAATTGCTCACGCAGTACGGCGCAATCGGGGAAGTGTGGATTGATATACCGAACCTGTTGCCGCGCGATTATCGCAACAACCTTTACGCTCAGATCGCGCGTTGGCAGCCGGAAACGCTGATCACGATGAACCACGGCATCAGCGACGGTTCGAACTTCAACGTCGCTTACGCCTGGCCGACCGACCTCATCGCCATCGAGCGCTTCCTGCCGAACAGCCACACCAAGCATCAGCCGTGGCGCGAGATCGAGGGAAAGAAATACTATCTGGCCGGTGAGGTGTGCGATCCGATTGGCAAGGAGTGGTTCTACGTTGAGAAGGATCAGCCGCGCAGCGACGCCGAGTTGCTCGGGATGTATCTCGTCACGCGTAGCCGCGGTTGCAACCTGCTGCTCGACGTCGGTCCCGATAAACACGGCTTGATTCCCAAACGGGACCGCGACGCACTGATGCGCCTGCGCAAGAACCTCGACAAACTGAGAATGGTCTAGCCATGTCCAACAAAACACAGTCGCCACCCTCCCTTCCCTGGTGGCGCAAACCCGTCCGCATGATGCGACGGGATTACCTTTCTGACTTTTCAAACTTCCTCGCAAGCGATCTCGACCAGCTTGCGCGCGAGACGAAGGAACGCTGGCAGGTGAACTGTGAATGGGTGCTCGCCACGCTCGGCGCCGCGCCCGGCCTGGGGCACGTCACCACGTTCAACTCCACGAAGTTCGAGAAGCTCAAGAGCCTCGGCGCGCGCGATGTGCTCCGCGAGTACGTCCCGCACGCGCATCGCCACGGCATCCACGTGCTCGGGTACATCAACATGCATTGGTACTCGTACGAGTTCGCGAAAGCGCACCCCGGCTGGGAACAGATCATGGAAGACGGCGTGGTGTACGGCCGCAAACATCCGCTCTACGGCGGCGGCACAACATTCTGTGTCAACAGTCCCTGGCGCGACTGGGCGTTCGAGATGATCCGCGAGGTGATGCAGACCGGCGTGGACGGTTGTTTCCTCGACGGGCCGGTGATCTTCCGCGGCGCCTGTTATTGCGTCCATTGTCGGAAACAATTCCGCGCTGCCACGGGCAGCCGACGCCTGCCGAAGTTCGATGACTGGGCGGACCCGCTCTGGAAACGCTTCGGTGCGTTCCGGGCCGATTCCTGGGCGAGGTTCATGAAAGACGCGCAGGCGGCGGCGCGCGAGGTGAACCCCGACGCGGTGATCTTCCTGAACGGCGGCGGGTTCAGCGCGCACAACATCAAGAACGGCTACGACGTTGAACGGCTCGAACCATACCAGTCGTTCTCGGGAAGCGAGGAGTTTTTTCATTGTCACGGCAACTATCTTTCGCCGTTCCGCGCATTGAATCTCGCCCGGTTTCTGTCCGCGGGTACGAAGCCCGGCGTCGTGTTCAGCCATCACGGATTGTCCACGTGGCATTACGTGCCGCTGCCGGTCGCGGAAATGACCACCGCGCTCGCCCAGACCGTCGCGGGCGGCTCCAATACGTGGTTCGCGATTTTCTCGCCGGCGATGGAACGCAACCGCGCTGATGCTCTCGCGCCGTTCGAGTCCGCGGGCAAGTTCATCGCCGAGTGCGACCCGTACACGACTGCCAACGAGTCCGCGGCGGAAACCGCCGTGTTGCTGTCGAGCCGGACCGGCTACGGCTACGTCACGCGCCATGCCGGGTTGTGCCGGGACATCGGTTCGGGACGCGAGGTGGGGCTCTATCTCGACTCCGGCAGCGGTTCGAAGCCCGGCAACGCCACGCAACGCCGCGAGGCCTCGGTGGAAATCCTCGAGCACGAAAATGAAGGTTGCCTCGACGCGCTCAACCACGCTCACGTCCCTGCGCGCATCCTGTGGGATGGCGGCCTCAGCGACGAAGCGCTGCGGCGCATCAAGGTTCTCGTGCTTCCCAATGTCGCCTGTCTTTCGGAGGACCAGATCGCCGCGATCCAGAGGTTCGTCCGCAACGGTGGCGGACTGGTGGCTACGTTCGAGTCGGGGGTGTACGACGAATGGGGCGAGCCGGTCGCGCGGAACGAATGGCAGCGCTTCCTCGGAATCGCGCGCATCGAAGGCGTGTTCCTGCCCTCGCGCACGGAGGATTACCTGTCGTTGACCCGACCGCTCGACGGCATTCCCGCGCACTCGCTCATCCCGCGTCCCGTCAACGCCCTCGCAATCCGTCCGACCCACGATGCCGACGTGCTCGCGCTTTACTGGAACCCAATCAACAAAGCCTACACGCTCCCCCGCGGCATCTCGAAGTATGCCGCGATTCTCTCAGCGCGCCGGGGGAAGGGACGCGTGGTGTACATCGCCTCGCCTCTGTTCGAGAGCTTCGACCGCTTTCACATCGGCGTCCACAAGGACCTCGCCCGAGCGCTCGTTCAGCTCGCCGCAGGCCGGGCCGGACTACAGGTTGAAACGAACGCCCCCGGCAGCCTCGCCATCGAAGTGCGCTCCCAGCCGGGACGGTTGCTCGTTCACCTCGTCAACGTCACCTCCGACATGAAACGGCCCATGGGCGAGATCATTCCGTTGCGCGACATCGAGATTCGCCTGCGCGCACCGCGGTTCCACTCCGCCCGCTGCCTGCGCTCCGGGAAGACTCTGCGGTTGCAACAGGCCGGTGGCCATGTTCGCTTCCAAGTCCCGGTGATTCCAGACTACGAAATCGTCTTGTTGTCGAAGCGGTAAGCAAGGAGGATGTCGCGGATGTCCTTTCTCGAGCGCAAACTCGCCGAGATGTGCGTGCTGCTCAAGGCAATGGATCGTTCGCTCGCCGACGGACGCCGATGGCTGGAGAGCCGCCTCGTGCCGAACGGCAGGGTCACGCGAGCGCGCAACTTCAGCTTCTTCGGCAAGCCGCTCTGGGGCTTGTGGTCGGCGGGCGCTTCGCAAGCAGTCATCAAGAAGCTTCTTGATCATGCCGCCGCCGAGGCGTTGCAGCCGAACGGCTCCAAGACATGCATCTGGTTCACCCCCGAGGAAATGTCCGGCGAATTTCTGGGCGAGATGGCGGTGGCCAGAGAAGGGGTAAAGGCTTTGATGGCTGGCTGCCAGTCCCCCCAACTAATGAGACGTACCCCGTTTGCGAACTGAACCGTTGGGTTTGGTTTCCAAGTCAAGCACCAGCATGATGTCCACCACATGGGCAGTGTCGTCCGTTTCATAGACGTACATGGTCCGGCCGCTCGGCGCAAAGGCCATGAATTCGGGATGACGGACGCGGATTTTGCGACCGTTCGCCTGGTGGATGATGAAAGGTTTAAATGGCTTGGCCTCGTACAGCTTTCGGATCTCCTCGGTGGTCATTCTGATTTTTCCCTTTCAACTGTTGAGCATAGCGTTTACATGGACACCTGACAAGCCAGAGTCTCCATGCCCCAGGATCACTTTCACACTGCGATCATCCACGGCACCGCTTTCATCAACCGCACTTGTGTTCACGATGCCTGCGTCGTGGCATATGCGGGAAACATCACAGCGGTGGGAGCGGCAAAGAATATCCGCATCCCTCGCGGAGCGCGGCGGATTGACGCGCGAGGGCTGTTTGTCGTGCCGGGGTTTATTGACATCCACATCCACGGCTCGGGTGGGTGCCGGGCGGAGGATGACGCGCCCGGGATGGCGCGGCACGTAATCCGAAACG
>CAZOTB010000088.1:13135-25712 GCA_964582645.1 uncultured Verrucomicrobiota bacterium | reverse complement strand
CCGAGCAGAACTCGCGGACCGATACCCCCGCCGCGAGATCGGAGACCGTCGGCGAGTCCCCGCGGGTGAGATGTTCTTTTCGATCGCTCATTGAATGGATTGGAGCTTGGTTACTGCGCCCGCGTTCGTAGTTCAAGCTTTAGCTTGTCCGCTCTACAACTTCGGATCATCCCATGCCTCGCCGTAGTCGAGCAATGGATAACGCCGCCAAATAGCCGCAGCCTTTTCTCGCCCCATACGCTCGATGAAACTCCCCGCGCTGGAAAACGGCCAATCCTGCCAACGCTTCACGTATCCGTGTCGGACGGGATTGTGGTGGATGTAGTTGATCGTGGCCCAGAAGTGGCGCTGGCCACGAATGGCTCGGTCCGAACATCCGCACCATGCCTTGCGGCCACGTTGTCCCTCCTCGCCATTCCACTCAAAGGCCAGCCGTCCATGCATCCGACCTACCTCACGTAACGCCATTCGAAGCTGGTTGGTTCGCACAAGGGCATGATAGTGGTTCGGCAGCACGCACCAAGCGAGCACGTCGCCGGCGTGGCTTCGGAGGGTTTCGAGCAGCATTGCTTCCAAACCAGCGAGTCGTGCTCCGCTTGCTCCTGCGTATGGCGGATGTTCGTAGCAGGCCGCGCTCAGATGGTAGATTGGACGCTGCTCGCAGCCAAGCGAAAGCTTGAACTACATACGCTCGCGCCCCGTTCCGGCACCCTTCCGAATTCGCTCCAATTTGGCCTTGAAACCCGGCCGCTCCAACACCTCGCGATTCACCAAGCCCGCGGGTATCTCGCCCTTGGAAAACGCCACCGCCTGCTGGCACGCCATGGTGCCCATCTCCTGGAACAACTCGTCCGTCCACGCGATGCAATGCGGCGCGAGGATGAGGTTGTCCAGTTGCATGAACGGATGGTCCTGGCCGGCGGGCTCTTTCTCGTACACGTCCGACGCGGCGCCGGCGATGCGCTTGTTTTTCAACGCGTCAATCAGCGCCGCCTCGTTGACGATTCCGCCCCGCGCGGTGTTGATCAGGAAGGCGGTCGGTTTCATCAACGCGATGTGCTCCTTGCGGATCAGGTCCCGCGTCTGATCGTTGAGCGGGCAGTTCACCGAAACGAAATCCGATTCGCGCATCACGCGCTCGAGCGTGACGAGTTCGACGCCCAACTGTGCCGCGCGCTCGGGCTTGAGGTACGGATCGAACGCGAGCGGACGATTCATGCGAAACGGACGCACCAGTTCCACGAGCGTACTGCCGATGCCGCCCAAGCCGACGACTCCGAGTGTTTTGCCGCGCAATTCGCTGCCCATGAAGTGGGAACGCTCGGCCCACCGGCCCTCGCGGACAAGCTTGTCCTTGGTGATGAGCTTGTGGCTCAACGCCAGCATCCACATGATCGTCGCTTCCGCCACGGAATAGTTTACCGCGCCGACGGTGATGAACAATGCCACGTCGTTGTTGGTGCAGGCGGGCACGTTCACAAAATCGTATCCCACGCCGAAGCGGAAGATCGCCGCCAGGCGCTTTGTTCCCGCGAGCGACTCGGGTGTGTAATGCGGCGCGAGCGAGATGACCGCATCGAAGTCGCGAAGCTGGTCCGACGTGACCGGCGAGGAATGCTTCTCGAAGAACTTGTACTCGATGGACGGCTCCGCATCGAGCACGCCCAGACCCATGTCCTTGTACGTCAGCTTGCCGTCCGGCGTCTTGAAGTCGCGGGTGAATCCGATCTGGAATTTGCTCATGATGATTCAATCCCTGGCAGGAAGGTTGGGAGACGGGAAGATTGGAAACTTGCAGGACCGGATAATTGGAGGATTGGGGGAAGTTCACCCCACACGCTTCCACGTTTCCACCCTTCCATTCTTCCGCCCCTACTCATCCCCGCAATCCCGTCAACTCCATCAGCTTCGCCGTTTCGCGATATGCTTCCTCGACCCACTGCACGATCTTCGACGGCTCGGGCGAGTATTCGAGTTCGATGGAAACGACGCCGTCTATCTTCAGTTCCTTGATTGCCTGCAGGTAGGGTGCGAATTTCACCACGCCGCGCCCGGGCGGCAGATCGCCGTGCACTTTGCCGTCGCAATCGCTGATGTGGACGTGGATCGCCTTGCCCTTGAGCTTGCGGAGGTCGTGCGGGCTGGTGTCGGAAAGCACGAGATGGCTCACGTCAATGTTGGCGCGCACGCGCGGATGTTTGCATTCGTCAATGAACCGCACCATGTTGTCCACGCTGTTCAGCAGACTCAGCCGGAACGGTTCCAGTTCGAGCGCGATATCAATCTTCTTCTTGTCCGCATAATCACCAAGCGCCCGGCAGGTCTCGATGCCCCATTGCCATTGGGCGGCGGGCGGGATCACCTCGCGTTGCCAGATGTATTCGCCGAGCACGAGCAGGATGTTCTTCGCGCCCCAGGCGTGGGCCAGGTCAATGAACTTGCGGCACCGCTCGACATGGAAATCGCGGACGGGCCCGTTGAAATCAATCAACCCGACGGCCACTACCGGCAATGAGACAATCGGAAGCCCGAGTTTGTCGGCCGTGGTAGCGACCAGTTGGATCTCCTTCTTCGATATGCCGACCGCCTCGGTGAAGATGTCCACGGAATCGAATCCGATCCGTGAGACGTGTTTGAGTCCGGTCGCGGTGTCCATGCCGACCTGTTGAAACGCGCTGTTGATCAATCCGAGTTTCATAAGGCTAAAAGCCTACGGAGCGAACGAACGATTTCGAGACAATTCTTTCGGCCACGCCACCAGGCACACGAACCCCGAAAGCTTTCGAGGGAATGGACGCGAATATTTGTAGCCGCGGGCGTTGACCGCGGGTTGCCTTTTCGGATTTGGCCTTGACCGAATTCCGGGCAGGGAAAGCCGAAAGCTGATGGCTGATTGCTTCCCGCCTTGCTTCCACGGCCTGATTTGATCGTCTTCGCGATCAGGTCATCTCGGCCACATGACACCCGAGGAAAGAGCGCGGCAGACCATTGATGAAGTCCGGACTCGGTGCGGGTGGAAAGTTCAGGACAAATCACAAGCGAATCTGCACGCAGCCAAGGGCGTCGCTCTGCGCGAGCTTTCATTCAAGACGGGCGAACCGGACTACACCCTTTTCGTGGACGGCAAAGCCATCGCCACGGTTGAAGCCAAGCCGGAAGGGCATTCGCTTGTCGGCGTGGAGGAACAATCCACCAAGTACGTCACCGGTATTCCCGCCGGGCTACCCGCTTGGCGCACCCCACTGCCGTTCAGTTACGAATCGACCGGCTCGGAAACTCGCTTCACCGAGGAATACATCGTCCAGCATCTCACCGGCAATCAGCTCGATACCTCCGCCCGCGTCGTCATCGGCACGATTCAGCGCCTCTACTCCATGCTCCAGGGCGAAGCGGAACCCGCCCCCGACCTCGACGACCTGCCCATCGACGCCGCCGCGAAGCTCTACAAGGAGCCGGTCCCCGTCGCCTACAACCCCGCGTTCCCCATCGAGGCGTTCGACTTCATCGTCACCGACGAATGCCACCGCTCCCTCTACAACCTCTGGCGGCAGGTCCTCGAATACTTCGACGCCGGCCTCATCGGCCTCACCGCCACGCCCTCGAAACAGACCTTCGGCTTCTTCCAGCAAAACCTCGTCATGGAATACGGCCACGAGCAGGCCGTCGCCGACGGCGTCAACGTCGGCTGCGACATCTACCGCATCCAGACCGACATCACCGCCCACGGCGGCAAAGTGGACGCTGGCTACTACGTGGACAAACGCGACCGCCAGCCCCGCAAAGTTCGCTGGGAACAATTGGATGAAGTCCTGGCCTACGACGCCGGCGACCTCGACCGCGAAGTCGTCGCGCCCGACCAGATTCGCACCGTCCTGACCGCCTTCCGCGACCGGCTGTTCACCGACATGTTCCCCGGCCGCACCGACGTGCCCAAGATCCTCATCTTCGCCAAGGACGACTCCCACGCCGATGACAACCGCGCCTACCGGCAAAGGCTCGCCGCCAAGCCCATCGCCGAGAAACTGCGCCTGCTCGACGCCATGCGCGAACGCGCGCTAACGATGCGCCACCCCAGCGCATCAGCCCACACCGTCCGCGAGCAGCCGACGAAGCCATCATGACCTCTTTTCATCCTTCATCCTTCATCCCTCATCCGTTTCCGACAGTTTTCGCCCCGCTCGCTCAGCAAGGCAGTCTCGGCAAAGCCCATCAGCGTTTCGGCGCTGGCTTGCACAAGCTCCTCGACGAACTCAACACGGCACTCAGCGCATGATCATCACAAGCATTTTCACTTTTTCCGGCATGCGAACAGGTGTATTCTACGCATGTCACTGGGAATACGGGTTTTGATGTGTATACAGCATTTTCAGAAAGATTTTCACAATGAGCGACGAACAAGCAGATTTTCGGAACGTTGCAGCCATCGAACCGCTCCTGCCAGACTTGAGGCGGACGGAATTGGCGGAGCTCACCCTCACACACTCGGCCGAGTCGCTCACCGAGTTCATCGCCACGCTGCGCACGCGCTTCGGCGGGATCACGGACGCCCCGTCGCTTAGTGTTTCCCGACCCACTGACGAAACAGCGGTTGCACCGGACCGGGAAGCCGATTGAACACTGCTGGCGACATCTTTGCAGATTTTGCTTTTGAGAGAAACTCCGGCAGCCCTTGCTCTGATGGCGCGTATTCCACCACCACGGAAACCCGCGGGAAATCCGATGGGTTCGGTGCAATGGCGTGCCAGAAACGGCTGTCCATGATGACCGCGCTACCTTCTTTCGCTTCGATCGCGGTTTCGCCGGGAAATGGAGCGAAACGGTGTGTGCGCGGCGCGTAGCCGGGATTGCTGTCACGACGATGACTACCCGGCAGCGAGAGGATGCCGCCGTTCTCGGCGTTGAAGTCTGAAAAAGCCAAATGCATCGTCAGGTGCATCGCGGCGTCAGGGTACGGGGACGGATAATGCGCGGCGTAGCCGGGGTTGAACGGCCCGCCGGCGTGCCACGGACCGCGCTTCGTGCCGGGCTCGTGAATGAAGAGAGTCGTGAACGTGATCCTCGCCTCGCGCCCCAGGAGTGTCTCGACAACCTCGAGCAGGCGCGAGTCGCCCAGATACGGAGCGAAGGATTGCACGTCGTTGATGATTCCAGGACGAATGTAGAACTGCTCCTCCAGGACCTCCTGTGTGCGGGCGGGATTGATCACATCTTCGAGCAATTCCAGCGCGCGCGATTGCCAGGAGCCGTTGTGCGGGTATGACGGCGCGATGATGCCGCACGTGGCCAGGATGCGATACATGTCGTAGTAGCAGCCATCGAGAGCGGTCGCGGGGATGACGTTCTCGACGACGCAGTAGCCGTGCTCGCGAACTGACTGGATGAGATTGCTTGCGCTGCTCATGCCCGCTCCAACCAATCGCCTGCTTTCTCGGAACGTCCCACTCGCATTGGCTCCGCGTTCAACGGCAAGGCCCCTGCGTCCGGTCTGCTTCCGTCTTGTGGGCGCAACGGGTCTTCCCAGTCCGTGGGCAACGGAACGCCCGCGCCCGCGGCGGCGCTGCCCGGCTGGATGCGGTAATCGTTGACGGCCCATTCGTTTGCGTTGAACCTGGTGAACCTGGGATCGCCCACGCGCGCGTTGGCCTCCCAACCCGGCGCGTACTTCGCCTTCGACTGCGCGAAATGCGCTGACTGCCGGTACCGTTCCAGTTTCGCGGCGCTGGCGGCGCTGTTTACCAGATCGAAATGCACCGTGCCGTCCACCTGCACGTCCTCATCGAGCCGTGGCATCGTCCGCGCGTCGGGCGGGACCATTCCTTCGAGATAGACGAGCAGGTTGTTGAACACCCGCCGCGACCAATCGCGCTTGGTGAACGCGAGCGTCGTCAGCGCGTACGGTCGCCGCACGTCCTGCGTGAGCGACTGTCCGATGCGCGGGCTCATGCGCGAGATGATCGTGTTGTGATAGATGAAGATGTGGCCGAAGTTGAACGCGTCCACGTTGCGAAAATGGCCGACGAATGGGACGTTGCGGAACCGTTTCCCGTGCGACGCATGCAGTCCCACCCGGCAATCAATCACGTTGCGATAAATGTAAATCGGTCCGCCCGGTTCGCTCAATCCGCCGAAGCCAATCGGCAGCAGGCAACGGGTGAAGAGATTCTGATAGACGTGTACCTGATCCAGGTAGCGCGGTGTGAGTGGCGTCAGGTAGATCGAGTCGTCGAAGAAACGGTCCACGCGGTTGTGATGGAACTGGATGCATTCGCCGCCGAAATGGATGCCGTCGAAGCCGTCTGTGAAATCGCTGTAGGCGAACTCCCAGTGATGATTGCCCGGGAACGCATAGTCCACCATCTCCTCGGTGCGTCCCTCCAGGGCCGCGAGCACGTGTGTGTTCAACCGGGTCACGTCCCGTCCCGCGGTGTGCTTGCCCGATTCGGGGTCGCGAAGCGTGCGCGGGCCGGGGATGTTTCGCAAGCAACCCGCAGCATGGACGAACCACGGCGCAACCCCGCCGCGCAGGGCCGAGTGCAGAAACTTCACCGGCCCCGACGAACGCGACCGGAGGCCATAGGTGCCGCAATAGACGACAACATTGTCGAACGTGATGTACTGCGAATCGCGGAGCTTGACGGTATTCTCTCCGCCGCCGCGAATCACGAGGTCTTGCAACGTGACATGTTGGGCACCCTCCAGCAACATCGGCAACGAGCCGTAGGGCGAAATGACGAGCCCGACCTCGCGCGGATCGCGCACGCCCCGATAGTCCGCCGCGCCAGGGTAGTTGAACTGATAGTCGGTGTGGGTGAGCCGCGCGAAAATGTGGCCCGTCTGCGGATCGTGCCAGATGCCCGGTCCGAGATAGACCGGCAACGGAAACGGCTCGCCGCGTTTCTGCTCGATGTGGACGCGCGACGGTTCCTCGATGTCCACGCGCTGCTGGTACGTCAGCAAGGGCACCATCGAATCGGCAAAGTAGCCGAGCATGTTTCGCTGATTGCGATAGGGGCGGGTGGAACGAAAATAATCGGGAACGGCACCGTCCACCTTCTCCCACGCCGTCCGCGGCGACTCGGCGAACTCCCGCAGTCCGCCGTCAATCACCGCCAGTTCGCCGGGATGGCTGCGGATCGTGATCGGCGCGCCGGCGTTTCCGACTCGCGCGATCCGCACGTTCTCGTAGTACACGCCACCGCGCAGGTACAGCGTGTCGCCCGCGGCGAGTTGCTCCAGCGCGTGCGCGATGGTCTTCCAGGGAGCGCGTTCGCTGCCGGTGTTTTCGTCACGGCCATTCCGCGCATCGGCGAAGAGTGCCCGGCCCCCACCCATCGGACGCGAGGATGGCTCGGGCAGCGGGCGCATCGGGGGATTGCTTTGGAATGCGGAGTTGGTCATGGTTCTGGCCGCGTCATGCGCAAACCTAAACAGATGCTCACCAAGGCACAATCAAATTTCAGCAACGATGTAACCAAGCGAGTCCCTACAACGTCTATGCGATCAGGATGAAATGGAAATTCGCAACCTGCCTCGGTCTTACGGTCTGCTTCGCTGTCAGTGCTCTCGCCGGCAGCACCACCGAGGTAGAGACGGTCAAATACGAATGGAAGGACACGAAGCGCGACCGGGAAATCCCGGTCAAGATCTACTACCCGAAAACCGGCAGCGGACCGTTTCCCGTCATCATCTTTTCGCACGGCCTCGGAGGGACTCGTGAGGCGTACGAGTATCTTGGTCGTCATTGGGCGAGCCACGGGTATGTGTCGGTGCATTTGCAGCACCCCGGCAGCGACGACGATGTATGGCGCAACGCCGAGCCGGCGGAGCGCATGCAGGCAATGCGGCGTTCGGCGGCGAACCCGCAGAACTCCTTGAACCGCCCGGTCGATGTCAGCTTCGCCATAGATCAAATGACCAAACTCAATCGGGAGGCAGGGCCGTTCAAAGGCCGCCTCGATCTCAACCGCATCGGCGCAGCAGGACATTCGTTTGGCGCTTACACGACGCTCGCCGTGGCCGGGCAGGTGTTCGTCGGCCCGCTCGTGGACGGCAGGACGCTCGCCGATCCGCGCGTCAAGGCTGCCATCCCGATGAGCGCGCCCGTGCCGACGCACAAGGGCCAGCTCGACCGCGTGTACGGAAGCATCCGGATTCCGTGTCTGCACATGACCGGCACGAAGGACAACAGTCCCATTGGCAACACGCCCGCGGAGGATCGCCGGATTCCGTTTGATCACATTCGCGGCGCCGACCAGTACCTGATCATTTTCAAAGACGGTGACCACATGATCTTCTCCGGTCGCGGGCGATTGCAGGGCGGGGAGCAGGACGAGAAGTTCCAGGCGCTGATTCGCGAAAGCACGCTTGCGTTCTGGGATGCCTATCTGCGCGGCGATCCGAAAGCGAAAGCCTGGCTTGCGAACGGCGGCTTCGAGAGCGTCCTCGGGAAGTCGGGCACGTTCGAGAAGAAGTTGAAGACCCGCCACTGACGCGGTGTACCGAATGCAGCTCCAAGGTTTTCTCTTGTGATGTTTCGCTGACCACTGCAAGTATCGCGGCATGCCCAAGGAAAACCGCGCAGTCTCGTCGCTCACACCGCCCGCAATGAGAGCCGGTGGCCTGCGCTTCCTTCACATCAGCCATTGCACGTTCGCCGTGTCGGATGGGCGCAGCCTTCTGCTCATTGATCCCTTTTTCTCCGGCAAATTCTATTGGGCCGGTAACACCGAGCGGCACCTGGATCGGCCCACTCTCAGGCTCGCCTCCATCCATCACTGCGACGCGGTGCTGATCAGTCACGAACACGGCGACCACTACGATCCCGACACGCTACGCGTGCTGTTGAAGCAGACGAGCGCCGTGATCTACGCCCCCCGGTTCGTCATCGCCGATGCCACCAAGCGAGGGTTGGACGCGGTTCGCTTCCGAGAAGCAAGGCCGCTTCGCTCATTTCGAGTCGGCGCGATGAAAGTCACCCCTTTCCCGTCGGCCGGTAGCGAGAAAGCCAGGCCCGTTGATCGGGTGGGCTTTCTCATCGAGTTGGGAGGTCGGCGTTTCTATCATCAGGGCGACTCGCACAGCTATTCTCCAACATGGCTGAAATTCCGAGGGAAGGTGGACAAACTCGTCATGTGGCCGCACCGCGTCTCGGAGGTGGTCGGCGCGATTCAGCCCAGGATGGTGGTGTTCCATCACTTGGACCGTTTTCGCCCCGGACATTTCCACTGCAACCGCTCCGCGAAGCTTGAACTGCGTTATTGGGGTCACTATCATCGGCGCACTCGTTTCCTCGTTCCGAAACGAAACACCTGGTATGCGGTCTGAAGAATGAAACTACTCGTCACCGGAGTCTGCGGTCGGTTGGGACGCGCCATCGCGACCGTGGCATCGGAGCAAGGTCACTCCGTCGTGGGACTCGACCGCGTGCCCTGGCCTGCCGAGAAATCTTCCGCGCCGAAAGGGGTCGAGGTCGTTGCCGGCACGTACGAGGATTTCGCGCTCATGGAACGACTGCTTCCCGGCTGCGACGCGCTGCTGCACACCGCCGGGCCGCACGGCGCGGACATCAAGAAAATGAGCCTCGGCGATTTCATTCATTCCAACGTCGAAAGCGTTGCGCGCGTGCTCGAACTGGCGGTCAAAGCGGGCGTGCGGGGTGTGGCGTTGTCTTCGACGATGGAAGTGCAGATCGGCCGAGATTGGGGCACCAGCGGCATGGCGGTCGTGGATGAAGACTCCGCGCCCACCTGCGACAGCGCGTACAGCATCAGTCGGTTGTTGGTGGAACACCTGGGCCGGGAATTCTGCCGCACAAATCAAATCTCCATCGCCTCGCTGCGCTACATGGCTTTTGGCTACGGCAACGATCGCAAACTGGGACCGAATCTACTCGCCCGATCCATCTCCGTGCGGGACGTCGCGCGTGCCGTGATCCGAGCCGGAACCATCGGCGGGTTGAAGGGGGACGTGTTCAACATCGGCCCCAAGACGCCCCTGACCAATCAGGACATTGTCGCTGCACAGAGCGATCCCGGCGCGGTCCTCGAAAAATACTGGCCGGGAGCGGTTGAAGTGCTCAAGGCAAACGGTTTCAAGCTGAGCGGCGAGCACTTTTGGCCGGCCACGAGCATTCGCAAGGCGCGATTGATCCTGGGCTGGGAGCCCGAGTACACGTTCGAGGTGTGGCTGACGGAGCACGGCTGGAAGAGGAAGGACTGAGACCATGGCAAAGGGCATTCATTCGACGAAGACGGGAATCCCGTACTTTTTCCTGCAACACTGCAACGAGTTGGTGATGGATCGCTCACAGGCAGAGGCCTGCGAGGTGTTCGTCACCGTCATCAAACCCGGCAAGGCCACCCCGCTGCACAAGCATGACGACACGGAGCAGGTGTACTACGTGTTGAGCGGACGCGGGAGAATTGAACGCGGCAAACCCGCTCGTTCCCGCCAGACAATTCGCCCGGGGGATGTGGTCCACATCCCTCGGCATTCGTGGCACAAGGTTTCCTGTGTGGGGCGCGCGACGCTGAAGTATCTCGTCGTGGACGTGTTCCCCGACGGTCGTCCGCGTCACGAGCCCACCTGGCATTCACACGCCTCCGCCGTTGCAAAGTGGCTCGGCGGCCCGCTCAAGAAGAAGGGGCGCGGGTTTTCGCTGGTGTAGTTGGATGACTCGATTTGTGATCCGATCGGATCATAAATCGAGTCACGCCTCCGACTTCAGTCTTTCGAGCACATCCAACATGCCCAGAACGTTCCGTGGCAGGTGGAACGGGTCTTTGACGGGGAGCGCGATCACTTTCGTCATCACGTTGCCGTCGTGGTCGAGCCGTTGATGCCATTCGCCATGCTCCCGGTCGGGGTAATGGGCGAACGACCACTGGTGTACTTTCCAGTACCAATCGAGACACCACGGCTCGCGCGTGAGTTCGTACGAGAGCAGTAACGCGTACATCGCCTCACCGACGATCCACCACGGTTTGGTGTCGGGAGCCGGCCACCAGCAGGGACCATCGGGGTTCTTGAAGTCGCGACAATGGGGGATGCCGCCTTTCTTCCTGTCCCAGCCAAACTCGATCATCCAGTGGATTGTCTCGACCGCCTGCTTGATCAACCCGGCATCCTTTCGCCGTCTCGCCTGGTGTATCACAAACCACATGCTCTCGATCGAGTGACCGGGGTTGGCGCACCGGCCTGCCGGCGTGTCCACGACCTCGCTGTTGGGGCCGAGGTGTTCCAAGTGCGTACGCAACTCGGGCCGTCGGTGATGGTTCATGATGCGACCGAGACACCAATCAATGAAGGCAAGGATGTCCTTCTCAGGGGCGACGTCCGCGAGTTCCTGTCCCGTCTCCAGGCCGATCATCGGAATCCCATGGACGTACTTGATGCCCTCAGGTCGCTTGTAGGGCGCGAAGCCGTCGAAATCCGGTGACTGCACGCGCTGGATGCAACTGCGGAACGTCGTGAGCGCCTCGTCCAGGTAACGCCCTTCCTTGGTCGCCCGGTAGAGTTCACCGAGTCCGTACGCGGCGAAAAAGTCGGTGTAGATGCTCGTCGCGCCTTCGAGGTGTTTCCCCTCGCGCGTCACCTTGAACACATAGCGCCCCTGCTCGTCGCGCCCGTGCTTCAAGACAAACTCTGCCGTCGCGCGCGCCACGTCGAGAAACTCCGGTCGGGGTTCGAAGCGATTGTAGTACGCCGCGAACGTCCAGATCGCCCGGCATTGCGACCACATGTACTTGTCGGTCGAATTCCTCGATCCATCGTCGTTGATGCAGGTGAACAGTCCGCCATGTTCGCGATCAATCGCGTGCCGAAACCAGTACGGGATGATGTTGTGGCGCAGCAGGTCGTCATACAGCGCGTGGAGTTGCTGGAAGCCGAGTCGTTGCATGTCAGATGCTTTGTAGTTTCCACCGACGAGTCTGTCAGGCAAAAAGCAAGAGCCGAATCTTTGCCCCCCTCGCACAACGACATCCCAGAATGCTGAACGATTCCCCATCGTCGCGGAACCCCTTCAACGCGTCGGGCACTTTATCCACCGGGTGCGAGGTGATCCACACACTTGTTTGACAACTGTTGTAACTGTTTCTTGCAAGGGCGCTGTATAATGGAATCAGCCCCTACAACGAGAAAGGGTACGGAAGAGGAAAGATAGACAAATCGCCGTTTGCGCCCAAACCTCAAAAGGGTTCAAGGGCGTCGAGCGCCTCAGTATTCGCCAGCAAACCGAGGCGGGCCAGAGACTGGCCGTAACGAAGAAACGGGGGATTTGCGCGGACATTCGAGACAGTCCAGAGCACCAACAAGAGCCGGGTCCGCCGCATCCCGGGAGTCCTCATACTCATCGCTGCATATTTGCAGCGTCCGCTCAGGGTGAAGGATCGGGGCGGAGTTCGTGGTCAAACTCGGCGCGGCGTTCGTCGGTGTGGGTTTGAGATTTTCTAAGAGCGTGTTTGGAAAGTCGCTCGGCGCGTGCTTGTGCCGGAAGGAACGCCGCCCTTCGAGGCGGTTCTTGTCGGAAAACGACGACCGCCTCGGGCGGCGTTCCTTCCCAGCGACTTTCCAAACA
>CAZOTB010000088.1:0-13115 GCA_964582645.1 uncultured Verrucomicrobiota bacterium | reverse complement strand
GCTCTTCAGTCGCATGCCCCGTTTCCGCAGTCCGCCTTCAAGGGCGTCGCAGTCATTACCGAGAGGAACAACGCGCATATTGCCACGAACAGCACGAAGGGACACGAATTCAGAGAATCGTTCTTGTGACTTCTGGTGTTTCTTGTGGCCATTCCTCGGTCGCTCACTCGTTCTGGATGAAGATCACCCGGTCCAAGTCCAGTCTTCCCAAGTCCATGCTCGGCGCCGCCGACCGGTTCGCTCGAAATCGGCACGGCGGCGGAGAGGATTCCCTCCATGCGTTTCACGTCGTGATTGATCTTGCCGACCTCGGCCAGCAACGGCCCGCTCTGCGCAAAACCGTGAATCTTGGATGCGCCCTTGATCGCCGCGCGGGACTCGAACGTGTAGTACCAAATGATCTTCACGCCGCTGCCGCGCGCGGCCTAGCTCAACAATCGCAACTCGCTCGGTTCGAGCATGCGATTCTTCCATGGCAATGTGAACGTCTCCGGCAACCCGCCGATGGGTCGCGGCTGCGATGCCATCCAAGCCGCGCCGAAGTATTCCTCCTCCGCCTCGATGAACCGCTCCGTGCCCGGCGCCCATGAGTACGCGAGCCGGCAGGGATTGACCGCGACCGCGTCGGTGGCCTGGCCGTAAATGCCGAAGATCGCGTTGGCTGTGGCCGTGCAGAGATAGACGAACCGAAGCGCCTCCTCACCCTTGAGGAACTGCTTGCGATGGTGCTCCGCGACCTGTTGCGCGCATTTGCGCATGAGTGTCGTTGCAGGCCATGTCGTTCGGCGTCGGCTGGAAGGACGGACGCTCGTCGAGCGCAAGGCTGTTTCGGACTCTGGCCGCGCTCGCCTTCGGGACACCGAATGCGTTCACCGTGATGCCTGCCGATGCGCTGAGCAGATATTGCGCGGTCGAGTCACCGTGCAACGGAAGCCCGATATGCGCGGGTTGGTCCAAGTTGAGGGACGAGGCATCAGCCGTTGAACGGACCGCTCAAGGCAGAGGGAACTGCCCTACGCCGCAGGCTTGAGGTGCCGGGAGAGTCGGGACTTGCGACGGTCGGCGGCGTTGCGGTGAAGGAGGCCGCGTTTGACCGCCTTGTCGAGTGCCGACATCACCTGCGGAAACATCTTCTGCGCGTCTTCTTTCTTGCCTTCGGCGAGGGTCGTCGCGAATCGCTTCTGGATCGAACGCAACTGGGACTTCGCAAGCTTATTGCGGTCGCGTCGGCGCAGACTGGCGCGTGCTTGCTTGGCTGCAGAGGCTGTGTTCGGCATAGTGTTCCTTCGTTGACTTCTGCTTTGAGGGCGCAAATAGTACGGAGGCGATGCGAATTGTCAACCTGCTTTCCGCCTCGGCACGGCGCTGCAGCAGCGCTTCTGCGAAGCGCCATGCCACCCGCACCCTCCATGTTACGACCACGCTTCACGGAAGCGCGGCAACCACGTGAGCAAGAGCAAGTCCCTGAAACCGCTCAAGCTGGTCGTCGGAATCCTGCTGCTCCCCTGCTGTGTCGCCATCACGATCACGTTCCTGCATCAGCTCGGCGTCATGGGCCGCGGCGGCGGGTTGTTGCGCGACTGGCGATTCCTGTGTCTCGCGCTCGGATTCATTCTCTGGCTCGTGATCTACATGGTGATGGCACCGCCCACGCGCGTGTACGTGTTCGCGCATGAGGCGACGCACGTCGTGTGGGGCTGGGTGATGGGGGCAAGAATGCGGAACTTCAAGGCGCGCAAGCACAGCGGGTCGGTCACGCTTTCGAAAACCAACTTCCTCATTACTCTCGCGCCCTACTTTTTCCCGTTCTACTGCATGGTCGCAATCGCGGTGTATCTTCTGGGCGATTTTGTGTTCGACTGGCAAAAGCAGTTCCCGCTGCTGTGCATCGCCATCGGGCTTGGGTGGGGATTCCACGTGACGTACACGGTCGAGACGCTCTCGCACAAGCAGACTGACGTGACTTCCAACGGCTGGCTCTTCTCCATGGCGATCATCTACTGGATAAACTTCCTTGTGTTGAGTCTGCTACTGACCTCGGTGGCGACGCACGGCAGCGTGAAGGTGTTTTTCCGATTCCTCTGGCGCGACCACGTGGACGTCTGGCGTTGGCTGGTTCGCGCCCTGGGTGTCGTGCTCGGCTTGGGTTGAAGTCAGGGCGCTCCCGCAGGGCGGGAGATTTCCGCGGGCGCGTACCCGTGCTCGACCAGGTCTGCGCGAAAAAAGTCAAAGTCGTGCACTCCCGTGTCCTTCTTCCATTGCCCGATTCGAGTGGGATCCACGGGGATCTTCGCCAGTGGGAAACCAAGATACTTCTCCAGTTTCGCGAGCGTGCGATCCTGATCGAGTACGAAATCCTCGAACCGTACCGTGTGCCAATGCTTCGGCTTGGGCGTGGCTTTCACCAGCTCGACTTGGTACTCCCAACTGATCGCGCGACGCAGACGCACGTCCTCGGTCTTGTCGTACGGGATGCCAAATTCAGACAGATCATCGGTCACGTGCTTGCCGAGGATGCAATCGCGCGGATCGCGTACCCAATAGATGTAGTGAATCTCGGGAAACATCCGCACGATCCACGGGAAGACGAGGGTGGTCTCGGGAATCTTCCAGCCCTTGCGCGGCGCATCGCTGGCGAGCACCGAGGCCAGAAACGACTCGATCAGACGAGTGAACGCGGGATCAATCGGCACCGCGTGCAGCTTCGAGAAATCCCAGTGGTTGTTTCCGAGATAGACGACGTGACGCGCCATGACCCGGCAGGCTTCGTACATGTCCTCGGGGGGAATCAGGTCGCCGGACACGTTGAGTTGTGCGCCCATGTACACGCCGCTCGCGGTCAACGTGTGCGACATCGCGCGCGTGCCGGAATGTCCCCGGCCGATAACGGTGATCATGCCCATAAATGGAAATTCGAAATCCGAATATCGAAATCCGAAACAATATCGAAATTCAAAATGGGAAATCCCAAACCAATCTCGGATGAGGGTTGCTCTTGAGGCATTGCTTCTTGTCCCTTTCTGTATTGTGTGGAATTTCGGATTTCGTGCTTCGGATTTTCTTCGTCACAGCGTTTTCTGTCCGCGTTGCGTTGTCAGTTCCTTCGCTTGCAACGCCTTTGCTGCGCCGGGGGAGCCGATGTGCAACGTGTCGTAGGCCTGCTGCGAGGTCTTGAAGGGCCCGCATCCCTTGCCGTGCCAGTTCAGGTTCGTGTACATGGGATTGCGACGACCGGTCTGCTGTTCGCGCTGTGCGATCCACGCTTGCATCCGCGCTTCGAGCATCGCTACGAGTCCCGGCTTCTGCTTGGCGAGGTTGCGCGTCTCACCGGGGTCTGCTTTGAGGTCGTAAAGCTCGACTTCCGGCTTGAAATGAAAGTCCGGCTCGAGTGCGTGAATGAGCTTCCACCGAGGCGTACGCCAGCCGTGCTTCCGCATCCAGGTGCATTCAGTGATGTAGCACTCCGTCTGCGCTGCTAGCCGTTTGCCGCGCATGACCGGCACGAGGCTTCGCCCGTCGAACCGGATACCGGGTTTGGTTCCCATGAGATCGAGAATCGTCGGCGTGACATCCTTCATATAACACGGGTCCGCATAGCGTTTGCCCGCCGGCACCTTGCCAGGCCAGACGAACACCAGCGGGATGACGAGGGTGCATTCGTAGAGGCCGTGGTGATCGTACCAGCACTCGTGATCGTGCAATGTCTCGCCGTGGTCCGAGTCAATCACCACCAGCGTCTCGTCCTCGATGCCGAGTTGTTCGAGTTGCGCGAAGATGTTTGCGATGCAGGCGTCCATGTAGGCGACCGCACCGTCGTACTGGGCGATCATGTATTCCTTGTCGGTGCAGCCGGGCGGAAACCAACTCGCGAAATAATCACAGAACGGCTTGAACTTCATCACCGCATCGAGCGAACGGTTCTTCTTGTCCCGCTCGTTGCCCGCGTAGAACAGCCGCTCGAACGGCCGCGGCGGCAGATACGGCGAGTGCGGGTCCATGTGACGCAGGAAGAGAAAAAACGGCTTGCGTTGTCCCGCGAGCCGCTTCAGTTCCGGCAGCGTCACCGCGTTGAGGTTCTCCGCCTTCGGGCTGCGACCTTTCTCCCACGAACCCCAGCCTTCGAAGTCGAGATACCTCTGGAATCCTCGCGAGGCCGGGTTGCCGCTGAATCCGACGCAGGTGGTGTTATAGCCGGTGTCGCCGAGAATCTCCGCCAGCGTCTGGAGATGCTTGCCGAGTCCACCTTCGTGACGCAAGGCCACTACATCCGTCCCGAAGCAATCCATTCCCGTGAACATCGAGGTGTACCCCGGGGTCGTCGGGATGTGCGGGCTGATGAGGTTCTCGAACACGGCCCCGCGCGCCGCGTATTTGTCCATGTGCGGCGTCGTGAGCCGGTGATAGCCGTACAGGCTCATATGATCGCGCCGCAGGCTGTCTATGCCGATAAGCAACAGATTGGGTTTTCGTTTCATAATTCTACTCAGAGATACACGCGGCGGCCTTGCTCCGCCGAATCATAACACGCCAGCACCATTCGCAGCACATCCCTTCCTTCTTCTGCCGTCGCGATCGGGGGACGTTTGCCGCGCAGAAACTCCGCCAGCGGCGCGGCCAATCCTCTGATCCGTTCGCCGTGCTGCTTGATTTCGGGAAGGTCGCTCACGGTCCAGTTGCCGGTGTTCTGGCGATACCACTTGAGCTGAATCCCGCCCGGCGGACGCGGCGCGTTGCAGCTCGGCGGATCGCCGTAATTACCGATGATGACGCCGCGTTCGCACACGACTTCGACGACGTTCTCGCCCGCCACCGCCACGAACGTGCACGACACCTCGGCGAACGAGCCATCGGCGTAACGAAAGATCGCGATGGCGTTGTCGTTGACGACGGCCGGGTTGAGCAACGTGCCCATCTCGGCGACCACGCTGACCGGCATCCCCCGCAGCCAGTAGATGAAGTCAATCGGATGCGCCGCGTCATCGAAGAAGATGTCGCGGTTGAGCTTGGGGTTCACATGCCAGGTCTTGTCGAAATCCTTCCATAACTGTGTTGGCAGACAATGCCGCCGTCGCACCACAAATACACGCCCGAACTCGCCACCTGCCAGCAGCGATTTGATCTGCAGATTGTGCGGGTCCACGCGCATCTGCCAGGCCATGGTGAATGGCACGCCGGCGCGCTTCACCGCCGTGACAATGCGGTCAGCCTGGTCCATCGTCAACGCAATCGGCTTCTGCAGCACGATTGCCTTGCCCGCCGCCGCCGCCTGTTCGACCAGATCAGCGTGCATCGAGGTCTCGGAAGCGATCACGACCGCATCCACGTCTTTGCGCGCCAGCAACGCCTTGGGCGAATCGGCCAATTCCACCTTGTTTTGCTCACCCGCTTTTGCCGCCCGCGAAGCGTCGTGATCCCAGGCTGCGACGACTTGGGCGTCGGGCGCTTTCCGCCACTCGGCGCAGTACGTGTGTACATGCGCGTGGGCGAAACCGAGTATGCCGAGGCGGCAAGTCATGGCTTGGTCTGGTGAGACATCTCCATCGGGTAATGGGACAGTGTTGTGGTCATGAGTTCGCCTCGCACAAGCTGAAGCTTGAACTCCAAACGCAAGCCTCAGTTCGGTTTCGTTCGGAGTTCACGCTTCAGCTTGCTTCGTGATCCATCCGGTTGCATCGTCGCATCGCGGTGCAGCATCCTCTCAATGTGTCGGCTTCATCGCGCCCCGCACGCCTGCAAACACGCTTGCATGTGGCCGCGCGATTCCGCGGCGATGGCGACACAGCGCGGCAGTTCGTACGCTTTCGCGCCGATAATCTCCAAGTCCACCGGGCCCGTGTATCCGTTCTGATGCAACACGCGGACGTAGCCGAGCAGGTCAATATCGCCGCGACCGTTGGCCTGCATCTCGGGCGTGCCCGGGTTTTGCTGTCGGCCCTTGCAGTCGCGAATGTGGACGTGCTTGATCCGCGAAATGACGGCAGACAGTGCCTCGACCGGGTTTTCGTTCGCGCGATGAATGTGGCTCGGGTCCATGTCGAGGCCAAACGAGTTTGACGTGATCGCCTTGAGCACCCGCAACGTCGTCGGTGTGTCATAGATTGCCGCGCCGACATGTGCCTTCACGCAGAGCGTCACGCCATACCGGCCCGCCATGTCGGCGAGTATGCCCAACGACTCGATGGATTGCTGCAACGTCGCCTCGTCGTTGCTCTTGCCTCCCGGGCCGCAATTCACAATCGGACATCCGATTTCGACGGCTGCCTGGAACGCCGCCTCCATCTTCTTCGGGTCTTGCGACGGTTGCTCCATCGCGAGAATCGGCAGGTTGTATTTCTTGGTGAGTTCCTTGATGCCGGGCACGCATTCCTTCCAACGATCAATCACGAGATGCTCGCTCATCCCGTCAATCGCCGAAATCTCGATACCGTCGTAGCCGCACGCAGCCGTGTACTTGAACGCGGTCTCCATATCGAAGCCGCCGAAGAGAACTGAGTTTACGCCGAGTTTCATAGTGTCACCACGGATTGCTTTTCCACGGATTCGATCGCGGCCGCCAGAACTTTCTGCGCGGCAAGTCCGTCAGCGCCGCTGCCGTCAATCTGATCCGGCGCAACGCCCGCGGTTACCTGTTCGAGAAAACGATGGATACGGTCACGGAAAGTGTCTTCGAAATCGCGGAAGCCGCCGAAGACGGGGTTGGTGTACACCGTCTTCTCCAGATTGCCCGCGGGGTAGAGCGTGAGCTCGCGCCACATGTCATCGAGCACGAAGCGTCCGTCCGTGCCCGCGACTTCGCACCGCTCCATCGGATGGCCACGTTCGATGTCATACGAGCCGGTGAGCCCGCCGACAACGCCGTTCTTGAACTGCATGCTGAAGTGGGCGGTGCTCCAGATCTTGCGGCCGGGCGCTTTGGTGGCGAAACATTGAACCGCCGCGATGTCGCCGCAAAAATAACGCATGACGTCCACCGTGTGCGGGTGCAGCGCCTTGATCTGAAACCACTGCGAGCTTTCCTGGTGGTTCTTGATCCACATCGCCATGTTGATGAACAACAGATGACCGAGCCGTCCTTCGGTGACCCACTTTTTGGCGAGGCGCGCCGCGGGGGTGAAGCGGTGATTCAGATTGATGCCGTAACAGCGTTTCATTTCGCGCGCTTTGCCGACCATCTGTTCGGCTTGGGCGATGTCGTTGGAGATAGGTTTTTCGCCGAGCACGTGACAGCCCGCTTCCAACGCCTGCATCGTTGGCTGGAAATGATCGCTGCCATACTCGAATCCGCCCGTGGCGACGCTGCACAAGTCCGGCTTCAGCGCATCGAGCATCTTTTGCGCATCGTAAAAGCCGGGAACGCCGAGCCGTTTTGCCGACGCGTCCGCGCGGTCCTTCTTGACGTCGCACACGCCGACCAACTCAGCCAGCGGGTCGGCCTTGTAGATGTCGGCATGCCGATTCCCGATCGGCCCCATGCCTATGACTGCAACCCTTACCATATGGGAAGCGCTCCAGGCGTACAAAATTCAAAATCCGAATATCGAAATCCGAAACAATCTCGAAAGCAGAAATCGGCAATGCCCCCAACGTGGTCGCCACCGGTCAGACGGTTTCCAGATTTCCTCATTGGAATTTCGGACTTCCTTGGGATTTCGAGTTTCGGATTTCGGATTTCCCTGGTCAGAGGGTGACGACCGTTCCCTTTTCCCACGATTCAATCACGGCCTCGATGATCCGCTGCACGTGCAACGCGTCGGCGCCGGAGGCATCAATGTCCTCCGGCTTCGCCTCGGCGAGATTCTGTTCGATCCATTTGCCGATGCGGCTGGAGAATGTTTCACCGAAGCCCATCATGCCACCGAGGTAATCGTAGGTCTCGGTCTGCCGGGACGACCGGGGGTAGAAAGTGAGATGCTCGCAGGCATCGAGCAACACGACGCGCGCTTCCGAACCGACCACCTCCAGCCGCTCCAGACCGTAGCTGCCACCCGCGTCGTAGCTGCCGGTGAGATGGCCAATGATGCCGTTCTTGAACTGGAGGTTGACCTGCACGTTGGACCAGCACACGCGCCGTCCGCCGGGGCCGTCTTGGCGCGGGCCGCGCTTGAAGAACGCCTGCACCCTGGCGACATCGCCGCCGAAGTAGCGCATCACGTCGAGCGAATGCGGATGCAGCGCGCGGATATGAAACCACGGCGAGGTCTCATTCGGGTTGTTGATCCACATCGTCATGTTGATGATGTTGAGTTCCCCGAGGCGGCCTTGGGCAATCCATTCCTTGGCGCGCAACGTCGCCGGTGTGAACCGATGGTTGAGGTTGATGCCGTAGCGCAAACCTTTCTTCCTGGCCAGCGCCACCATCTCTTCGGCCTTCTTGATCTCGTTGGAGATTGGCTTTTCGCCGAGCGTGGGAATCCCCGCGTTGAGCAACTCCATCGTTGGCGTGTAATGATCGCCGCCGTTCTCGACGCCGGCGGTGCACATGCTGGCCGCGTCAATCTGCGTGCCGCTGGCGAGCATGTCCTTCACCGAATAGAACGCCGGGCACCCATACGCCGCCGCCGCCTTGTCGGCGCGTTCCTTGATGAGGTCGCACACGGCGACGATCTTGCAGGCTGGGTGTTGCTGGTAACAGCGGGCGTGGGTGTTGCCGATTCCACCGAGACCGACAATGGCGACATTGAGCCGAGATTTCATAGGGGAGTTGTTGTGGCAAAACGCGCCCCAAGGCACAACAGAATTGTGGACGAAAGCAGAGCGTAGCCGCGACCGTGAGTGAGTGGCAGGAAACTGGCCACTCGCTCACGCTCGCGGCTACAGAGCCAGCGGAAGCTGGTTTCCCGCGGAACGACAAAACGACGACGTGGAAAGCTCAAAGCGGTCGCACAGGCCGAAACGCTTGCGGCTCACCTCGAACAGCGAGGCGATCTGGTTGAAATACGTTCCCTGTCCGGTCATGCGCGCGCCGAAGTTGGGCTCGTTGAGTTTGCCGCCGCGGATGTCCCGGATGCGCTGCAAGACGCGCTCCTTGCGGTCGGGCATGTGCTGTTCGAGCCAATGAACGAAAAGATCCTTCACGCCGTGGGGCAGCCGCAACGGAACGTACCCGGCGGTGCGCGCTCCCGCTTGCGCTGCCGCTTCGAGCAAACGCGGGATTTCGTGATCGGTCAGGCCGGGGATCAGCGGCGCCATCATTACCCCGACCGGCACGCCGGCATCGTGCAGCTTTCGGATTGCGGCAAGACGCGCCTGGGGCTGCGCGGTGCGCGGTTCCATCACGCGCGCGAGATCGGCATCGAGCGTGGTCAGCGAGATATAGACAGCAGCGGCGTTAAACCGAGCCAGTTCGCCGAGCACATCGAGGTCGCGAGTGACCAGATGGTTTTTGGTCACGATGCCGACCGGATTGCGAAACTCGGCCAAGACTTCAAGACAACGACGCGTGACCCGCAGCCGTCGCTCGACGGGCTGATACGGATCGGTCACGCCGCTCATCGCCAGCGTCTGCGGCTTCCATTTCGGCGAGGACAATTCCCGTCGCAGCAACTCCGGCGCGTCCTCCTTCACGACGATCTTCGTCTCGAAATCCAGTCCTGCCGAGAAGCCGAGGTACTCATGATACGGCCTGGCGTAACAGTAGATGCAGCCGTGTTCACAGCCACGGTAGGGATTGATGCTGGCGCGGAACGGAATGTCGGGGCTGTCGTTGTACGTGATCAACGACGCGGAATGGTCGCGGAAGAACTGCGTCTTCGGAGCGGGATCGTCCGCTGCATTCCCTTGCTCATCGCGCTCGTACTGCACACGCTCGAACCGCCCGGGCGGATTCCCCGCAGCACCACGCCCGCGCATGGCCGGAGCAGCAAGTTTTGAGTGCTTCATGAGAACGCCGTGATCCACCCGCAGAAGTAGCATCTCAACACGGCTCACTCAAGCCGTCTTCAGTTCTCTATGGACGGACGCACTGGCTTCGGGCATGATTCCAAAGCCGTGCAGATCGAAGCTGTCACGGCACCTTCGTACATCATGAACTACACGCAACAATGGCAGGAGCAAGGCTACCTCGTCGTGCGCAGCGCGTTCGACACGACTTGCGTGGCGGGGTTGCTCGAGACATGCGAATCGGCATTCGAGCAGTGGAAACGTGACAGCCGTCCCGAGAGCGAACCGCACGGGTACGCCTACGGGCCAACGGCCTGGGCGATGATCCATCTCAACCATCCCAAATACTACCGGCACCATCCCGAATGGCTTCCGCGCTTGCTCGACGCGGTCGCCGCGCCGCTCGTGCAGCAAATCCTTCGCGATGTCTTCCGCGAGGAGGGAGTCATGGTGCAGATCAACTACTACATGGATCCGCCGGGCGAGACGCGCATCGGCAACTGGCATCGGGATTGTCAGTTCTACCCCGGCATGGACGACGAAGCACAGAAGCGCGCAGTCGCCGAAGAAGCTGATCCGCCGCGGGAACTTCACATGCACATCCCGCTCGTGCCCACCGAGGCGAGCGAGATCGTGTCCGGCTCGCACAACCGTTGGGATACACCCGAGGAGTTCCGCATCCGAAAACACGACGCGAGCTCGGACAAGATGCCGGGACGGTTGGTGATCCGGCTTCAGCCCGGCGACCTTGCCTTTTTCCACGTGAACTCGCTCCATCGCGGGATGTACCTGAAGGGTGTGAAACGCAGGACGATCGCCGTGACGTTCGGACGGGCATCGCATCCCCGCAAAGCGACCGCTGAAATGATGAAGAACTGGCGCGGGTACGTCGCGACGTACCAGCCATGGTTCTTGAAGCCGGGATATGTGGATGGTTGCCTGCCGGGCACGCGGGCTTTTTTCCAGCGGTTTGTGGATGCATATCGAGATAGCTGGAAGCCGGAGTACCTTGCCGACCTGCACCCGGACCTGCAGCGCTACTTTCGCAACTCCTGATCGAACTATGAAAGCACGCAGCATCGAATACGGCGCCAAGGGTGGCGTTAGGCTGATCGAACTCGACGTCCCCGAACCCGGCCACGGCGAGGTGCTTGTGGAAGGGCTGGCGTGCGGCATTTGCGCAGCCGACGTCGCCATGTACCAACACGGGCCCTACAACTGGGGTCAACACGGTCACGAAGGCGTGGGGCGCGTCGCCCAGCTCGGGCCGGGCGTTACCAACGTAAAGGTCGGCGACCGCGTTTCGGGCGGTGGGCTTGGCTTCAGCCAGTGGGCCACCGTCCGCGCGGCGTCGCTCTGCTTGATTAACGACCCGAAGCTGCCGGACGCTGAGTGCATCCTTGAACCCGTCGCGTGCGCTGTCAACGGACTCGATCATTGCCGGGTCCGCGTCGGCGACCGCGTGGCGTTGATTGGCTGTGGGTTCATGGGCGCGATGATCCTCCAAGGCCTGCTCCGTTCCTTCGCCGACCGGGTGATCGTGATCGAGAAAGAGCCCTCCCGCCTCGCTCTCGCACGTCAACTCGGCGCGCGCGAAGCGTACAACCCTGCCGATCCGGACTGGCCAAAGCGGCTCGAAGAACTCAAAGCGTTGCCCGTGGACACCGTGGTGGATTGCACGGGCGCGCAGCCGGGCCTCGATCTGGCGGCCCAACTTTGCCGTCGCGGCGGGTTGATCAATCTGTTCGGCTGGAACAAGGGACCGCGCAACTTCGATGGGAACGCGTGGCACCTGATGGGGTTCACCGTGGTCAACTCCTCGCCCTCGGCGGGCACGCGCGACACGTTCCCCATCGCCGCCCGGGCGTTGAGTGCGGGGCTGATCAACCTCAAACCGCTGATCTCTCACAAGGTCTCGCTCGACGAATACCCCGCGCTGCTGGAGAAAGCCGCTCGCATGGCGGACGGTTATGTCAAAGGGGTGGTGCTGCTCGGGAAGTAGCAAATGAAACGATCAAAAGCGTCTCACCATCCGCAGCTCCCCATCGCCAGGCGCGTCGAGCATCTGCTCTCAGAGATGACGCTGTCGGAGAAAGTGTCCCAGATGGTCCATACGGCACCGGCGATTCCACGTCTTGGCATTCCCGAGTACAACTGGTGGAACGAGTGTCTCCACGGCGTTGCACGCGCGGGGCGGGCGACCGTTTTCCCGCAAGCAATCGGGCTGGCGGCGACGTTCAACCCCACGTTGATCGGTCAGATTGCGCGCGCCATCTCCGACGAAGCCCGCGCCAAACATCACGCGGCGGCGCGTCAGGGCAACCGGGGACAGTATTTCGGCCTGACCTACTGGTCGCCGAACATCAACATCTTCCGCGACCCGCGCTGGGGCCGCGGGCAGGAAACCTACGGCGAATGTCCCTATCTCACCTCGCGGATGGGCGTCGAGTTCGTGCGCGGGTTGCAGGGAAATCATCCGAAGTACCTGAAGATCGTGGCCACGCCGAAGCATTATGCTGTGCACAGCGGGCCGGAGCTGTTGCGACACGGGTTCGATGCCCGTGTCAGCGGACGCGACCTGCGCGAGACGTACTTGCGCGCGTTTCACGCTTGCGTGAAAGAAGGACGCGCCGAGTCCGTCATGGGCGCCTACAATCGCACCAACGGCGAGCCATGCTGCGCCAGCCCGACGTTGCTCCAGAAAATTCTCCGCGAGGAATGGGGCTTCGATGGCTGCGTGGTGTCCGACTGCGGCGCGATTGACGATCTCCACCTGCACCACAAGATCACCAAGGACGCCGCGGAATCGGCAGCGCTCGCGGTCAAGACCGGCTGCGATCTCAACTGCGGCACCACCTACGCCACACTGGGGGAAGCGGTCGCTCGCGGACTGCTGACCGAGCAGGACATTGACCGCGCCCTGGGCCGGTTGCTCACGACGCAGTTCCGGCTCGGGATGTTCGACCCCGAATCGCGCGTGCCGTGGTCGCGCCTCTCCCCGCGCATCGTCAACTCGCCGCGTCATCGTCGGCTCGCCCGGCGCGCTGCGCAGGAGTCCATCGTGCTCCTGAAGAACAACGGCGTCTTGCCACTGCGAAAAGATCTGCGACAGATTTTTGTCGTCGGCCCGAACGCGACCGACCCAAATGTGTTGCTCGGCAACTACAATGGCTTCGCACCGCAGATGGTTTCGGTGCTCGACGGCATCATCGAACGAGTCGCGACAGGCACCCAGG
>CAZOTB010000087.1:0-25781 GCA_964582645.1 uncultured Verrucomicrobiota bacterium | reverse complement strand
CCCCCTGTAGCGAAGTCTTCGACCTCAAACCGACGAGAGCACTCGTTCCGAATCGTCCTCGTCCTCGTCGTCGTCGTCGAAATCCCCAACATCGAGGACGAGGACGAGGACGAGGACGAATGCCCGAACCTCCGCTCATGCGGGCAAGGCCGTGGTTTTTGTTGTAATCGAGAACTCGGCTCATTTGTAAGCGTTTCGGGTGTAAAGAAAGGTCAGTGGGGTGCTTTGCGCCCGAAACCAAGATCGAACCGCTTCAGCGGTTTTCGCCACCGTGTCAAAACCGCTGAAGCGGTTCGGAGTGCTTTGCATTTGGTGATCACCCCACTGAAGTGGGGTGTCACTGAGAATCCAAGCTTCAGCTTGTTTCCGCGCCGCCGACCGGGAAGACTTCCATCAACAACTTCGCCATGCGCCCACGGCTTTTCCGTGCCAGACTACCCGCTATGAATCTTCCCCGCTCTGTGATAGACAGCGTTCGATGTCTGCGAGAGTCACACGGCGGGCGGTTACGCTGATCGAGTTGCTGGGCGTCGTCGCCCTCATCGCCGTCTCGCTCGACGAGTTGTTGAGGAAATAAGCCGTGTCCGTGGTAATCGGAGGCTTGAAAACGATGAACCCTGCACCGCCTCTCCGCATCGGCACCGACCCCGTGCTCTTGCTCGACGACTACGCGGTCGCCGAGACGAGCGACTGCCGCCAGACGTTCCACTCCGCGGTCAAGGATCCGGCCAACCCGATCATCCTCAAGACCGAGCCGTGGGAAGGACGCGGGCCGTACACGTGGGGGTCACGGGTGCATTGGAATCCCGACTCGCGCGAGTTTGAGCTCTTCTACCTGGCGTTCAGCCCCGAGGACATCGCCTACCGCATCGGCCTCGCACTCTCGAAAGATGGCCTCCACTGGAGCAAGCCCGACCTCGGCGTGGCCACGTTCGAGGGCAAGCCCGCCCGCAACCTGCTGCCCGGCTCCGATTGCCCGATGGACCGCGTCGCCGTCCAGACGCGCAAGCCGAACCGGGCGATCGTGCGCGACCCGCGTCCCGATTGCCCGCCAGCGGAACGGTACAAGGGGATCTGTTTCACCTACTTCGGCGAGTGCGTCAGCTTCTCGCCCGACGGTCGCGGCTCGTGGAAGGAAGACCCGAACAATCCCGTCTGGTTCGTCCCGTCTGATGTCCTCCATCCGATGTGGGACCCGGTACGGCGTCGGTTCACCGCGTACTACAAGGTCTGGGAGGTCACGGGCGAGACACCGGACCCGAGCAGCCCCACGGGGTTTCGTCCCGTCACGATTCACTGCCCCGACTTCGCGCACAAGCGTCGTCCCGACGGCCTCACGGAACTGTGGGCGCGACAGATCACGTTCCACCCCGAATCGCAGGCGCGCGTCGGCGAGACCACGGTGCTGCTGCGCACGGAGAACCAGGGCATTAACGACGGCGGCGGCGGGTCGTTGACAGGCGCGTGGCATTCGCGACGCGTGATCGCCTGGGCCGAGAGCGATGATTGGCGGCACTGGCGCAGCGAGCGCGTCGTTCTGCAGTACGACGAACGCGACCGGCCCGACGCGAACGTTCAGAACTTCTTCGTCATCCACCACGGCGGCTACTATCTCGGTTTCCCGACGATGCACGACGAGCGCGGGCACTTCGAGCAACAGCTCGCCTTCAGCCGCGACGGCCTGCGATGGTCGCGTCCGTGGCGCGGCAACTTCATCGGCCCGGGCCCGCGCGGGGCGTTCGACAGCGGCATGGTGCTCGCGCCGACCGATCCGATCATCACCGACACGCAGATGATTTTTTACTACGGCGGGTTCGACCTCCTGCACTTCGAGGACACGCGCAAGCCGTGGTCGTCGGCGATCGGCCGCGCGAGTATCCGTCGAGACGGCTTCGCCTCGTGGGACAGTCTGCCCGGCCAGACGGGCACACTCACGACACAGCCCTTCACTCACGAAGGCGACGTTCTCTGGCTCAACGCCGACGCCGTCGGAGGCAAGATCACCGTTGACGCACTGGACGAACAGGGCCGCGTTCTCCCCGGCTTCGAGTCGGCGAACTGTGAGCCTTTCGTTGAGGACAGCGCCGCGTACCCCGCCTGCCGCGCCGCCGTCCGCTGGAAATCCGTCGCGTCGTTCGCCTCGTTGTGCTCGCGCCCGATTCGGTTGCGGTTCCGGTTGCAAGACGCGCGGCTGTTTTCGTTTTCGGCCGCAAAGCCATGAAACAACGCGCCCGGAGAAACAGGCCGCGCCCCCGGCGGACGAATGGTGTTCGGTCAGTTACCTTGCGTCGTCCTTCTGCAGCAGTCTGTACGGAGACTGATTTCGTTGGGCGGTCCTGCTCACAGGCAGAGGGGAGCCGGTGGCGGTGGGGTATTATTCCCGTTGTGGGTGTTGAACCACCAGAGCTCGCAATTGTCGGTCTTGCGAAACTGGATGAACTTGCGCTGCGCGCCGAAGTACGCGGGGTCGGGACACGACTCGACGTGGCCGTCGGCAAACAGATAATTGCGCTGACGCTGGTGAAGAAAGCTGTAGAGATTCACCGCGTTCCAGTTCGGCAGGATGTTGTTGCCCGTAATACTCTCCGCGATCAGCACGAAAGAACTGGCGTTCTTCCTCTCTGCTTGAGGTTGTTCATGCAGGTCGCCTTGTGGGCAGCCTGTTTGGCCCGGCTCAACGCCGGCAGCAGCATCGCTGCGAGGAGGGAAATGATCGCCACGACGACGAGAAGCTCGATCAACGTAAACGCAGGTTTCGAAATGCGACTCATGTCATTCGCGCCAAACTCCTCGCTGCATTCCTCACGGCAGACTCGGTGTTCCCTATGGACATCGGTATTCCTTCGGCATTCATCCGCAGCAGGTTGTCGGCTTCGTAGAAATTGTAGCCAGAAAATCCGGCGCGGCAAGCTTCCTTCACGAACCGCTCGCACAACTCCATCGCACGCAAATCAAGACCGCCCGGCAGGTTCTTGGTGATGATGTGGACGCCCACACCGTGGCGATGCGCGAGCGGGAGGAGATGCCGGTGAACGTACCGATTCCAACACGCCCAGCCGCGCAGGCTCACTTCGTCCACAAGTCGTTCGCGGATCCATCGTTGCCATTCAACGACCATCTGTAGTTGCAACCGCGTGTCGAGATGCGCTGGCACGTCCGCGCCCCATTCGATGTGCGCGGCGAGTTTCCGGCCGTACCGATTCGCAAGTGCCCGGGCGTCGCGCATGAACTGTGTGTACGCCTCGCCGCGAATGCGCCGGACGCGCTCGTAGTCCCCGGGCGTCGCTTCGACCTCGCGACCGAACCGGCGGCGGAACTCCACGCGCACGGGTTCAGCGTAGGCGAGTTGCAGGTAGCTCGGCACGATGTTGTGATGGCCGATGGTTCGGATGTCCACGCCGTCCACACCGGCTTTGAGGATGCGCTCGACGTGCTTGAGCCAGATGCCGCGCGCGCCCGGGAAGGCCGGCTCCAGCAGCGTGGAGGCGTGATCGGCCTCGCGGAAGACCAGGCCCAGCTCGGGGCCGTTCCAAGTGAACACGTCCAAGATCGGCTCGTCGTGGTTCGCCCAGCCGAGCCAACTCTTGTTGAAGCGGAATCCCTTCACACGATTGCCACTGGTGGCCAGGCCGACCGGAGCCTCGCTGTTGTCAGCACCCCGGGCTTCCGCGAGCGCGAACATGCGGTGCCGCATCGGAAACGATTTGCCCTTGATCTCGATGGCAACGAACGGTGCTTCGATCTGCAAGCCGGACACTTCAATCCTCCAGTTCGTCGCCGAACCGCTCTCGGTGACGATGCCGGCAGGTGTCCAGCGGGTGTGTGGCCGACGCACGGGGCCGCATACCACCCGGAACGGCTTCCGGTATCGTTGGTAGTTGCGGTTATTTCGGCTGACCCACAGCGTCACATCCTTTGCAGCGAATTTGCCGATTGGCTCTTCGGAGAACAGACTGAGCCGTGTGATCGGAAAACAGGCGCGTCGCACCCAGGCGGGATTGGCCCGCATCGTCCACTCCGGGTGCGCGGCCACGTCGGGATGGGCGCACACCATGCGGTCTTCGATTTCCTTCACGCAGGAGACGCCGTCGTTCTTCACCCACTCAGTATTGAAGCCGAGATCGAACGGTTTATAGACCGCGTAACATTCCATTCCGAGCCGATGGCAGTACCGCGCCGCGACCGGCAGCATGTCATCGCAATAGCGTCTCGTGAGCGCGACGTTGCGCTCGGTGGTTGCGCCGATGTTTTGGCGGACCATCATGTCCCAGAGCGACGGCCAACTGCTCAACGGGCCGTACTCGATCCAGTAGATGCGTTGGATGCCCCATGACTTCAGCGTCGCCAACTCGCGTTCGAGACGCTGCGGAGTGTAGTAGTTCGTGTAGCCGACGTTATCCGGGATGTCGTACGTGAGAGAAAGACGGAAGTCCCGAGCCTGTTTCTTCGTTGCGGGACGCGAAGGGAAACGGAACGGCACGATCCGCTTCGGCCAGCGAAGATGCAACGTGCCGAACAACGTCGCGTCTTGAAACCCGACCGCCGCGGCGTGGTTCCACGAGCTGGATTCCTCGATGGGCGGGCACTGCCGGCCCACGTTGAATCCGCAGGCGGGACCGTTTCGGAAAATATCCGTGACTCGAAACCAGGCGAAGAACCAATACAACCGATGCGACAAACATGTCTTGTCCTGTTGCCAGAAGAAACGCTTCGGCGCGAACCGTCGGAAGCGGGTCGAGTGCGCTTCCGGGTACGGCAGATGGCTGAAGGTCTGCAGGGCGCCGTCGGGCGGAAAACAGAACTGCATCACGCCAATACCGTCGTTCCACGGTGCGAAGTACAACTCGATGTGGTTGCGGTTCGGCAGCGGTTCGGCCTTGTACGATGCATGGCGCAGACTCGGCGCCACCGACTCGAACAAGGCAGCGGTGAAGATCAACTCGGTGCCGTTCGAGTACACTTTGAAGAGCGTCTGATCGCGAGACGGCGCCGGAGTGGCCGGGAGGGTGAACTCGCCGCAGACGTTTTCGTGGCGGAGGATTTCGGCACGGATCGCGTCGAGGTCGAAGCGTTTCCGTTTCTCGACAACACAATGCCGGTCGCTGGGATGCAGGGTCGGGTTCATGGGATGAGGAGTTGAGTTCATGCGCTGCCGTAATCGGGGAAAAACCGCAAAGCCGCGCCGCAGCCTTCCATGGTCACCACGCAGTCGCCGCGCAATCGGACGCGAATGGGTTTGGGGTGCACGAGATGGTCCAGGCACAGTTCCGACTCGTGCAGCACAAGCTCGATGTCCAACGGTTTTCCCGGCGATGGGTTGTCGAACCGCAGAAAATCGCCGTCAACCGTCGGCGGTTTGCCGGAGCGGATGCGCGGTGGCTTCGGACGCGCCCACGGCGGGATGCGCACCAGGAGCGTCCCGCTTTGCTTCGGCGTGATTTCCAGAAGCGGATGAGTGTACGGCGACCGGACACGCAGAAGGTCGGTGTCGCGGTCGAACAGCAGATTCACCCGCAGGCCGTCGGGCGTACGGGTGACGGCCGCGCGCCAGGCCTCGCAGAGGGAGGCGACTGTTCCACCGACGATGTCGAGGTTGAACAAGATCGTCCCGTGCCGGTTCGGCACTGGTTGGTGCCCGTACGGAGACGGAAAGCCGAACGCGCCCCGCAACCGACCGGGAACGTCTCGCGATCCATCGCAGCCGGATGGATTGGGCGCTGCGACGGCAAACGAGACATCGCGCAACTGGGAAGGCAGCAGATGACAGCGCAGAATGCGCTCGGCGTCGTGGAAGCATTTCGCGAAGCCGTGCATTCCGAGAATCAGAGCGGTCTCGAGGATGTCGCCGGTGTTGTTTGCTTCGCCGCGATCCGTGTCGCGTTGCCCGATGGATTCGGGCGACCAGCCGATCTCGTCGCGCATGTGCCAGAGGCCGTTGTCGTAAAAAGCTTTCACGCGGGCCAGCAGCGATGCGTCGTCGAGAAACTCGGCCAGTTGCGCCAGCGACGAGAGCACGCAGGTGATCGAGTGCGCGTGAGTTGTGCCGAAGCGATTTGGGTCGAAACTGCCGTCGGCGTGGAAGTGATGTTCCAGCGCGATCTCTTTGAATCGCTTCGCCAGCTCGAGGGCCGAGGCGGATCCGGTGGCGCGATGATACTTCACCAGCGGCCCGAGCAGCCGCGCTTCTCCGTGAAGAAAGCCCTCGCACGCCTGCAATTGCACCCCGGCCGCCTGCAGCCGCGACTCGTCCCAGCCCCGGTCCGGTTTCCAGAAATCCGTGATGGCCGCGAGGCTCCGTTCCGCGAGATCGGCCGCTTCGCGCGAGCCGCGAAAACGGACGAGCGCATAGAGCGCATGAAATCCCTCGCGCAGGTTGTGCGGGCAGAAATAGACCAGCGGGCCGCCGATTCGCTCCCGGTTCAACGGAAGCGGCACCGGTCCGCTGAACGAGAACAAGGCCGCGCGCGCGTGGGCTTCCACCGCGCGCTCGTCGAGGGGAGTGCCGAGGGCGTGTTCGGCGTTGAGCAAAGCGTTCAAGTGCCGTCCCGGCACATGCGCCTCGCTGTGACAGGAACTGAAATCGAGCCGGCACGCCGGCCAGAGTTGCGCGCCGAAGAAAGCAACGCCCCGGTCGTCGTCCGCGTTGAACACCCGTTCCATGACGCGACAGCCGAGCCGAATGGCGTCCGGGATGTCGGTGGTGTTCACGCCGGTAAGTTGTGACGGCAGTTCATTCATGGTCACTCCGTTCCAATGGAACTAACGCAATCGTCCTCGTCGTCGTCCTCGTTCTCGTCCTCGGCCCCGGGGAATCCGAGCGAGACGACGAAGACGAGGTCAAAAACTCCCCGACGGCCGAAAACGCAGACAGGTTTTGAATGTTTTTCATGGGTTATAGCATGACATTGCTCTGAGCCCGGCAAGGCGGACAAAAATCGAACATTCCCGCCGGCCATACTATTTCGTTTCCGCACCGGACGGCTTTGTGCAGGCGATGTAGAGCCTGCCCGATCCTTCGTCAAGCAGCGCATCGCGGATATCCCCGACATCGAGCGCGAAGTTCCGTGGCGTCGCGCACGGGAAGCCTTCGGCATCCAGATCAAAGACTCGCGCCTGTTTCCCTCCGAACGAATACAACTTTCGCCGCGGGAAATCGCACACCAAATGCGAAGCGGGACCGATGTCGAAACGTCGCGGCACACCCACGAAACTGCCACGGTCGCCGAGTGGGACGACGAGCAGGTCCCGGGGCGATGCGGAATCCAGCAGATAGAGCTTCCGGAGATCCCGGCTGACCGGCAGGACACCGGGTTGCGGGCGGCCCGCGGTGGCTTCCGCAGCCTGGATAAACTCCATGCCTGGAGCGCCCGGCTCCCAGATGAAATTGATCAACATTGACGTCGTGCGTTGGGCAAAAAACCGGTTCCAGTCCGTTTCGTAGCGCCATTGTTGATATTCGGTCAGCCACGGAATCCAGCGGTTGACGCCCTCGACGGGCAATCCGTCCTCGTCCAGGTCGAGCCACTGAATTGTCGAGTAGTACGTGGCGAAACATTTCTTCAGCGTCGGCTCATGACGCACGCCGTCGATCAAACCCTGTTGCCCCGTGGCCTCGGAGCGGAACGCCTTCAACCGTTCGCGCGGCTGTCCCGTTTCATCGAGGCGCACTGCTGCGAACTCGAAGTTGTTCGTGTCGGCGTAGGTCATGACCGAGTTGGCCGTGGTGGGCGACGCGGCGAGATAGAGAACGCGCTTCTCCGCGTTGACAGCGGCCCGAAAGAGCCGGTGGCGAAACGAGGGCCTGACCCCGTCGGGCGAAAAGTAATCGGCGCACGCCTGCCGGCTCGCCGCGTCGAGCGATCCGTCCGGTTGCAGCCGGTAGGTAACAAGGTTTCTTGATTCCGGCGCGTCGTCGCAGCTCACGTACAACACCGGCAGCGCCGGATGCTTTGCCACGTTCGCCGCGTTGGGCAGCGGGATCAACTCGATCTGCGGCGGCAGCGCCTGCTCGACAGCCAGCGCGCTGGTCGCAGCGAGAACAAGCGTTCCCAGCAGGGAGATCGCCCCTCGGTCGCAAGCGCCATCGAACGCAGACTCTCTGGGGTGGCCATCCATCGGATCGAACGAAGGCTACCAGAGGAACCAGCCGCGCGCTTTAGCGAAAACGCGTCGGGAGTGTCGCCAGAGGCGTCAGCTCGCTTCACTCTCCGCCGTGAACGGCAGGCGAAACTCGCGCCGGTAAATCCTGGGGAACTGCTCACGGTCTTCCGTCGGCGTCAGGCCGTGGCATTTGTGGTAGTCACGCGAGAACTCGTGGACGCGCGCGTAGCCAACCCGATACGCGATCTCCGAAAACGTCAGACGGGAAGTCCAGACCAGACAACGTCCCATGCTCATGCGGAGTTGTTTCAGGCGCTGCAGCGGCGACACTCCGACGGCCTGCCGGCAGGAACGGGTGATGGTGGCCGGGCTTCGCTTGACCAGCGCGCTCATCGTCGCCACCTCGATGGCGCGGCCCAGGTCCTTGCGCAGTTCGTTCTCGACCTGCCACCACAACGCGCTGTCCTGGCCGACGCGCACCGCGTGCTGCGACGGCGTCAACACCAGCGCCAGCAAGCGCAGCAGGTCGGACTGGACGCAGCACAGCCGCACCAGTGGCGGCACGGAGGTGCGCAGCCAGGTGCGCAGGAGCGTCTCCGCCAGGCCCAAAATGCGTCGAGGTGGAAACTGCCGGCACCGCGCCTCGAAATCGGGCGGGGGCAACGACGGCGCAAGAAAGTGGATCGCGTAAAATTTCCACGGCGCTTCGAGCACGTGACCGTGGACGAGTTCATTCTCGTGAAACCAGATCGCGGCGCCCCGACCGAGTTCGTAGGCGCGCCCGGCGGTTTCCATCCGCACCCGTCCGTGGCTGACGATCTGAATGTGGTGGCCGGGCATCGAAGGTTTGTCATAGGTGAACCCCTTCTTGTCTCGCACCAGGTGGACGACCCATACCAGACGTTGCACCGGCGACTGCTCCACGATGGTGGCGCTGTTCATGAAATCAACCGCTCCTCCTTCCGTGATTCGATTCGCGACATCGTCTTGCGATTTAGCTAAAGGCGAAACCAAAACGCAACTGCATACTGACTCGGAGATGATTTCCTGAAGCCGTCATGTTGAAACGAACCGCCACACTCCGGGGCAATGGCGAACGGAGCAGCCTGATCCGCTCGCGCTCCCCGCTCCGCGCTCTGATCGCCTCCCGTCCTCCCGCGCCGGACTGGGCGCGCCTGCCGGAGATCAACACCTGGCGCGCGTTCGAGGAGAACCTGTCGCAGGCCGGCATCATGGAATTCGTCGAGCAGTGGGAAGCGAACGGATTTCGTTTCGGCTGTGTCACCATTGACGAAGGCTGGACCCGGCGGGAGGCGGCTTTCGGAGACTGGGAGCCGGACCCGCAGCGATTTCCTGATCTTCGGGCGCTGGTGGACTGGCTGCACGCGCGCGGCTATCGCGTCCGCCTCTGGGTCGCGCCGCTGTGCGTGAACGAGGGCGCATCGGTTGCCCGCTCCCCGTTGCGCCGCTATTATCTCACCGGCAAAGGCGACGCATTCATCCGGCAGGTGGGACGCAACGCGCTGCTGCTCGATCCCCGCGTGCCCGAGGTGCAACGGCATGTTGCCGCCACGTTCGAGCGGTTGGCGCGCGACTACGACGTGGACGCCTTCAAGCTGGATTTCTGTTTCACCGAGGCCGACTGCGGCCAGCCGAGCGGCTACGCCCACGATCAGTTTCGGCCCGCAACGCGGCAACCGCTCCAACGCGCGTTATTCCAGGCTGCCCGGCGGGGCTGCGATGCGGCGAAGCCGGGCGTGCGCATCGAGAGCTACCCGCTGGAGCATTGCGCCGAGTGGATTGACGATGTAATCTCGGGCGACCTGATTGGCACGGAGCGCAGCCAGGCATCGCACGAGACGCTCAACGCGAAATTGCGCGGCCTGGCTCGCAAACACGGCTGGATCGCCTGGCCCGAGATGGTGTGGGGTCTGGGCAGCGAGACGCCGGTCGGCAACCCCAATTGGGAGCGCAGCTATCTCGAATGGATCGCCACCGACATCAACTACGAACGCAAACTGGAGTTCTCGTTCCCGCCCTTCGCCTACGCAAACTGCCAGCAGATCCGGGCGTTGACGAACCTCTACGCCGCGGGGGGCGCGCGGTGCAAGATCGTCCAGGCTGGTCATGTCGCGTTCGATCTCGAAAAGCTCCAGCGCGACGGCATCGGGTTGACGGCGGAGACGCGATTTCTGGCCGCGCCGCACGCCGAGTGCGAAATTCGTTTCGTCGTTCCGCCATCGTGCGGCCGCCCGGCTGGGTGGGAGGTCGTCAACCTGCTCGGCTGCGAGCGCGTCCACTGGCTCGTGCGCGACGAGAACTGGGGCGACGGCAAGAGCTGGCATTGCGTGCGGTTCGCGGGCCAGGCCGGTGCGGTGTACGAAATCCGTCGCCGCTGCTGATTGCTTTGGCGAAACTCCCGGTCGGGATTGCTAAAGCCAGCACAATCCATTTCGGGTATCCATTGGGAAGAGGAATCACGAGCGCATGAACTTGAAACGCAGAACGGCCTGTCGCGGCGCGTTTACCCTGATTGAGTTGCTCGTCGTCGTCGCCATCATTGCCATCCTTGCGGCGATGCTCCTGCCGGCGCTCGACAAGGCCAAGGAGAACGCCCGTCGCGCCCACTGCATGAACAACCTCAAGCAATGGGGGCTGTCCTTCGAGATGTACCGGCAGGATGACGGACGCTGGCCGTACACCTGGCACGCGTGGTCGTACGCAAACGTGGTCGAGTACTACTTCATTGATAATCTCGCCCGTTACGGCGTCACATCCCGGGAAGCTTCCGCGTCGTCGAAGTCCGGCCTTTTGTACTGTCCTTCCAACCGCCGCATCACGTTCGACTACGCTGTCGAATTCGGACCGTCCTGGCCGTACTGGCAAATGGCATACGCCGACCTGGGCACGTTCTGGGCCGAACTGGGCGGGTATCTCGTCACCGTGCCCACCGAACAGATTCCCTCGAACAAGTACGTGCCGCCCTCGCCCCAACCGCTCATGGCCGACTCGACGATGTTTACCTGGCCGCCGACGGATCAGATTCCGTTCATCGAGTACACGGTCACTCCCATCATCAAGTACGTGAACCACTGGAACGGCGCGCAGGCCGCCGGCGCCAACGTCGTGTTCACCGACGGGCACGTCGAGTGGGTCGCGTTCGCGAGCGTGGACATCAACCTCTGGCTCGGCCGGCACTGCGTCTGGCGACGGTAGTGCCGACCGCACAGTTAGGCCGTGATTGCTTTGGCGAAACCTCGATGTTTCCCAGCTAAAGCCAAAACCGCTTCATTTTGGCATTCTCGCGCCATCAACAGGAGTACGATATGAAGAAACTTGCGTTCTGTTTCGCCCTGGCCCTGTCGAGCAGTCCGGCCTGGGCCGTGGACAATTCCACCAACACCTACAACGGCGGCACTCACAACCTCGGCGGCACATACTCGTTTCCTTCCCCCGACGGCACGAACAACACGCTGCAAATCATCGGCGGCGCGCTCGTGTACAACACGCAGGGAATCCTCGGCGATGGCTCGACGGCCAACACCAATTTCGCGTTGATCTCCGGCGCGGGCTCGACCTGGTCGAACGCGAGCACTGTCAATTCGTTCTTCGTCGGTCATTTCGGCTCCGGCAACCAACTGACCGTCGAGAGCGGGGGCGAATTGATTTCGGTCGGCTCGTCGTTCATCGGCAACAACGGTCACAACAACTCCGTGCTCGTCACCGGCAGCGGCTCGAAGTTCACCGGCGGAGTCCTTTACCTCGGCAACAACGGTTCGCTCAACACGGTCACCATCCACGGCGGCTTGATGACCCTCAGCGGCGGTGTGGTCATGGGCAACTCCGCCGGCGCCGGCAACACCCTCATCCTCACCAACGGCGGCAGGCTGATCAACACCAGCAGCTTCACCGCAAGCGAGACCTCGGCTTCGACCAGCAATCAAACCATCATTGTCACGGGCACCGGCTCCGTCCTCAGCAACTCCGGCAGCCTCTTGTTCGGCCGCACGGGCGCGGGCAACACCATGGAAATTTCCAGCGGCGGCCTGGTGGTCAACGCCATCGGGTACATCGGCCCGACCTTCGCCAGCGGCAGCAACAACTCCGTCCTCCTGACCGGCAGCGGCTCGGTGTGGAGCAACACCTCCTCGCTCATCGTCGGCAATGCCAGCGCCAACAACTCGCTCACCGTGCGCGACTCGGCCACCGCCTACGCGGCCGATCTGCAGCTCGGCGGCGCGACGATGGCCGACCACAACATCGTTCTCATTACCAATGCCGGCAAGGTGTTCGTCAGCGGCAACGTCACGCTCAGCGAAAATCATCTCTCCAACAGCAACAATACCTTGATCGTTTCGGGCGCGAACTCCCGCTTGCAGAGTGGAGGCACGTTGTTCGTCGGGCGAATCGGGCGGGAGAACCGGCTCGTCGTCGAAGACGGCGGCACGGTCATCAACGGCGTCGGTTTCCTCGGCGCGACTGCTTCCAGTTCGAGCAACAACACCGCGCTGGTCACCGGCCCCGGTTCCGTATGGAGCAACACCAGCACCCTCTACGTCGGCAACGTCAGCGCCGACAACTCACTCACCGTGAACGACTCCGGCCGCGTCTATGCCGCCGACGTGTTCCTCGGCCAGTCGAGCAGCTCGCCCGGCAATACCATCCTCGTCACCAACGGCGGCAAGCTCTACGTCAGCTCCGCCATCATCTTCGGCGAATCCAGTTCCTCCTCGAGCAACAACACGCTCATCGTTTCGGGCGCGGGATCGGTCGTCACCAACGGCAGCAACCTGCTGCTCGGACGCGCCAGCACGGGCAACCGACTCATTGTCGAGAATGGGGGCACGCTCCTCAGTGCCACCGGTTTCATCGGACCAACCACCGCGCCCGGAAGCAACAACATCGCCGTCGTCACCGGCACCGGCTCGGTCTGGAGCAACACCAGCTACCTCTACGTCGGCCACGTCAGCCCCGGCAACCAGTTGAGCATCACCAACGGCGGCAAGTTGTACAGCCCCGGCGCGTACGTTGGCACGTTCGCCACCGCCACGGACAACGCCGTCCGCATCCACGGCGCGGGCTCGCTCTGGCAGAGCAGCGCGACGATTTATATCGGCAACAACGGCACGACGCTCGGCGCCGGCAACTCGATCACCATCCAGAACGGCGGCACGCTCGAAGCGCCCGGCCTCAACGCCGGCGCCAGCAGCGCCATCAGCAACACCGGCGGCGTCTATCAATTCGCCACCGCGTCGCCATCCATCTCCACCAACGCCACCGGCGCGATCACGCTGCACAACGGCACGATCTCCTATCGCGATGTGACCGCGGCGGACATCAACAACGCGGACGTTGCCAAAATCACGCGCACGGGCGACAACACCTTCCAGTTGAAGCGCGCGACCAACGTCTCGGTCGCCACCTACACCTTCGACTCGGCAGCCAACACCTTCGACCCCTCCGTGTATCAACGGCTAGCCCTGGCGGAGGGAAGCCGTTGGCAGAGCACCACGCTGCGCATCGGCTCGGGCGGGGCGTTGATCGGCAACGGCACGGTGGCCAGTTCAAGCGTCACCAACCTGGGCACGATCGCGCCCGGGTTCTCAGCGGGCCAGTTGACGTTCACGGGCGACCTGGTGTTGGGTTCGTCTTCCACTCTGGAAATGGAAATCGGCGGCGCGAGCACCGCCGCCTATGACCAACTCATCGTGTTGGGCGATGTCACGCTCGCGGGCGCGCTCGACATCCTGATGATCAACTCGTTCAGCCCGACGCCGGGGCAGACGTTCACCTTGATTGACAACCTGGGCGCGAACCTGATCTCCGGTCAGTTCGCCGGGCTGACCAACAACCAGTTCATAGACGCCTCCGTCAACGGAATCGACGCCTACTTCCGCATCCAGTACAACGCCGGGACGGGCGGCAACGATCTCGTGCTCCTGGCCACCGTGCCCGAGCCCTCCGCGCTGCTACTGGTGTTCCTGGCAGGTGTCGCGGCGCTGGCCCGGCGCAGACGATGACCGCAGCCCAACACTTCATCCACCCGTAGCTCCAGCACAGAGGCACCTGGATACTCAGGCACCCAGGCACTGGGACACTTCCAATGTCCTCACACCCCTCTTACCGCCAGTGCCTCGTCGCGCACCGACAGCAGCTCTCCATTCGCGACGTAAAGCGCGACATCCTGCAACTGCGCGACGTCGAGCGCGGGTTCACCCTCACTGCCACGCCCGCGCCCGCGCGCGACGACACCTGGTTCAAGGTGTACGCCGACCGCCACAACCTCCTCGTCGCCGTGGCCGTGTTCGATTCCGTCGGCCCGGCCGGAGGTCCCGTGCGTTCGCAGAAGCCCAACCGGCACACCGTCGAGATTTTCTTCGCCCCGTGGAACGACCGGCTGGGCTGGTTTCAGTTCGTGTTTCCGCCCGATGGCTCGATGCAGACGTTCACGCACCTGCCGTACGCCGCGGCGCACTCGACGGCCTTCCGCTACCTCAAACCTGTCCGTCATTTCTGGGAACAGGACAAGGCCTCGCTCGCCCACCGGCTCTACTGGCATTTTGCCTGGTTTCCGCTCGCCGGCGTTTTCCGAGCCGGCGACGCCTGCGGATTCAACGTCGGCCGGCACAACCCGCCCATCGAGGAATCGAGTTCGTGGAACCACACCGCCGCCGTTGGTTTCCAGGATGCCACCACCTTCGGCACGCTGCACCTGCGAAAGCCGGCCCGGCTCAAACCCGTCGGGCTCCGTCTTCGCCCGCCGACCCCGAAGCAGGCGCGCGATTTCCGGTTCTCTGTCACCTACGACATTCCTGACAACATCGGTTTTACCACGCATTACACGCCCGAGTTGATCGAGCGCGAGTTTGTGACGTGGAAGAACTGGGGGATCGACCGGCTGTACTGGATCGAGTACGGCCCGTTCGCCGCTCAGGTTGGTCTGTGGCGGACATTGATTGGCACCTGTCCGGGCGCGATTCCGTCGAACATCACCCGCACCGCCCGCGCCTGCCCGGACCTGCTGCCCGTCGCCGCGCGCATCGCCAAGCGGCACGGACTCGATTTCATCGCCGTGTTCAAGCCGTTCGATCTCGGCTGCAACATCAGCTTCGCCGGGGATGACCCGCGCCACCGTCGCCGCTACGTGCAGGAGATCGAGAATCGGTACGTCGTCGCCGCGCCGGAGATCGTGGCCCACCCTGAGTACACGATGCACGCCCACCCGGCCTGGCAACGCGAGCCGCGCTTTCCGATTACGCGCCTCCGGCTTTATTCCCAAGAGCCGATTCCGCCCGTTCGGCCGTCGAACATCACCCTGTGGTCGAGCGCCGACAACCAGCGATTCACGAAGCGCAACGGCACGATCCGTTTTGGACAGGGCGCGGAACATCGCCCGCACCTGCGTTGGACTCCGGCCGGCAACGCTGCCGAACCGGGCCGCGCCCGAAACTGGTTCATCGAGATCAGCGGACTGGACCTTGCGCAACCGTACCTCGCGATCGAGATTCGCGGCAAACAGTTCCGCCTGACACATCGGGCGTTCGCGTTTGCCGAGGCGTGGTCGGGCGCCGAAGCCGCGCCGCTGATGCTCGCCACCAGCGGCAATCACCGGGATGGGTTCCAGTTCGGCAAACACTGGCCCGGCTGGGCGAATGCCACCGCGCCGTTGCTCGAAGAATACACCTGGAACGGCCCCGAACTCGGCCTCGTGTTCCGGCAATTACCGAACCTGCCGACGATGCTCGAACCAGCCCATGCCGGCAGTCACGCCATCTGGCTGCGCTGGATCGAGCGCATGTACCGCGGCGGCGTGGATGGCGTCGAGATTCGCACCCACGGGCATCACAACAACATCGCCAGTTTTCTCCAGTATGCGTTCGCCGAGCCTGTCCGCGCCGAGTTTCGCCGACGCTTCGGGCGCGAAGTCGAGCCGACCCCCGCGGACTACGCGCGCGTGCGCCGGATTCGCGGCGCGCGCTACACCGACTTTCTGCGCGCGGCCCGAACGCTGGCGCATCGGTACCGGAAGAAACTGAATGCCCTCGTCGAATGGGGCGCCGACGTGGGGGCTGAGTTTGATGGCCGGATGCAGATGCCGATCGAGTGGGAACGCTGGATCCGGGAGGGGATTGTGGACGAAGTCTCGCTGCGCGGTTGGGCCGCGTTCAATCCGTTCGTTCGGGAACGGTTGCTCCCGCTCTCTCGTCGCTACCGGGTGCCTGTCCACATCATCAGCAAGAACCTGCCGGACGGGATTGATCTCCGGGCGCATGAACTCGTCGAGCGCTGGGTGCTTGAGGCGTGCGCGCTGGGGTTCGGCGGCTATAACTTGTACGAAGCCGATCAGCTTCTGCGCTTGAACGACGAGCACGTCCCGCTGGGTGTCGGCAACACCGAGGCGGCGGTCCGCCGCGCGGCCGGGGCGCTCCGAGAACTGCAGAGAAACCCGGCCTGACGACACGACTCAACTCGCGCAAATCCTCCATGGATTCTGGAAATCGCGCGCCCCCGACGTTTTTCTCGCAGGTGCTGGTCGTGCCGGAACGCCGCGCGTTTATCTGGGACGCTTTCGGTACGAGCAAATGTTATTTGGGCTGGGACAAACGCCTCAGCCATCGCGGGTTCATCGGCAACATTCCCGGGTACGATGGCCACATGGACTGGCGCGAACGGAAACGCTGGCACTCGTATGGCATCCATACGTTTCCTCAGCGCCACTCGTGAGAGTCCAACCCCGCCCCGGGGGCACGAGAATGGACTGATCCAGCCTGAACGTGGCTGCTTCCTGAAAATGCTCGATGCGCGGCGCGCACAACCGCGCCTTCTTTGGATTCAGACCGAGCCGCCGGCAATCCATTTTCAACCGCACACGCACGGGCTCGTTCGCCCAACTTGCCAATGCGATGAGCGCACGGCGTTCCCGCACGTAAGCGGTGGCGAGGACATCGGGGTGATCGGTGCGCACGGGACAATCTTTTTCCCAGTACCCGATCATCTTCGCGTCGGCGATGCCAAATTCGTCCCATACGCGGAAAATCGGAAGCGGACTGTGTTCGTCGGTCGTCGGCAGACGGGCGTGCATTCCGTACAATGCCGCGCGCCAGGGGTTCGGCGGGAGGCTGGTCGTGATCGTCTCGCCCATCAATCCGAATGGGATGCCGGAGATTTCCACCAGCCAGAAGTCCGGGGAGGTGTGCGTGTAATCGAAGCTCTCGCCGAACCACAGGCTGTCCACATACGGCAGCAGTTCCATATAGACGTTCGCCGTGTTGGGCAGGCCGTAGAAACCCCAGTGCATGTCGTTCGAGTGCAGGTCCACGATCGCGCCAGGACGGTGCCGCTCCAGAATCCGACGCGCGCGTTGCATGCCGACCCGATCGAGGTTGGTGTCGTCAATGTAGATGCCGTCAATGCCGACGTTCTCGATCAGCCATCGCAGCTCTTCGAGCCAGTAGTTGTGCCAGCGCGACGAAGCGGACTCGGTGATTGCTGCGTCCACGTCGCCGTTCTTGAATGGGTGATACCAATGGGGGGAGTAGTACTTCACCAGGTTTTCCTGTAACCAAGCATGGCCGCCGCCATCGCCCTTGAGAAATACTTCGTCGCCCAGGCTGCGCAACGCCCACAACTCCGGCACGCGATTCGTCAACTCGCGAACGGTGTGGTAGGCCCGCAACTTCAGCCCGCGCCGATGAGCCTCGTCCGCGCGCGCACGGAGCTTGTCGGCGGTGAGGAAGGGGCAATTGATAAAAGGATACGGTGTCGTGCCGTGATGGATGGTGATGTTGTTCGCGCCCTGCGCCACGGCCTGCTCCAGCGGCGCGTCGGAATGAAAATGCCGGGTACGGAAATGTTTCGCCGTGTCCAGCGGCTTGAACGGGGTGATCAGCAGCGTGAAATCGAAGCGGAGTTCCTCGCCCGCCTTGAGCGAACGCGGGCCACAGTCGGCGGTGAACAACACGCAATCGTCGCCGATCTCTCGGATGGTCACGCCTCCGCGGCCCTCGTTGTGCCACGAGTGTGGGAGATTCAGCGGGTGCATCTGGTATTTTACGCGGAGCGGTTGCCGGTAGTTTTCGTCGCGAAGCTGGATGCGCAGGCCCGCGTGTACGTCGCCGATCCACACGCTGTCTTGATGGCGCGTTTGGTCCCAGCGCCAGTCCCAACGCTCGGGACGTTTGCCGCCGCGATGGCCCATGCCCATGAGGTAGGTGGCGATCTCGCGGCGGAAAGGGATTTCGAGACGGATGTTCTCGACGTCCGTCGCGCGCCTCGCCTTCAGTCCGATCTCGTAGCCGACGAACCCGTCGAATTCCATCCTTGCGTGACAGTGGAAATCAACGTGGACGGTCGTCGCGCTTGATTTCCACTCGACATACGTCCTGTTGTTCGGTGTACCGCCTTCAGGCGGAAGAATCCGGATTCCGCCTGAAGGCGGTACACCGAACGATTTGCCATCCGTCGAAACCACGAACCGGATTGGAGCGTGCAGAATATCCCGTCCTCGACTTCGAATCTGGGCCGGCAGACCATTCGTGCCGATTAAGAGCGTCCGATCCAAAATGCTCACCTTCCGATCCGCGACTTTGACCGGTGTGAACGGCGGCACTAGCTCGTCCTCGGAGCCGATCGTCGAATCCAACCACCGTAGCCGGGAATGCCGCCACGGTTCGCTGTCGCCCCGGTCGGAGAGCGTCCCCGGCTTGATCGTCAGCCGAATCGTAATTGGTCGCTCGGGCAATTTGGCCGGGCGGATCGTCAGCGTGCCGACATATTCGCCCGGTGCCGTGTCGGCGGGAATGTCTATGCCGAACCACAGCGCGTGCACGCGACCTTGTTCAATCGAGATCGGCGTGCCGGACTGGTTGAAACACCGAAACGAAGCGGCTGAGATGGATGAGTTTGCCGAACGCAAATCGCCAAACTCAATTTTCAGCCTTTCCACATGCTCGCGCGCCGCGAAGACGCCCACCTGAAACGCGAAATACTCGTTGCGACACGCTTCGCGGACAAACTCATCCGACGACCCCGTTTCGATCCAATGCACGGGCAGGTGATCGTCCATGCGAATAGGGAGTTCTCGCGGCGTGGGGAAGAGCAGGTAATCATCCTCGGGATACCGGTCCAACAAAGCCGCCACTTCCGCCGCGGTGGCGATCCGACCCATTGGGGTGGCGTCGTCGAACGGCGTGCGACATTCGATGGCGACGACTTCCGCCCGCGGCAGCGACAGCCAATCGCGCACATGCCGGTGCCGCCATTCATGCTCGGCGGTGTCCTCGGGCGCACGGTACCGGCCTGCGTCCAAACCCCAATCGCGCGACTGCTCGAAGGGCAGATAGTACACCTCGTACTCCCCCGGCGAGGTCACCGGCTGAAACGCGATGACTCCCGATTCGTCTGTGACGCTGATCGCCACGCGATTCCGCACCGGCTTGCCCGAAGCGCGATCCAGAACCACGATGTCCTTGCGTTCAGGATGAAGATCACGCCGTCGCCAGAGGATGTGCGCAAGCACGGCATCGGCGGCCCTCTCGACGCGCACGATCGCCCGGTGACTGCCGAGGTTCGGCGACCACGGTTTGCCGGCGACGCGATAGGGTGTCACAGTTTGCATCGAAGTCAGCGATCTAGCTCTGCCCGAACGATACCGCAGGTCGGCCGCGGACACTTTAGCAGAACACCTTTTCTGTTGTCGCATCTCGCATCAACCGTTCCGATCTGTGGACGTGTACGGCATGCCAAAGACGCGCTGATAGATTTCGGGAAATCGCTTCCGGTCCTCCGTCGGCGTCACGCGCCAGACGTGATGATAGTCACGGGACAAATCCTGCACACGGCGGTAGCCGAGTTGAAACGCGATCTCGCTCATGCTCAACGTGGACATCCAGACCAACCCGCGCGCCATTTGGGTGCGGATCTGCCGGACCCGCTCCAGCGGTGCCTTTCCCGTCGCGCGACGACACGCACGGGTGACTGTGGCCGGGCTGCGTTGCACGAGCTGGCTCATCCACAATACGCTGACGGACCGGCTCCAATTGCTGCGAATTTCCTTCTCGATCCTCCACCAGAGCGCCACTTCCTGGTGAAGCGGCACCGTCCGTTCGATGTGCGTAGTCACCTCGGCCAGCGCTTGCAGCAGGAGTGATTGCACGCGGAAGAGTCGCAGCAACGGCGGCATCGTCGTGTCGCGCCAGACTCGCAGCAACGATTGGAATCGGGAAACGATGTGCGCCCGGGGCAGCGCCACGCAACGCGCCTCGAACGGCGGAGGCGGCAACGACGGCGCGAGAAAGTTGAGAACGTAAAACACGCGCGGCGCTTTCACGACGCGATAGGCGAACTCCTCGTCGTTGTGCAGCCACATCAAGCCGCCCGGGCCGACCTCGAACGTGCGTCCGCTCGTCTCGACGTGCAGCCAGCCGCTTTCGTTCACCTGGATATGATGTCCGGGGAATGACGGCTCGCTGAAGGTGTACCCCATTTTCGTCATTTCGAGACGGTTGAGGAAGATCACGCGCTGGATCGGAGAGGCGTCCACGGGGTTGGGCGACTTCATCGCCGCCGGCTTTTCGACGCGCTGATTCACGGGCAGGAAGCTACGGAAAACCCCCGCCCGTTGTCAAAGCCGGGGAGGTGGATGTCAAGGGTTGATTTGCAATGCGACAAGCCGGGAGCCTTTTTGCTAAAGCCGGAACGGCCCAGGTTTCCTATACTGAGCAGCTGAGGTTTGAATGAAGCGAATCGGTCTGGTTGCGATCCTCGGCTGGCTCTGTGCAGTGGCTCTGACCACGCCCGCGTGGGCCATCAACAACTCGAACGTCACCTTTAGTGGCGTCACCACCAACTTTAGCGGCATCCTTACCTGGCCCTGGGACGACACTGGCACGAACAACACGTTGCGGATCGAGAGCGGCGCGGTGGTCATTGATACCGCTCACTGGTTCGGCGGGATCAACAACGCCGCGAATCGGAATTTTGCCATCGTCACCGACCCCGGCTCCCTCTGGAGCAACAATGCCGGCAACAGCTTCATCGGTCGCATGGGCGGCGGCAACCAGGTGATCGTCACCAACGGCGGCGCGTGGGTTTCCGCCAACGCACTGATGGGATCGCTCACCGCCAGCGCCAGTAACAACTCGGTGCTCGTGACCGGCCTGAATTCACTTTTCCGCACCACCGGCGACATCACCATGGGCGGTGGAGGCGCCGGCAACACCTTCACCGTCACCGACGGGGGCACGGTGACCTATGGCGGATTCTTCACCATCGGGAATGTCACCAGCGGCAATTCGCTGCTGATCACCAACGGCGGCAGAGCCTATGCGACGGGCACGGTTCTTGTCGGCGCGTTCGACGCCTTTCCCTCCGGCAGCAACAACTCCATGGTCGTAACCGGTGCCGGCTCCGTGTTGACCAACAGCGGCAACCTGTTCGTGGGTCGCCAGAGCGCGTACAACCAGATGACCATCAGCGATCAGGCCAGCGTCGTGAACAACATCGGATTCATCGGCTCGCTCACCACCGTCGCCAACAGCAACAGCGTCCTGGTCACTGGCAGCGGCTCCACCTGGACCAACCACGGGGGCATCACGCTCGGCGGCGCGGGGAACGGCAACCGCGTCACCGTGACGGACGCCGGCCTCGTGTTCGCCGGCTCGACCGTGACCATCGGCGCGTCTTCGGGCGGCGCGAACAACAGCCTGATCGTTTCCAACGGCGGCCGCTTCATCACATCGGCCAGCCTTTTGATGGGCGAGACGGATGCGACCACGGTCAACAACTCCATCACGGTGACCGGGAGCGGCTCGACCTTGCGTGCGGCCACCGGATTGTTGGTGGGCCGTTACTCGACGGGCAATCAATTGGTCATCAGCAACGGCGGAGTCGTGACCAATGGCGGCACCGCGTACCTCGGGGCCACCGCCGCGAGCAGCAGCAACAACACCGCGCTCGTCACCGGCAGCGGCTCGGTCTGGAGCAACGCTTCGCTGATCGTCGGCAGCGCCAGCGGAAACAATCTCCTCACGGTGACGGACTCAGGTCGAGTGTATGCGAGCGACATCACCGTGGGAAACAGTGCCGCTGCCATCGGCAATCAACTCCTGGTCACCAACGGCGGATCGGTCTCGGTTACGGGTGGCATCACGCTGGCGCCTAACGGGATTACAGCCGCGGATGGACTGTTGAAGATCGTCGGGAGCGGCTCCGCCGTCACCGCGGGATCGCTGGTCGTCGGCGCGGGAGGTCCCGGCAACCAGATGATCATCGAGCAAGGTGGCTCTTTGTCGAGCGGTGCTGGCGTCGTCCGGATCGGCAATCAAGCCGCGGCCAGCAACAGTTTGGTCACCGTGACGGGCGCCGGTTCGGTGTGGAGTAACGGCTCCTCCATCGTGGTGGGCAATGTCGCCAACAACAACCGGCTGGTCGTCACCGACGGTGGCGCCGTGTACGCTCCGTATTTCACAGCGGGTGAATCCACTGGCACAGGCAACTCGATCCTTGTGACCGATCGCGGGCTGTTGGACACCACACTTCTGTCCGCCTCGGCCGGCAACACCATCAGCAACATTGGCGGCATCTATCAGTTCACCACGCCGACACCCGGTATCACCGCGGGGCGGGTGTTGGTCACCAACGGTACGGTGTCGTTCCGCGGCATCATCCACGCGCCCACCGGTCCGCTGGCCAACCTCAGCTATCAGGGCGATAACACCTTCCGTCTCAACAACGCTTCCAACACGAGCGTGACGACCTACACGTTCGATTCGATCGCCCACACTTCCAACCCTTCGAACTACCAGCGGCTCGTGCTGATGAATGGCGCCCGCTGGCAGAGCACGACGTTGCGCATCGGCAGCGGCGGCGCCCTCGAAGGGGCCGGTGTGGTCGCCAGCACGGTGGTCACCAACGCGGGCACGATTGCGCCCGGCTTCGCGTCCGGCATTCTGGAGTTCACCGGCAATCTTGCACTCGAGTCCACATCCCTGTTCTCCATGGAACTGGGAGGCACCACTGCAAGCTCATACGATCAGATCAACGTGGCCGGGAGTCTTGACTTCGACGGCACGTTGACCGTGTCGCTTATTGATTCTTTCAATCCGTCCGGCGGCGACAGTTTCGATCTGTTCGATTTCGGTTCCGCGTCGGGAACGTTCAGCACGGTCAGTCTGCCCACCCTGGCTGGCGACCTGTTCTGGGACACGAGCGATCTCTACTCGCTCGGTACGATCTCCGTCAGCGCGATCCCCGAGCCGTCCGTAATCCTGCTGACCCTTGCGGCGTGTGCGATGTTCTGGCGCAGACGAAGCCGCGGATGAACATCCAGTATCCAGCATCCAGCATCCAGCATCGGCGTTCTCGGGGTTTCACCCTCATCGAACTTCTCGTCGTCGTTGCCATCATTGCGGTGCTGGCAGCGATGCTCCTGCCCGCCTTGCAGCGCGCCAAGCAGGCGGCCAAATTGATTGGATGCACGAACAACCTTCGACAGCTTTACCTCGCCGCCTTCAGCTACGCCAGCGACAACAACGATTACCCGCCGCCCACGTGTGACTACACAACCTCATGGTGGCAGGTTGCCGGCTATCCCATCACCTGGCCGTATCTATTGATGCCGTACCTCGGCTCGAAATACTCCGAAGCTGCTTTCGTGAATCATCCCGGCAATCATGGTTCGTTGGAGATCCGTTTGTACGGCGCGAACCAATGCTACAAGGCGGCCAACGGCGACACCACCACCCGTAAACCCGGACCGTTTTGGTGTCCTGCCACCATCGGCCCCTGGAACATCTGGTACACCTCCGCCGGCGCGTACGGTTGCTGGGGCGACGTGGCCATTGATTACGCCATCAACAGTTACGCCGTCGGATGGGTCCAGGCCGATGGGACATCGCATCCAAGTTTCCCGAATCACATTCGCATGGGTCATTTCAGCAATACCACCGCTGCAAAGCTGACATTCATCGGGGACTCCTACGGCTTCTTCTACCGGCTCTATCTGACACCTTCCAATCGCCATTACGCGCGGGGTGCCGCGGACAACGTCAATGGACGAATCAACTGCGTGATGTGGGATGGCCACGTCGAAAGCTTCTTCTGGGACGGCTGGCCGGGGCCGCAGCGGATCGTCAACACGACCGCAAACGAAAAGACCCAGCCCGGGTGGCAGTTCTACATTCATCCCTAGTTCACAGACGCCCCCAGCGACGTGAGACACGGCAACCTCCAGTGGGAGTTGGCGCGCACGCATCAGTCAGTGCTATGAATCTCGATATTCAACCCGGCAACCGTTGGTGTGCGGCACAGAGGCGACCTCGGTTCGTGCATCGGGCCATCCAAGCCGAAATCCTTTCGCAGAATTTCCGGGAGGGTGAGTTCACTCTGCTCGGCGCACCGTTGCGCGCGCGGGACACAGCGCCATTTCACATCTGTTGCGATGAGACGAACTTGCTGGTTGCCATCGCATTGTACGATTCCACCACGCGACCGGCCTTGCCGGGCGGAAAGAACCCACCGGAGTCGGTCGAGATTTTCTTCGATCCGCGCCATGATCACCTCGGGTTCTTCCAGTTCATCATCAACGAAGACGGTAGCCATCTTGCGCTGACACATCTTCCCTATCCCGAGGCGCACTCGACGGCGTTTCCACACATCGAACTGAAGTCGGTCGAGTCGCGACGCGAGCAACTCACCGGCTCGTACAGTGGCTGGTCGTGTCATTGGGTCTTCGCGCGCTTCGCAGCGGACGAGGTGTTTCGCTATGGCGATGTCGTCGGATTCAACATCTGCCGCAGCCGGCTGCGCGCCGAGATGGCAACCATTGCCGGCTGGGGTGTGAATCGGCTGCACTGGATCGAGTACGGCGACTGGCCGTCGTTCTGGGACGCAGGCTGTTGGACGAACGCAGGCCAGCAGGAATACTGGGCAAAGAACAGCGCGTCCACGTTTCGTCATTGTGGGAGGGATCTGCTTCGTTGCGCCGTCCGCCAGGCACGGGCGAACGGCTTGGAGATCTTCGCCGACTTGAAAGTGTTCGATCTGGCCATCAACAACACGTTCTGCCGGGGATATCTGAAAAGCAGCGTCGTGGACATCGAAAACCGCCCGGCCATTGCCATTCCTGAACTCGCGGCGCATCCTCGATACCGGGGTGGACGGCATGGACGTACGCACCATCGGCCATCACAACGGCGTCGAGTGTTACCTGAAGTTCGCCTTCGCGGAACCGGTGCGCATCGTCACGTTCAGGCGAGAACCTTCTCCCGCTGGCCCGCAAGCACGGCGTCGGTGTGCATATCATCACCAAATGCCTGCCCGGCGGACTCGATCTCCGGGCGATGGAGGTGTGCGAAGGATACGTCACCGACGCCTGCGCGGCCGGATTCGCGGGCCTGAGCCTGTACGAAGCGAACGATCTTCTCCGCATGAACGCCGAGGGCGTCCCTACACCGATCGGCTTGGTGGACGAAGCCGTGCGCCAGGCCAGAGCTGCGCTCGATGGTCTCGGCGGGTGATTGCCTTTGCGACAGCCCCGGGTAATTTCGCTAAAGCATAAACGACGCATTTGGGGTATGGTTGCAGCGTGATCCGAAACAGTCTCTCGAATCACCGGGCGCGCGTCACGGCCTTTACGCTGATCGAGCTATTGGTCGTGGTGGCCGTCATTGCCATCCTCGCTT
>CAZOTB010000086.1:0-26266 GCA_964582645.1 uncultured Verrucomicrobiota bacterium | reverse complement strand
GTGCGCCCATTGAATATCGCGTTGATTCCATCGGGCGCACAGCCGTGCGCCCCTACTGGACTTGCATTCATGGGCTCTTTGTCGCATTGTTCCCGCCTTGTTTCGCGGAAGGTGTGAAGACCATGCAACAGCAACCGAAAATCAAAGTCGGCGTCATCGGGACGGGCAACATCTCGGGAGTCCACTTCAACAGCCTCGCCAAGAGCCAAGTGGCGGAGTTGGTGGGCGTGTGCGATGTCGCGCCCGGCCGGGCGGAGAGTGTCGCCAAACAGCGCGGCGGCAGGCCGTACACGGACTACGAGGAGATGCTCGACAAGGAAACGCCCGGGCTGGTGTTGCTGCTCACGCCCCAGTCGGTGCGCGTCGAGCCGATCCGGGCCTGTGCGGAGCGCGGCATCCCGATGTTCATCGAGAAACCGCCCGCGCGCGACATGGCCGCGGCGCGCCAGGCGATTGCCGCCATCCGCCAGCACAACCTGATGACCAGCGTCGGGTTCGTGTTCCGCTACTACAACATCGTCGCCAAAGCGCGCGAACTGCTCAAGGGACGCACCATTCACATTGTGCGGATGCGGTACTACGCGCCGATGATGCTTCAATACGAGAAGTTTCCGCCGTTTTACTTTCAGAACGAAGTGTCGGGGGGGATGATTGTGGACCAGGCGTTGCACATGATTGACCTCGCCCGGTACGTCGTCGGCGATGAAGTCAGCGAGGTCCACGGCGTGGGGAGCAACCTGTTCCAGCCGAAAACGAAACAGATCACCACGGATGAAAACGTGACGTTGAACCTGCGTTTCGAGCGCGGCACCGTCGGCTCGCACGTCCATTCGTGGGGCTACGCGAACTGGACGCAGGAAGCGGAGTTCGTCAGCCCGCAGGCCCGCCTCATTCTCGACCTGGGCGGACAGAAGTTGACCGGCGTCGTGGACGGCGTCACGGTCGAGTACAAGCCGGAGGAGAACGGATACAATGCCGAACTCGAAGCGATGCTGGCCGCGGTGCGGTCGGGCGACCGGGCTCTGATTCGTTCGACGTACGAGGACGCGGTGAAGACGCTCGGCATTTGTCTGGCCGCCAATCGTTCGCTGGAAACGCGAAACGTCGAAAAAGTCGAGCAGGCTTGAATTTGTTCCGGCCGGCATCGAGCATCGAGCACCCAGGATCACATCGAAGATGAAACGCACACATCATTGCGCACAACTCCGCAAGGAGCACATCGGACAGAAGGTTTCGCTCTGTGGCTGGGTCCACGGGCGGCGCGACCATGGCGGCATCGTGTTCATTGACCTCCGCGACCGCGAAGGGATCACGCAGGTCGTGTTCGATCCCGAGTACAACAACGCCGCCGCCGAGGCGTCGCACGCGCTGCGCTCGGAGTTCGTCGTGTGCGTGCACGGACTCGTGCGGGCGCGTCCGCAGGGCACCGTCAACAGCAAGCTCCCGACGGGCGAAGTCGAGATCGTGTCGCATCAACTCGAAATTCTCAACCCGAGCGAGACGCCGCCGTTCCCGATCGAGGATGGCATTGATACCAGCGAAGAACTGCGGCTCACCTACCGGCACCTCGACCTGCGTCGGCCCGAGATGGCGGCCAAGCTGCGCGCCCGGCATCGCGCGGCCAAGGCCGTGCGCGATTACTTCGACAGCCAGGGCTTCTACGAAGTCGAGACGCCCATTCTGTTCAAGAGCACGCCCGAAGGCGCGCGCGAGTACCTCGTGCCCAGCCGCGTCAACCCCGGCAAGGTGTATGCCCTGCCGCAGTCGCCGCAACAGTTCAAACAGATGCTGATGGTGGCGGGCGTCGAGCGTTACTTCCAGATCGCGAAATGTTTCCGCGACGAAGACCTGCGCGCCGACCGGCAGCCCGAGTTCACGCAGATTGACGTCGAGATGTCGTTCATCACGCGCGAGGACATCATCGGCACCATCGAAGGCATGCTCGCTCACGTCTGGCAGGCGATTCGCGGCGAACAAATCCCGACGCCGTTCCCGCGGATGCCGTTCCTCGAAGCGATGGAACGGTTCGGCAGTGACAAGCCGGACACGCGCTTCGGACTCGAATTGGTGGACGTGAGCGAGGCATTTCGGGAGAGCGCATTCAAAGTCTTCCGCGGCGCCGTGGACAGCGGCGGGGTGGTCAAAGCCATCAACGCCAAGGGCCTCGCCAGCGTCACGACCGGGCAGATCAAAGAGTTGGAGGAGACGGCGAAACAGTTCGGCGCGAAAGGCCTCGCCTTCATCAAGGTCGAAGGCGGCGAATGGAAATCGCCCATCGTGAAGTTCTTCAGCGACGCCGAAAAGAAAGCGCTCGTGGAGAAGCTCAAGATCGAGGAGGGCGACCTGATTCTATTCGGCGCGGACAAACGTCACGTCGTCTGGGAAGTGCTCGGGCGACTGCGCCTGGTGGTGGCCGAGTTGCTCAAGAAACAGGGCAAGCTCACCGTGCGCGACGATCAGTGGAACTTCCTCTGGGTCGTGGATTTCCCGCTGATCACGTTCAGCCCCGAGGAGAACCGATACACCGCCACGCATCATCCGTTCACGGCGCCGGTGGCCGAGGACATCCCGTTGCTCGACACCGACCCGGCCAGGGTTCGCGGTCAGCACTACGACGTGGTGTTGAACGGCGTCGAACTCGGCGGCGGCTCGATTCGGATTCATCAACCCGACGTGCAACAGAAGATTTTCGAGCAGGTGCTGGCGATTCCGCCCGACGTGGCGCAGAACCGCTTCGGGTACATGCTGCAGGCGTTCCGGTACGGCGCGCCGCCGCATGGCGGGATTGCGCTGGGCCTCGATCGCCTGTGCGCGATTCTGGTCGGCAGCAACAACATCCGCGACGTGATCGCGTTCCCCAAGACCGCGAAGGCCGTGGACCTGATGACGCAATCGCCCAGCGAGCCCGATGCCCGGCAGTTGCGCGACCTGCACATGAAGTTCGACATCGCGCGGTGAATGTCTCGAAAGGCTAATGGGGGAGGCGCCTCAGCGCGCCGACCGGTTTCAGCATCACAGGCGGAATTGGTCGGCGCACTGAGGCGCCTCCCACATTGGATTCCGGGCCGTTCGAGGCGCTTTCGCAGTCGCGCCATCTATGAAATCAACGCCTGATCGTTCCAGTCACCGGACCCACATGCGCCGCGTAGTCGCACTCGCCATGGTATTGTTGCTGGCTGGTTCGACGGACAGCCTTGCGAAGGAGGATACCAACATGTTCTGCATTTCCACCGAAGGCAGCGAGCGGGCCACGACGGGGCCGGGCAACCTGATCGTCACCCATGAGGGCAGGACGCATGTGGTGTGGCAGGATTCGACCACCAACGGTTACTTCAATCGCGTCCGCACGTTCGATCATGCGAGCCAAAAATGGTCGCCGACCTACTCATTCGACAAGGCCAAGGACAACCACGCCCGCCCGGTCCTCGCCGTGGACAGCAAAGGATTTCTGCACGTCATCCTCGGCGGACACAACTCACCCATCACCCACCAGCAGTCCGCGCGTCCCAACGATGCCTCACAGTGGTCCAAGCCGGTCGCGATCGGCTCGGGAACGTACGTCGTCATGGCGTGCGGGCCGGACGACACATTGTACGTGACCTTTCGCGCGAAGAACCATGACAGCCTCGAGTTGTGCGTGAAACCTCCCGGCCAGCCGTGGCAGCCCGCAGTCAAGCTCGTGGGGCGGCATCCCAAGTATCCCGGCTACTCGGGATTCAACAACGGGATGGCGTTCAGTCGCGATGGGCGCGTGCTGCACATGGTCTGCGATTTCTACGAGAGCAAAGACTTCGACAAGCGAGTTGGATTGCATCAAGCCGTCGCCTACATGCGCAGCCCCGACGGCGGCAAGACGTGGCAGCGGGCGGATGGTGCGCCCATCGAGATTCCCGCCCGGCCCGAGCGGATGGACTTGTTTGCAGAACACACCCGCCCGCCCAACGACACCCGGCGTCCGCCCCTGATCGGCAGTGGCGGCGGCATCGTCGTGGACTCGGCCGGCAAACCGTACGTGTTCTACAGCTCCCACCTCAAGGAGCCGGGCGAGTTGATTCTGGCGACGCCCGATGCGGCTGGCAAATGGCAGCAACGTTCTCTCGATACAATCAAGGCGAACCATCCCGGGCTCGTCGCGATGCAACGGAACTTCTCGATTACCGCGAACGACGTCATTGTGGGAGTGATCGCGCTCGCGAAACAGGAGGAGGCCAAGCTGGAGAACGGACTGCCGACACGTGCTTCCCGCCTCGATGACGCGCCCGGCAATCTTGCGGTCTGGTTGATCTCACGCGACCGGGGCAAGACGTTCACTACGCGGCCGGTGATGCCACCCAACCCGCAGGCGACCCGGCGCGAGTTCAACCTCGAACGGCCCACCGGCCCCGGCCGCGGTAGTTGGCCGACCTTGATGTTCTTCGAAGGCGCGGTGCGGTACCCCGAGAAGGGCGAAACGATCCAGAACAAGGTTTTCTGGTTGGAAACAAGCGATGCCCGGTGATGGCTCTGCGTTTGTAGTCGAGCGCTTTAGCGCGGTCTTGATCCTGCACGGAATTTCCTAGCCCGCGCGGAAGCGCTCGACTACAAACGCGGCTTCCGATTCTCATTCTATGAAGACAAGCTACCGGCTGGAGGACCTCGGTGTCGGCGCACTCGGCGACGTCTGGATACACTGGCGACACGCCCGCCATCCACAAACGGGAGCAGAGTACGCGCTCGGCTCGCTCTCGATGGGTGGGTTTGGCCTGATCGAGGCCGGCACGTGGAAGTTCCGGCAGGTGCGCGCGGAACCGTCGTTTCACTGCGGCTGGGCAATCAGCCAGGCGCCGAACGGCGACATTTACCATTGCGACTACAATGGCCCGCTCGCGGTTTGGGATTGGAAGAGCGAACGCGCGCGCATTGTCTGCAATCAGAAGTTTGAGTCCGTGTTCACCATTGATGTCGCGCCCGACGGACGCGTCTATATCCCCGAGTACACGCCCAACATTTTGACCCGATTCGACCCTGCCACCGGGAAATGCGAGAACCTGGGCAGCTTCCAGGAATTCGGCCAGCACGTACGCGATGTGGCGTGCGATGCGGATGGGATGGTCTATCTGACCTGTTACAGCTACAACCCGAACGGAACGACACTGGTTCAATTCGACCCGCGGACGAACGGGAAGCGGCGCGTGGACAAGGCTGCTCGCCGCAGCGTCCCCGCCGGACTACCGCTCAAGTTTCGCGACGGCAGTTCCATCACGGCGGCTCAGGAGGGCACCATCACAGGGAAAGATCCGTCGGGACAAGAAACCACCTTCACCGTCAACCTCGAAGGTTCGCCGTTGCGCATTTTCAGCGTCGAGCCCGGCGGCGATAGTATTTGGGGCGGGACGTTCATCCCGTTGACCCTCTTCCGTTTCACTCCCGCAACGGGCCAGTTCACCCGGTACGGCAACCCGACCAAGACCAACGGCGAGATTTACAGCATGGTATTCTCGCGCGGGAAACTCTACCTCGCCAGCTACGTGAACGGCCATCTCACCCGATTCGATCCTGCGACCGGCACGCCGACGCAGCTTGGCTTGATGAAGGAAGAGGGTCTGCCGCTCCAGCGTCCGCATGGCCGGGCGCTCGGGCCGGACGGCATGGTCTATTTCTGCGCGCACGGCGGCTACGGCTGCGTGGACAGCGGGCTCTGCCGGATTGATCCCGCGACTGACCAGGTGACGCGGTGGAATTATCCGCGGACGAGTTTCGACTCGATGACGTATGTCGGGGCGACCAACCAGCTTCTCGTCAGCGAAAATCGCGAGGGCGAGAAGGCGAATCGGTTCACGTTCCTCTCACCGAACGACGGCAAGATCGTGTGGTCGGAGCCGGTGATCCACGACCAGGGCACGGTTGCGTCCTGGCTCGACACCGGTGGGGACATCGTATTTGGGATGCACGCCTATCGCGCGACGTTGTTTGCGTTCAGTGTCAGCCGGAAAAAGATCGTCGCCGAGATGCGCGAGATGCGCGTGGGCGATCACTGCAACAACGCGCTGGTTCGCGGACTCGACGGTCGCATTTGGGGCGTCACGAACCGCTGCGTCTATGCCGTGACCGACGACTTGAAGAGCGTGGAGGTTGTCGCCGAGCTCGCTCCCGACGCCGACAAGACCTTCAATCGTTTCGGCCTCTGTCGCGGCCCCGACAACGCGATCTACTTCTGCAGCGGCACCCACCTGATGCGGGTGCGGGGCTGATTCACCACCCCGCTTGCCGGGGTGGGGCGGTGATTGATCCCGCGTGCAACCGATTCACACCGTCCACAACACCAAGCCAGCGTACCAACTCAACTGGACCGTCGCGTTGTTCTGGCGCGATCCCGCACCGCCCGAACCGGAATGGCTGACGAACCTACGTTTCGCAACAGAGAAGGACGGCGTCCGCATTCTCAACCACCGGCTCCGCTCAGAAACAATGACCCAATTCTTGGTCAGCACCACACCCGCGACCCGCCCGTCCGCATTGCTTCGCTCGATCAAGGGTCGTCTCCAGTACCTTGTGCGCGCCCAACGACCCAAAGCATTCCAGCGCAACTACGGCCTGCGGAGCGTTGGTTCTTCCAAACGCGTCGTTATTGAAGACTACATCGCAACACAGCTCGACCATCACCGCATGGCGGATGCGCGAGTGCAGGAGCGCCTGGGTGATTTTCAGAGAGAGTATTCCGGGGTGAATCTGTCACAACCGCGTTTGAGTTCGCATGGACAATACTGGTACAACCTTCACGTTGTGCTGGTGAACGAAGGACGTTGGCGGGAAATCGGGGACGAAGCATTGCGCGGCTTGCTCGCGATGATCGAACGAGTCGCCGCCAAAAGGGAGCATCTGCTCTCACGATGTGCAATCCAGCCGGACCATCTGCATTTGGCGCTGGGTTGTCCCGTGGATCGCTCGCCGGCCGAGATTGCGCTATGCTAGATGAACAACTGCGCGCATGCGTGTGCGATGAAGGCGGTGTTCAAATTCAGCTATTACGCGGGGACATTTGGAGAGTATGATCTCGGTGCCGTCTAGCGGTCAATCATCGCCCCACCTCGACAAGCGAGGTGGTGACGAGCGTCTTCACGCAGGGTGTGTAGTCGCCAATCAACCGTCCCACCCCGGCAAGCGGGGTGGAGGACGCAACGCCGCACGCCCGATGTCCAGACACCCGACACGCACTCCACCCCGCTTGCCGGGGTGGTGGAAAGATTGACCACTACCAAAAAAGAGATGTACCGAGGCTCTCCACCCCGCTTGCCGCGGTGGGAGGGCGATTGACATAGCGAGCAACAGAGAAGGAACAATGAAGCACCGTAACAGCATCCAAGTATTACTGATCCTATTCATCTTCACCACCACCTGTCTCGCAGAGGAAGCCACCATTTGGGTTGGTTCCTATTCATCAGCCCTGGCGCGTGTGACCAACGCCCTCGCACAAGAAAGTTATTTTCGTTTCTATCAAGGCGTCGCGGCGTACGTGAACAACCCCGGCGGCAAGGCGTTCGAGGTTGCGGTGGACGTGCGCGACTGGAATCTCATGGAGAACGGACCGCGCGAGGTGCTGCTCAAGATCTACGATCCCGACGGCAAGGTGCTCGAACGGAAAGTGGTGCCGGACGACGGTGTCACGGGCGACGCTTACATGCCTGAGACCGGTGGTTGGGATCACGAGATGTGGTACTCCCTGCTCAACTACGGCCGCGGCAGCGTACCAATGATCCGGTGGAGTTCGTTCACCGAGTCGTCGCGCGTCGCGGCGTTGGCCAAGCGCAGCTTCACGTTTCCGATCAAAGGCGGCACGAAGGGAATCTACCGCGTGCTGCTGGCCGGCAGCCGCGACCACGTGGTCACGCTGCGGCTCAAGCCCGGCCTCAAGTACGCGCTCGCGGGTCATCCGCTCTGGATGCACGGGCACGGCGCGATGTTCAAGCGCCGCTATGTCCATGTGCCGAAGGGAACGATCGGGCTGAACCTGGCCTTCGCCGAGTTCGATCAACCGGTGACGCGCACGTTCACCCTGACGGCGCCGGATGGCACGAAGCTTTGGACCGGTAGCGCGAGCGGCGGGTACGCGAAGGCGGCGGTGCAGTTCGAGCCCAAAGGGAAATACGACGACCAGTTGCTGACCATGGATGTGTCGGACGGCACCGGCGATTACATGATGCAGGTGGTGTTGCAACGCGATGACTACCATCCCTATCGCCAGATCGGCGGCGCGCCCGCATTGTTCGCGCCCGACAAGGAAACGGCTGCGGCGTTGCGCGGTGGAGCGATCTATCACGACAATCAGGTGTTCTGGCACGGCTACCAGGTTCGCTTCTACGAGTGGCTCAAGAAATTGAAACCGGACGACTTCGTGGTGAAAGACGCGAGCGGCAACGAGATCAAGCCGACTCAGGGCACCAAGACGTTCGGGTTTTCGTCGAAGATGATGGAGTACAAGGGCCTCGCCGAAGTGCCCGGCTTCATCCCGCTCAACGGCCCGCATGAAGCACCGCCGCTATCCGACCAGTTGATGCACAACTACACGGCTCACAAGAACCCAAACGTGCTGAACATGGCGTTGCGTGACCTGGCCGAAGGGTTGCGAATCATCTCCATCGGTGACGTCCCGCTCATGACGCACGGCAACCTGGGTTACTTGTTCGCTACCTACGGCTGGCATTACTGGCGTCCCGCGTGGCGCGTCTTGCAGCAGTCGGACGCGCCCAAGGAAGTCAAGGACATCATTCGCGAAGCGATGATCCTGTGCGGCGATCGGCTCGCGTTCGCGCGGGGCATCGAACGCAGCAACGGCAACGCGCTGTCGCACATCCCGATGGCGTTGCACTATGCTTCTAAAGCCGTGAAAGATCCGATGCTGACAGAGTTGGCGGAGACGTATCTCGATCGCTTTGCCCATGAAGGTTGGCGCCGGGGCGTCGGCATCAGCAAGTCGGGCGATTGCCAGGAGCATTTCGCGCACGATTACCATTACGGCTCGTACATCTCCGACAACTACAAAGCGGTCGTGCACGATTTCAACGACCCAAAGTTCAAGGCAATCCTCGACCGCCATACTGTACTTTACAGCTATCTTCACTGCGCGGACGCGGATGCGTACCCGTGGGACTCGCGCACGCACCACGCGGCGGGGATTCCGATTGTGGACCCGAAAGCGCAGCCCGGGCCCGATTTCACGGTGAGCGTCAACGGTGGCGACGAATGGTTCGCGGCACGGCGGAAGAACTACTATGCGCTGACGTTTCACGGTCATCTCACGCCCGAGTGGCTCAACAACTACTTCGCCACGCGCCTCGGTTACGGCGGCGGCATTCTGTGCCAGCTTACCGTGCCCGGCAATGGAACGGTGCTCGCCTCGACGTTGGCGGGCAGTTACGGCAAAGGAATGGAGCGCGCGAACTGGCCCAACTTCCACATTCACTCGCTTGTGGGCACACTCGCCGACGGCACACCGTTGGTTGCGGCCGACAGCAAGCATCTCAACGCGAAGCTGGATGGCGCGACCGTCACCGGCTCGGGAGAGGTGCGCGATCGGCCGGTTCGTGTCACGAGGAGCTACACCTACAGCGACGATCGCATTGCCTGCAGCGTCCAACTCGCCGACACGATTTATCGCGCGGCGTATTTCAACATGGGCCCGCCCTCGGCGATCGCGGAAGCGTACGAGATGATCCCGTTCGTTTCTCCCAAGGACAAGCCGGCGACCGTGAAAGGCCCCGGCGGCGAAGCCGTCACCGAACAGCCGGCATCACTCGCGGGAGTGGTGATTGATCGCGGCGGCTACGGGGTGAAGATCGAGTTCGATCAGGCGCGTCCCGTGAAAATGGGCAAGAACCACACGGTGCTGGTGCAACTGACCGACAAGACCACAGCCCCCGAGAGCATCGGGTTCAAGTACACGTTGCTTCCGTTCGCAGGACAATAAGCTCAGCGCAACAGATCCGCGTTCTCCGCCACCTTGCGATAGGCGGCGGCATATTGCTCGATGATCTCGGGGCGATCGTGTTTGAACCACGGGACGCCAAACGCAATCTCGCCAATGCTCTCCGAGACCGGGAGTTTGCCCTCGCCCTGCCGCACGTCGCGCTGGCCGAACGCAACCATGGTCGGTTTGCCCTGGCGGAAGATATCGCCCGTGTGGAAGAGCGGATGCAGGTGCAACGGCAAGTTCGCACCCGGGGAACACGCGCCCACACCCTCGGCCTGAACGGCTTTGCAGAATTTCTCGCACGACAACCCGCCCAGTTCCTCCGCGCGATACAACCCGCGCGCCGAGTACCAGCCGCCCATCGTCGAACCGCTTCCTTTGGCCGGACGATGCGCGCGGATGCCGGGCACGCCTTCGAGCAGGTCCCAGAACCGGTTCATCGCCTTCTGAATCTCTGCGATGCGTTGCGGATAATACTTGAGCTGGACGCGCCCCATGGCCGAGCAGGTCTGGTTCATGCGATGTTTGACGCCTCCAATCGGCAACCCCGCGTACGGGCTGACCTCGGCGTTTTGCAGTTTCGCGCCCGCCTTGGCCCAGCGCGTGGGAATGCCCGTGCGTTCGTAGAATCCGAAGGCGACGCACTTTTCATACAGGTCGAGATTGTTGGTGACCATCATGCCCGCCTCGCCGATGGCGAAACTCTTGCCGGCCATCATGCTCATCGCCGCGATGTCGCCGAAGGTGCCGACTTTGCGTCCCTTGTAGAGCGTACCGTGCGCATGCGAGACGTCCTCGATCACCTTCACGCCGTGCTTGCGCGCGATGGGGAGGATGCGATCCATGTCGGCGGGATAGCCCGCGTAATGCACCACCAGGATCGCCTTCGTTCGCGGTCCGATCCGATGTTCGATGTCAGCGGGATCAATGCAGAGGCTGTCGCGCTCGATGTCGGCGAAATGAATCGCGGCACCGAGTTGCAGCGCGGGCAGGTTGCTCGCCCAGTAAGTCATGCTCGGGCCGATGATTTCGTCGCCCGCGCCGACGCCACACGCCCAGAAGGCGCCAAGCAACGACGCGGTGCCGTTGCAGTAGCCAAGCGCGTATTTCATTCCCATCCACGCCGCAAACTCCTTCTCGAACTCCATTGTGATTTCACTGCCGCTCATCGCGCCGCGGCGCAACACGGCAACGACGGCATCTTCATCTTCCTTGGTGACGATCGGCCAATGAAAAATGTCCCCCGGATCCTTGGTGACCGACTTCGTTCCTCCCAATAGGGCCAACGGACCGGCTGCGATAGCTGTGGTCATAAAAATGATTCCTTTGTTGGCGCCACGTTACAACGCTGCAGCCCGATTGGTCAATCAGGGAGAGCGCGACTTCTGCAACTGCGTGCTTGCGCTCGGAACGGCCGAGGCGTAAACTGATTTGGTCGCACAACGGGACAATCTTTATGTACACCGTACGACAACTACTCCAGGTCAAAGGCAATCACGTCTGGTCCATCTCGCCCTCCGCCACCGTCTATGAGGCGCTGGAACTGATGGCGCGCAACAACATCGGCGCATTGCTCGTGCTCGAGGGCGACAAACTCGTCGGCATCTTCACCGAGCGGGATTACGCCCGCAAAGTGGTGTTGCAGGGGCGTTCGTCGAGAACCACTCGCATCGCCGAACTGATGACGCGCGATGTCTTGTACATCGGCCCCGACGACACCATCGAGAATTGCATGGCGTTGATGACCGACAAGCGCACGCGGCACCTGCCGGTGATCGAGGACGGAAAACTGATCGGGATCATCTCCATCGGCGACGTGGTCAAGGAGATCATCTCCGACCGCGAGTTCACGATCCACGAGTTGGAACGCTACATCACCGGCGGATACCAGGCCTGAGCGGCGCGTTGCGCACCCCAACATGGCTCAACCGTCCGGTCTCCCCGGCTTGCGCGCGGATGGTGAGTCTGCTATCAGCTTCTCTCGCTCACGGAGCACACAAACATGCAACCACGGCAACCATCTGCCCTCGACGACTTCCTCTTCGACCTGCGCGGCTACCTGATTCTCGAAAAGGCGGTCGAACCCGAGCTCGTCGCGGCATTGAACAAGGCATTCGACAATTTTCCGCCGCTCAAAGTCGGCGAGTGGTGGGGCAACGCCCATCGCCGCGACTACACCGACAGCACCGGGTTCGAGCTGCACAACTGCGTCGAGGTGGGCGAACCGTTCGAGCGGTTGATTGATCATCCGAGTTGGATCGAGTATGTGCGCCACTACTGCGGCGAGGAACAGTCGTACGTCCAGGGACTATTCATTGACGAATGCATCGCTTCCAAGCGCAGTTCAGGCGGCCACCACCCGGCCCACTCGGGCGGGTACCGCGGCGCGATGCGCGGCGCATATCGCTACAAGGACGGCGTGTTCCGCTGCGGTCAGTGCAACATCATCGTCGCGTTGACGGATATCGGTCCCGGTGACGGACCGACGATGGTCGTGCCCGGCAGCCACAAATCAAATTTCCCTCATCCGAACATCGGCAACTACGGCAAGGGCGATCGCATGGACCATCTCGAAGCGGCGGTGCCCGTTCATCTCAAAGCGGGCGACGCGGTTCTGTTCGTGGACGGCTTGATCCACGGCGGCAGCAGCCGGACGAATCCGAGCGGGGAACGTCGCGTCACCATCTACCGCTACGGCGCGAGCTGGGCGGCGACCCGGTACGGGTATGAGTACTCGCAGGCGTTGTTGGACCGGCTGACGCCCGAGCGGCGCAAGATTTTGCAGCCGATTCCGCCGTTGCGTCCGCCGAAGACGAAGTAACCGAACGGGGTCAGCGTTTCTCGGCGGGCAACCGCAGATAGATCGGCTCGATGTCGCCATCGCCGATCCGCTGTTCGGCGAACTTTTCCTCCGCGAGCAATCCCACCACTGCCGCGGACGGATGCACGGGGTTGCCATCCACGATCGCGCGCGAACCGAGATGTTTCTCCAGAGCTGCACGCTGCTCCCCGAGCTGTGGGCCGATAAAGAAGGTCGGGGTCAGGATGCGCGCCCGGAGTTGTTCGATGGTGACGATGGTCGTCTCGGTCACTTTGAAGAACTGTCCTTCCAGCACGGAGTAAGTGGAACAGTACGTCTCGCCGCGGCCGGCATCCACGATGGCGGCGAGCGTCGTGCAGCCGGTGGGGAGGCGATCTTTGTGGGCGAGCGCAAGGGCATCCATGCTCGATACTCCGACCACGGGTTTCTTCAACGCCAGCGCATAACCTTTCATCGTGGCGATGGCGACGCGGACGCCTGTGAACGAACCGGGACCGAGACCGACGGCGAGAAGGTTGAGAGCGGAGGGTTGAGGGTTGAGAGTTGAGAGCAACTGCTCGATTGTCGGCACCAGATTGGTCGAGTGCGTCACCGTCCTGGTGCGCGGCGAAACACTGGCGGAAACCCTGGTCGTTTCGGCGAGCACGTTGCCGTCGCGCACCAGCGCCACGCTGCCCACGGCGGAGGATGTGTCCACGGCGAGCGTCAGCATGGTCGGCGGATGGTCACGCGGCGCGCGGTGTCCGAGAGAACCTCGATGCGGACGGCGATGTGGTTCGCGGGCAGGAGCCGGTCGATTCGTTCCGCCCATTCGATCAGGCAGATGCCGTCGCCGCGCAGGTACTCCTCGATGCCAACATCCAGCGCTTCCTGCTCGGTGTTGAGCCGGTAGAGATCAATGTGAAACACCGGCGGCGTGGTGCGGTACTCGTGAATGATCGTGAACGTCGGGCTGGTCACGGCTTGCTCGCACCCGAGCGCGCGCGCAACACCTTTGACGAAGACGGTTTTGCCCGCGCCGAGTTCGCCGCTCAGCGCCACGACGTCGCCCGCGCGCAGTTCCGTCGCCAGTCGTTGCGCCCGCGCGAGCGTTTCGTCCGTTGATCGGGTTTCGACCGTCTCAAGTCTGACGTTTGCGGAAGTGGTCATAGCCGCGCGGGGAAAGCGATTCCTCCTCGCCGTTTGCGTCCACCAGGACCAACTTTCCCGTGTCCGCCGTGATCGCGCCGATGGCACGGAGCGAGAGTTGGAACTGCTTCTGCCAATCCGCCAACAGAGCATCCACGTGCCGGGAGGGGATCGTGAACAACAGCTCGAAGTCTTCGCCGTCGTGGAGCGCCATGTCGAGCGAGGAATGTTCCTGCTCGCCCTCGCATTCAAGGTGACGCGCGGCCTCGGAGATCGGAATACGCGGGGCCACCACGTGCGCGCCGACCGAGCTTTGTTCGAGCACGTGGCCGAGGTCGCTCGCCAGGCCGTCGCTCAGGTCAATCATGGCGTTCACAGGGTAATGCTCGACCAGCCAGCGCGCTTCGCGCACGCGCGGGGTGAACTCGAGGTGTTTCCCCGCGATTGAACCGCCGAGCGTACCGGTGACGAGAATGCTGTCGCCTGCGCGCGCGCCGGAACGGAGCTTGAGATGGGCGCGTTCGACCTCGCCCAGCATGCTCACGGCGAGAAAGAAACCGTTGGTGACATGGGTTGTGTCGCCGCCGACGATGTGCGCGCCGAACTGCGTCGCAGCGGTGTTCATACCGCGATAGAGTTCATCCACGAACTCCGCCGTCATGTCCGGGCGCAGACCCGCGCTCACGACCGCCCAGGCGGGGCGTCCGCCACACGCGGCGATGTCGCTCAGGTTGCGCGCCATCGCTTTCCACCCGATCTGGTATGGCGTGGCGCGGTTGTCGAAGTGAACGCCTTGAAGCACGGGATCGGTCGTGAACAACAGCAGCCGCTCCGGGTCGTCCGTCGGCAACACCGCGCAGTCATCGCCGATCCCCGCCAGCGCGCGCGGGTCGCGGGAGACGGTCCGGGCGAGACGTTGGATCAGGCCGAACTCGCCGAGGTCGGATATGGTGGTCATGAGGGTACGATGACCATAACCGCGATGGTCATCAAGTTGAATACGCTGTGCATAACGATCGGCACGAGCAGGTTGCCGGTGGCCTCGTAAGCGAGCGTCAGTCCGATCGCCAGCGCCAGCAGCGGGAGAAATGAGAGCACGTGGAAATGAATGGCCGCAAACACGAGTGACGTCACCAGCAACGCCGCCGTCATGCCGATCTGCTGTTTCAGCGCCGGATAGGCGAGTCCGCGGAAGAAGAGTTCCTCGAACAACGGCGCCGCCACGATTGCCATGAACGCGATCGCTCCGCGCGTGACAACCGAATCGCTTTCGAGAAACAGTTGCATCGCCTGCTGTTTGCTGACGGCGTAATTGAACATGTCGCAAAGCTGCTGGGAGATCGCGGCAAACAGCCACACGGCCGGCAGCACCGCCAGCAGGAAGAACAACCCGCGCCCGACCGACCGCAGCACGGTCCGCGCTTCGATCCCGAACGCCTCGCGCAACCCGATCCGAGCCGTGTGCAGCAGCAGCAGGATGCCGAGCACGCCGATCCCATCGAGCACGATGCCGCTGGCGAGGAGCTGTAATTGGTAGAGGTCTTCGTCGAGGACGAGTCCCGATTGTTCCATCCACTTGAACACAAGCGAACCAACCAGCAAGAGCATGCAGACCATCCCGAGGATCAGTCCCACCTCGGCAAGCCCCCATGGTTTGAATGCCACCCGGAAGGACGACGCTGTTGGCGCGGTGGGGTCACGTCTGCGGAAGGCCGCGAGGACGATCCAGAGGTCGGCCGCGAGCCCGGCCAGGAACACCCCCGCCACCACCCAGACCAGCGCGGGGTGTTCGGTCAGGGTTTGCAGAGCGTCCCAGTCGCTGTGCAATGTGGAGGTTTGCTCGGGTTCCATGGTCCGCGGTTGCCGGCTCACGGTTGCAGAGTTGACCGGGGCTGACAAGTGGAATTTGATTTTGCGTGCAAAAGCGAGGTCACCTGATACGATTTCGCGGTCGTATGACGCCCAAAGAACAAAGTCCGCTGCATCGCTTGCTCCTGGCAGCGGGATGCGCGCTCCTGCTGTTGAGCATCGTGTGCAATCTGACCTTCGCGTGGCGGAGCGTCACGCTGCAGCGGCAGATCATCAGCGCCGTCAACAAACTCGCCCAGGTCAATCAGGCCGCGCAACAGACCAACACGCAGATCAGTCTTATCGCGCAAGACCTTGCCGGCTTGTCCGGACAATTCCCATGGCTCGTGCCGATCCTGCAAAAGTACGGTGTGGTCCGCGGCACCGCACCCGCGCCACCGGCCCCGGCGGCCGCCGCTTCCGCAAAGAAGAACTGATGAACGAAACCGATCCATTGAGCGAACCCAATCAGTCCACCACGCAGACGGAGGAGCAGGTCGTCGCCGCGCCTTCAGCGGCAGCCGATCCGATGCGGGAGATGCGGTTGCTTCTCTACGCCTTGCTCGCAGCCGTGTTGCTCGTGAGCATTTCGCTCAATCTGTTCATGTACCGGCAGAACCAGCGCACCCAACTCGAACTGGAGAACGCCAACAACCAGATCACTGCCATCGAACAGAACCCGACGCTCCAGCAGAATCGTACCGCGATGCAGAATCTGTTGAACGAAGTCGCTTCGCAGGCTTCCACCCATCCCGAGGTGCAACAGATCCTCGCGCGCTACAACCTCAGCGTCCAGCAACCGCAGCCTGCGGCGCAGCAACCCGCCGTCGCGCCCGCGAAGAAGTAGCGGTCGAAAAATCAGTTGCGCCTGCCGGGCACTTGGCGCATCATAGTTGACTCAATCCCGTCGGGGCGTAGCGCAGCCTGGATAGCGCGCTTGCTTGGGGTGCAAGAGGTCGAGAGTTCAAATCTCTCCGCCCCGATTTTCCCTCGTGAGTCGCACTTACCGCTGCGCCTCACTTGCACTCGACGTACTGCATCTTGAAATTACACGAGGGATTGAACCGTCCCGCCGGCGGGTCCTCGGAGATCACGACGAAGAATTTCTTCCCGACGACTTCCTTGTGATACAGATCGGCCTTGGCCAGGTAGGTCCAGCGATCTTTCCCGTTCCGCGGGTTGAGGCTGCGCAGGCTCAGGTGCCCCGCGAACGGCTCGCCGCCCGCGAACAGATGCAGCTTCTCGAACGTGTCCACCACCAGGATTTCCGTCTCGGCAAAATACACCTGTTCCCCGATGTATTTCACGCCCCATGCCGTCTCTCCGGTCTTGGGCTTGAGTTTCAGAAACGCCGCCACGGTCTCGGAGGGAAAACTGAATCCGCCCACCGCAACCGTGGCCAGTCGGTACTTCTCCGCCTCGCCTTTCGTCGCGTCCCCCTTCGGCACTTCGGCCGAGACGTACACGCTGCCATCGGGGCCGACATGCACGCGTTTTACCTGCAAGCCATCGCGCACGAACTTCTGTTGGCCCGTCGCCGCGTCGAGCGCCACCACGCCCTTGTCGGTCGTGGCTGCGATGGTGTCGCCGCCCATCGCCACTGAGCGCACGTTGCCGGGGAACTTCACCTTGAGGGCCGGGTCCTGTCCCTTGTCGTACACCCACACCTCGGGGCCGGCGACGACGCAGAACCGGTCGCCCAGCTTCTGCAAGCGCCCGCCCGCCGAGAGCGCCATGGTCTTCTGACCGGTCAGGCTGCCGTCGGCGAGCGACAGGAATCGCAGCGAATAATTGCCCGCGGGGCCGGCAGGCACGTCCTCTTCTTCGTCGGAATCGTCGTCGTCGCCGCCGCCGCCGGTGAGGCCCTGGATTCCACCCAGCGTTTTCTTGCCGGTCGTGGAACGTGTCGTTGTTCCTCCACTTGTGGCGGCGGAGGCCGCTCCGGCCCCGCCTTCAAACGTAAGCGTGACCAGTTGGCCGTTGTGCTGCAAGCCGCCGTAGGCGAGCGTGTTGGTGCTGGTCCATTTGGGCGAGCCGTCCACGAGTGCGTAGCTCACGATCTCCGACTTGGGCTTGGGCCGGTTGCGCCAATCAATCTTTTCCTCGGACGAGTAATCAGGATACTCCGTGAGCGTGCACAGGATGCCGCCCTCGTGTACCGCTCCGATGGAAATGCTGCCGTTCGGCTTGAACTGCTTCCATTTCACGCTGCCGTCCTTCGCGTCCATCACGACCAACTGCCGGGTCGAGGCCAGCACCAGGTATCCGCCCATCGCCTCCCTGAAACGCAGCCGGTCGCGATACGACTGTTCGCCGCCCGAGCTGACGCTGCCCAGGTTCTCGGAGAACTCCCGGCTGTCGGGAACGACCTTGGCGCCCTGTTTCGGCTTGGGCTTTTCGTATTTTTCTTCGAGCGGGGCGAGGTTGACGCGCCAGAGTTCCTTCTGGGCCGGCAGGTTGACGCAGACCAGTTCGTCGTTGCCCTGCGCCACGATGGTGTCGGGTGCGACGATCTCGGCGTGGAACGCGGAGATCTCGGAGAACAGGTCGAAGTTGGCGGTCATGCGCCCGCGCGGTCCCGCAAGCTTCAGATAGACGAAGTAACCGATTACGCCCACGATGAGGATCACCGCCGGGATCTTCAGCTTCACCAGGAAGCGTCCCATCAGGTCCATCGTTTTGCCGACGGCGCTGTCCACTTCCTTCGCCGACGAATCGCGGGACAGCTTCGGCTCGCGGGATGCGACGACGCTCTTGCACTGGGCACTGCAGTAGTAACCAAACTGATGCACGCACTCGATGCAGATCGGCTTTGCGCAGTTCATGCAATTGTGCGTTGCCTCTTTATCCGGATGCGCCGCGCATGGGATGCCGGTTCCGTGCGCTCCGCGGGCGGGTACAGCATGCTCTTTGGAAACCGAGACGTGCCCGTGTTCGCCGGTGGGCTGGATCTCTCGGACGGACGAGACCAATGCCTTCGACGCCGCCGGCTTGAGCAACGGGCCGGGCGGCTTCACCGCGGGTGGCGGCGGCGGGGTGGCGCCGACTTTCTTCGGCGGCGGCGGGATCACTTTCAACGACTTCGTCGCCACCGGCTCCTTCGCCGCGGGCACAGGAGGGGGGGCCGGTGCGGCAGGCGTGGCTTGATCCTCGATCGGCATGAGAATCGGCACGCCGTCGTCGGTCGTGGTCGCCGCGCCGCCTTCGAGGATCGGCAACGAGAACGGTTTGGGCTTGAACGTATCCTCGGTGGTGCGTAATCGCAGGCCGCCTGCGTGGCTGGTGGTCGGCGGCGCGGGCGCCGGTTGGGCGGGCGGTTTCGGTGGCGTCGGCGGCGCGGGCCTGACACCTGTCAACTTGAACGTCGGCACCGCCGGTGGCGGGGGCGCTACCGGCGCTGGAGGCGGAGTTGGAACGGGCGGCGGCTCCGGTTTCAGCAATCCAAGCACCTCGGCCGCTCGCGCGCCACACCGGGGACACCGGGCGCGCTCGACGATTTCGTCGGCCAGCCCGAAGTGCGCACCGCAACTGCATTTGAAATCAATCACCGCGGTTTCCCCTTCCACTTCACGTCTTTGCGGAACAACAAGTTTGGTGCGGGCGCGGGCGTCGCGGGCTGTGCCGCGGCCGCAGCCTGCTCCGGCGGCGCGGCCGGTTGCGGTTTGCCGGTCATGCCGTCGAGTTCCTCACGGATCACGGCGGCCTCTTCTTCCCAACCTTGTTGCGTGTAGTAGTGCAGCGCATCGTACAGCACGCGTTCGCCGCGCTTCGGGATGCCCGAGCATTCCCAGCAGAGCGCCCACTTGCTGAACGCCTCCACGCACCTCGGGAACTGCTGCGCCGCTTTTTGGTAGTACTCCATCGCCGAGTGCCATTTCTGTTTGTAGAATAGGTAATCTGCCTCCTTGAGCAAGTATTCCTGTTGGCCGAACTGAAATTGTTTCGTCATCAGTCCGTAGAGAACGCCGAGCAGAAAACCGCCGATGTGCGCCCAGTGCGCCACGCCCGAGCCGCCACCGGCTTTCAACGTCTGGATTCCCAGGAACAACTCGATGCCCATGAACGCGCCGATGAAAAAGATCGAGCTGATGCGCGTGATCCCCTGTCGCATGATGAACGGGAACGGGATGAATGCGCCGAACCAGAGGCGGATTTTGAATCGCGGAAACCGGATCAGGTACAGCCCGAGCAATCCCGAGATCGCTCCCGACGCCCCGACAGCAGGCTCGCCGAGGTCCGTGAACCGCCCCGCCACCGCCGTGACCCAGAATAGCATCGCCGCCGCGATGCCGCTGAGGAAATACGCGGCGAGGAATTTCGCAGAACCCATCACGTCTTCCAGATCGCCGCCCGCAAACCAGAGATACGCCATGTTGCCGCCGATATGGAGGAGGCACATCAGGTAGTCGGGCCAGCCGGCTTCGGCCCCGGTGGGCCAGCCCGCGTGCAGGAACATGTGCGTCAGGAACTGGTGCGGCAGCGGGTTCGCCGCGATGAAACCGAAGGTGTGAATGATCTTCTCGTAATCGCCGAGGTTCGACAGGACAAACACGATGAGGTTGACCGCAATGAGCGAGAGCGTGGCGACGGGCAGCCGGGAACGGTCGTGATCGCTTCCGGTGGGGACGATGATCGCGAACATGGTTCGACGCTCCGGTGGCGATGATAGGCCACTCGGCAGGCGGAGGTCAATGCGAAGTTGTCCCCGAGCCACGAGCCGCGCCCATCTGGAGCCCGACACTCTGTGAACGCCAGATTATCAAAGTCTTCCCTGCTCGTCTCGACATCCCGTCGTGCGTGATTCCATGCTCGCGTTTCCGTTCAAGGGTTTCTTCCCGCTGAATCAAACCTCTGCGGTCGGAAGCGCGTGCGCGATCTCGCGTGGCAAGCGCAGCGCTGCCGAGATCGCTCGTCCGAAAGGAGGTCCCAATGCTCCACGAGCATCCGACAATCCAGCAACGGCTGGAAGCGAGGCCGACGGAGACGAAGACGCAGCGCAGGAACATGGCGCTCTGGCAGCGGCCGCCAAAGCTTGAACAAACCATCCTGTATCTTCTGGTTCAGGGTTACACCCTTCGTAAGGCCGTGCGATGCCTTCGACTTTCGAAGTCGCAGGTCGCACGGCACCGTCAGGTGATCGAATCCGCGGCGAGAGAACTCGGACTTTCCCCCCCCATAACGTTACTCGGCGGAAACGGTGATGACGGTTTCCTAACCACCGTGACGTTTCCTGTCTGTCCTTCACGGTGCATTTGTCCAAGGGACGCGCCTTCACGGTGCGCACTGTGATTTTATTGCGCTGCATCCCAAGGTCGTCGTGGTCATTGATCAGAACGGGATTTCCCACACCATCATCCCGCTGCACATCGTCTCGATTGACGAGACTGTACGCGAAGGGTGACGTGACGGGTGTTCGCTCCGTGGTTTTCAAATACCACTTTTCAGTTGGCGTACCCGGGTCGTTCTGCTAGGAATTCGCTGGCCCGGAACACGAGCAATAAATGATTGATCACCCTCATTCCAACCCCACCCCGAGGTTTCCATGAAAGTGAAAATCAAGATCAACGGCACCCGGTACGAGCACGATGTCGAGCCGCGATTGTTGCTCGTGCATTACATCCGCGACGTGGCCAATCTCACCGGCACGCATGTGGGTTGCGAGACGAGCATCTGCGGCGCGTGCACCGTGCTCCTCAAGGAAGATGGCGAACCGGCCAAGGCGGTGAAGAGCTGCACGATGTTCGCAGTGCAGGCCGACGGCGGCGAGATCACCACGGTCGAAGGACTCGCCAATGGCGACAAGCTCCATCCCGTGCAGGAAGGCTTTTGGGAGAAACACGGCCTGCAATGCGGCTATTGCACGCCCGGCATGATCCTGAGTGGCGTGCAGTTGCTCGAACGAAATCCCAAGCCGACGCGCGAGGAGATCGCTCACGCGCTCGAAGGCAATCTCTGCCGTTGCACGGGTTACAGCCATATCATTGATGCCATCGAGTACGCGGCGAAAAAGGGAGGTAAGCGATGACTGCCGCAGCCAAGACTCCCGGTCTCATCGGCAAACCGATGAGGCGCGTCGAGGACCCGCGGCTCATCCAGGGCATGGGCACGTACGTGGACGATATGAAGCTGCCGGGGATGCTCCACTGCGCCTTCGTCCGAAGCCCCTACGCCCACGCGAAGCTCAACGGCATCAAGACTGACGCCGCCAAGGCGTTGCCGGGCGTCGTCGCGGTATTCGTTGGCGCAGACGTGAACCCGCATACGGGGCCGGTGCCGTGCGCGTCGCCGTTACCGGCCATGAAGGCGATCACGCACACTCTGCTTGCGGGCAATCGCGTCTATTTTGTCGGTCATCCGGTAGCGGTCGTGGTAGCGACGGATCGTTACCTCGCGCGGGACGCGGCGGAGTTGATCGAAGTGGACTACGACGCGCTGCCGGCAGTGAGCGATCCCGAAAAGGCGCTGCAGGCGGATTCGCCGCTGACGCATCCCGAACTCGGCACGAACCACGGCTTCACTTGGTCGCTGGCGAACGGCAATCTTGAAGCGGAATTCAAGAAAGCCGACCGCGTGCTCCAGCAGCGCATGTTTCACCAGCGGCTTTGCCCGATGGCCATCGAGCCACGCGGGCTCATCGCGCAGTACAACCCGGGCGACGAATCGTACACCCTGTACACCTCGACCCAGGTGCCGCATCTTGTCCGCACAATGTTGCCCGGCATGATCGGCGCGGCGGAAAACAAAATCCGCGTCGTCGCGCCCGAAGTCGGCGGCGGGTTCGGGTCGAAGCTGAATGTCTATGCGGAGGAGGCGCTGCTTTGTTTCATCGCGAAGAAGTTGAACGCGCCGGTCAAGTGGATCGAGTCACGCCGTGAGAATGCGCAGGCCACCATTCATGGTCGCGACCAGATCGGCGATTACGAGATCGCGGTCAAGAAAGACGGCACCATCCTCGCCATCAAGGGTCGCACCATCGCCGACGTCGGCGCATACAACCAACTCCTCACGCCCGCGATCCCGACGCTGACGGGCTTGATGATGACCGGCTGCTACAAGGTCAAGGCGATGCGCATGGAGGTGGTCGGCGTCTGGACGAACAAGATGAGCACCGACGCCTACCGGGGCGCGGGGCGTCCCGAGGCGACGTACCTCATCGAGCGCGTTGTGGACCTGGTGGCCGATGAGCTTGGGCTCGACCCGGTGGCGGTGCGCCTGAAAAACTTCCCGAAGCCGAGCGAGTTTCCGTTCAACACCGCGTGCGGGCTCACGTACGACAGCGGCAACTACCAGGGGGCGCTCAAGAAGGCGATGGAGATGGCGAACTACAAGGCGTTGCTCAAACAGCGCGACGCCGCGCGCAAACAGGGGCGGCTCTTCGGCATCGGCCTCTCCACCTACGTCGAGATTTGCGCGCTCGGCCCGTCCAAGATCATGTCGGCAGGCGGCTGGGAATGGGGCAGCATCCGCATCGAATTCTCGGGCAAAATCACCGCGATCACCGGCGCGTCGCCGCACGGACAGGGACAGGAAACGAGTTTCACCCAGATCATCGCCGACAAACTCGGCGTGCCCGCAGGCGACATTGTCGTGCTTCACGGCGACACCAACACCGCGCCGTACGGTCGCGACACCTACGGCAGCCGCGCCACGGCCATCGGCGGCACCGCGCTGGTGATGTGTTGCGACAAACTCATCGCCAAGGCCAGGAAACTCGCCGCGCACCTGCTGCGCGGCAAGGAGAAGGATTGTTTGTTCGAGGTCAAGAACGGCGCCGGCCAGTTTTACCTCAAGGGCAAGCCGAAAAACGCGCTTGGTTGGGGCAAGGTGGCGTTCGCTTCGATTGATGCGAAGGATCTCCCGGCGCACTTCGAGCCGGGACTTGAAGCTTCGAGCTTTTACGAGCCGAGCAACTGCACGTTCCCGTTCGGCACGCACATCGTCGCCGTCGAGGTGGATCGCGACACGGGCGAAGTGAGCTTCGTCCAATACGTCGCCGTGGACGATTGCGGTCACCTCATCAATCCGCTTCTCGTCGAGGGCCAGGTGCAGGGCGGCATCACGCAATCGCTGGGGCAGGCGTTGATGGAGCAGGTTGTGTATGACGAGAATGGCCAGCTCATCACGGGCGAGTTCATGGACTACGCCATCCCGCGCGCGAGCGACATTCCCGACTACATCCTCGGCCACACCATCACGCCCAGCCCGGTCAACCCGCTCGGCATCAAGGGCGTCGGCGAGGCCGGCACCATCGGCGCGACGCCCGCCATCGCCAACGCGGTGATTGACGCGCTCAGCCCGCTCGGCGTCAAGCACGTGGATTTGCCGCTCAAACCCGAGAAGCTCTGGCGGATCATTCACGAGCACGAAACGAAGCCGCGCGAGGGCGTGCGTTACACAGCCAGGGACGTGCGCAAAGGAAAGGTTCAGGTGCCGGCAGTATGAGTATGAACCGAAGAGTTCATCGGGTGGCGGACAAGCTAAAGCTTCAACTACGAACGCTCGCGCAAACCCGGCGAAGCGTTTGGAGTACAAGCTTTGGCTTGCTCTCATTGTCTTGCGCGTTGCTGTTCGCCGGCTGCGTTGTCCAATCACTGCATCCGTTCTGCACCGAAAGATCCGTTCTCCCCACGGCGCCCCTCCTCGGAGAATGGCAATCGTCCGATCCGAAAGTGAAGCCGTGGACGTTTGAGAACAACAAGGCGTTCGTGTTCGACGACCACGACGTCCCCGGGCAGATCGCGCTGACGTATTTCAAAATCGGCACCAACATCTTCTGCGACAGCATGGCCAGCGACCCACCAGACGACCCCAGGATCAACGGTTACTGGTTGATCCACATCCGAACGGTCCACACGGTCAGCAAGGTCGAAGTGAACGGTGACACCGCGACGTTCCTGCCGCTGAACTATGAATGGTTCTCCAAGGCCGTCGAACGCAAGGAGGTCGAAATCCCGTCCCTTAAACAGAAGGAGGGTCTGCCGCTGTACACGGCCACGCCCGAGGAATGGGAGAGATTCCTGACCAAGCACGCCTCGAACACGAACGCCTTTTCGGATAAGGTGGCCATGGTGTTGAAGAAGCGCACCACACCCCCAGCCGCGAATTAGGAGCAACCCATGATCGCAGCCAAATTCGAATACCATCGTCCGACCAGTCTGAACGATGCGCTCTCGCTGCTCTCCTCCCACGGCGACGATGCGAAGTTGCTCGCGGGCGGACACAGTCTCATCCCCGTGATGAAGTTTCGTCTCGCACAACCGAAACACCTGGTGGACATCAGCCGCATTCGCGACCTGCGGTACATCCGCGAGGACGGCGGCGCAATCGTGATTGGCGCGATGGCGACCCATCACGACATCGAGGCGTCCGAGTTGTTGAAGAAGAAGCTGCCGATGTTGCCCGAGGCCGCGTCTGTCATCGGCGACGTGCAGGTGCGGAACAAAGGCACATTTGGCGGTGCGCTCGCCCATGCGGACCCGGCAGCCGATTGGCCGGCAAGCGTTCTGGCGCTCGAGGCAGAGATTACCGCGCGCGGGCCTGGCGGCACACGCACGATCAAAGCAGCCGATTTCTTCGTCGGGATGCTGCAGAGCGCACTCCAGCCAAATGAGATTCTGACCGAAGCTCGCATCCCGATTCCGACCGGCAAGACCGGCATGGCTTACGAGAAGTTCGCGCAGAAGGCGAGCGGCTTCGCCATCGCGGGCGCCGCTGTCGTCCTCACCACCGACGGCAAAGGCAACTGCTTGCACGCACGGATAGGAGTGACCGGCATCAGCGCCAAAGCCTACCGGGCCGAGCCGGTCGAACGAGCGCTGGAAGGCAAACGTCTCGATGCTGCGACAATCACCGAAGCCGCCAGCCATGCCGCCGACGGTCAGGACCCGCTTGGAGACATTCACGCCAGCGCCGAGTTCCGCGCCCATCTGGCGAAGGTCAATACCAAGCGGGCGATTGCCCGTGCGGCAAAGCGAGCATGAGGAGGAGTTTGGCAGAATGATTGCAGGCAGAAAGAGGATCAAACTGTGGCCCGTAATGATTCCGCCCCTCGTCATTCTGCCTCTGTCCTTCCTGCAAGCAGAGGACGCGACGATCCAAGCTCCTGCGTCCGAAAAAGAAATCCCCATCGAACAGGGCCCGCCCCGTCCGAAGACCGATACCGCATCGCCGCAAAAGGAACTGGGCGAAGAACCCGGCATGGATGCGAGTCATCCGGTGAAGCGGGTGATCTGGCAGTTGAGGGACTACAACTGGCAGCAGAACGTCAATATCCGTGTCGGCAAGTTCACCATACTCGGCTACCGCGACGCCAACAGTAAGGACAAAATGCTTTTTCGTTTCCTCACCAAAGAGGAACACGCCGAGAAGTTCGTAATGAACAGCAAGGCATCGTTGATCGGCAGGCCGCCGAAGCGTTCGTCCGCCAGCTTGAGGCCCCCCGCCACTCCATAGCTGATCTCGCCGCCCACGATCAACTGGGCGCATCTGCGGGTTGTGGTAGGGCGCGAATGCCCCCATCGCCT